>CAZSSN010000014.1:12019-15827 GCA_964609785.1 uncultured Candidatus Saccharibacteria bacterium | reverse complement strand
TTTTCATTATTGTATTTATTTATTCTTTAAAGAAAGATAATACATAGTAATAAGGACTGGGGATTACGGGATAAGTACTAACTTCTAGTCGGTTTCGGTTTTAACTAACATGGTTTAATTTATTTTTGGGTGTTAGTAAGTCATTACTTTTAGCTAGATAAAGTCTTGATAAAGTTTTTCTAAAATGTTGATAAAGTAGGTTTAGTCATAACAGCTGTGCACAAGTATAAAGTTATCCTGAATTTATTCTAAAGTTATACATGAGTTGTGAACATCTTATGAACGGTTTTTTAGTAAGTTAGTTGTATATCTTTTCTAAGATCAATTCCATTTCCTGCTTTATTCCATCGTTTGCGGTCACGGCTTTCTCAACTTTTTCTACACCATGCATAACAGTTGTATGATCTCTTCCCCCAAAGAACTCACCAATGGATGGGAATGAGCTCCCAAGCTCTTTACGAGCCAAATACATGGCTGTTTGCCTAGGTTTTACGTACTCTTTACGCCTCGACTGTTTTAGTAGGTCTTCCATGGTAATGCTGTAAAAGTTAGCAACAGATTCAGCGATTTTAGATAGAGTCACAGCTTTCTTCTTTGCACTAACAATGCTTGCGAGAATATTCTTGGCTTGATCTAGGGTAAGAGGTTTATTCTCTATTTGCTGATAGATTAAGAGCTTGTTTAAAGCGCCTTCTAATTCTCTAATGTTGTTTACAACGTTCTCAGCAATGAATTCTGTAATCTCTTTAGAAACCTCCACACCTTTTTTACCAAGCTTCGTCTGAAGGATGGCAATTCTAGTCTCAAGGTTAGGAGCACTAATATCTGCTACCATCCCCCATTCAAATCTTGATACTAAACGTTGTTCAATTGCAGGGATATCTTTTGGTAAGCGGTCAGCAGTAAGGATGATTTGCTTGCCTTTATCTCTTAATTCGTTGAATGTGTGGAAGAATACTTCTTGAGTCTGTTCTTTTCCCGCGATGAATTGAATATCATCTACCAACAGCATATCCACATTGCGGTAAAGAGCTTTGAAACTATCCATTCTCTTTTGTCCAAGCGCTGCAACATAGTCATTTGTAAACTTTTCACTAGTTACATACAAAATCTTTAGGTTTGGATCAGATTTTTGAATTTGATTACCAACCGCATGCATTAAATGAGTTTTACCTAGTCCAACCCCACCATAAATGAATAAAGGGTTATATTGAGAGCCAGGAGTTTTGGCCACTGCGGTACTAGCGGCATAAGCAAGTTCGCTATTTTGTCCTACAACGAATGTATCAAAGGTATATTGGGGGTTAAGTCCACCTGTTTTAGTCGGGGCAGTGCTTTTTTGGCCAGGATTAAGGTTTTCTTGTTGCTTCTGTTCTTCTTGAGGGGGGGTGTTTGCTGCAGAGTCCATTAATGAAGGCTGAGTAGCGTTATCTGCCTTAAAATGGCCCACATAGTACTTAATAACCTTCACTTCTGGGGCAATAGACTTTAGAGCCTTAAGCATGGTTGCGTGATATTTATCGGAGATCCAATCTCTAGTGAAGTTGCTAGGCACTCCGACTACTATATAATCCTCAGCTTTTTCAATAATTCCTGTGTTTTTGAACCAAGTATTAAAATTAGCTTTACTTAAGCTAACTTCTAGATCACCTATGATTGCTTGCCAGAGTTGTTGATTAGTCATTATTTTCTTTGTTTCTTTGAGTTTTTCGGAAGAAATTTGCCAGATAATTCATTCTAACAGCGAAGTTATCAACATGCAAAATTGCCATATTCATGGCTTATATAAGCCACTTTCCTTTTTCGCTGTTAACAACGTGTGGATAGATTGTGCTTAAGCTGGGAATTTATAAAAAATTAAGGGGTTTTTGAGAAAAATGCGATTTTTTTGTCAAATAACTGCCATAATCATTGACTTTAGTCGGCCACTTCAGTATAATTACACAAGAAATAGACTAATTAACGCCCGATTAATGAAACGTACTTATCAGCCAAAAGTTAAAAAGAGAAAACGAGTCCATGGATTCATGCAAAGAATGCTAACCCGTACAGGACGCGCAGTACTTGCCCGACGTAGATTGAAAGGTCGCGCTAAACTAACTGTTTAAACCATCGATTTATATGCTTTCCCAAAAACACCGCCTCTCGAAGTCAGCTGAAGTTAAAAAGACAACAGCCCGAGGGCGGGGTTTTTTTAATCCCTACTTTGTACTAAAAACATTGCCAGGGACAGAGCCGGCTAAAGTAACTGTGGTCGTATCTGTTAAGGTCTCGAAAAAAGCAGTAGATCGCAACCGTTTGAAGAGAGTTATTAGAGAAACCATTAGACTCGATATATTAAAATTCAAACCCGGTAGCTATGCAATTTTAGTTAAGCCTAGCGCAATGAAGATCACCTCAGCAGAATTACGCGAGCAGATCCGCAAAGGTCTAATGGCTAGTAAGACTTTGAAATAAACCCATATAACACAGAACGATGAAACAAATATTAATTTTCACTATTAAAATATATCAAAAGACATTGTCCCCCGATCATGGGATTTTCAGAGCAAGATGGCCATATGGGTATTGTCGCTATCAACCGACTTGCAGCCAATATGCTATTGATGCATTAAATGCCCATGGAGTAGTAAAAGGCAGTGCAAAAGCCGCATGGCGAATACTGCGATGTAATCCATTCGCCCAGCCTGGCGCAGATCCCGCCACTAAACTATAATGAGACAGTACAACTTAAACAAATACTATGCTTAATTTTTTAATAAACATCTACACACAAGCTATCTACGAACCAATTCTTAACTTATTAGTTGGTTTATACAACGTCATCCCTGGCCAAGACATTGGGGTGGTAATTATTCTAATCACAATAGCGATTCGTCTAATTCTTGCTCCTTTCATGCACAAGTCATTGAAGGGTCAAAAAGAGATGAGCGTGCTTCAGCCAAAAATTGCTCAGCTTCGCGAAAAACATAAAGATGATAGAGCTGAACAAACAAAAGCAATTACAGAATTATACAAAGAACACAACATCAACCCGTTCTCATCTTGTTTGCCTTTACTAATTCAACTTCCGATCTTAATTGCGTTGTATCAGGTTTTCGATAAAGCCCTAAAGGGCAACTTAGACGGCTTGTATTCATTTGTTACTAATCCAGGGATGTTAAACTCAACACTGTTTGGGTTGGTAGACCTAGCAACTCCAAACATCGTTTTCGCTATAATCGCTGGGCTAGTTCAGTTCTGGCAGTCGTGGTTGATTACTAAGAGCCAAAATACTGAAGGCATGGACCCAACTATGAAAGCAATGAGTATCCCGACAATGTACATCTTACCTTTGGTATCAGTTTACATCGCTTGGAAGCTACCAGCTGGATTACCACTTTATTGGATAGTTACTACTCTATTCGCAGTAGGACAACAATACTACTTTAACAGCACGCATGTTCCAAAAGAAATTGTAATTACTGCTAAAGAAGTTTAAAGAAAGGTTTTAAAATGGCAGATCATCAGATAATTGAATATATTCAAAACACTATTCGCGAAGTGTTGCAGCGCGCCGGCATTGAGGCGCAGATTGAGTATGAAGACAGTTTAGCTGATGGTTTAGTATTCAATATTCGCAGCCGTGATGCGAAAATGTTAATCGGCCATCAGGGCAATACACTGTATTCCTTAGAGCACATTATTCATGCGATGGTGGCAAGGCAGCTAAACAGTAAGCGTGAAGAGTCTGAAGAAGATAGCCGTGTTTATTTCTCTGTTGATGTTGATGATTACAAAAAGAAGCGCCAGTATCACATTAAACAAA
>CAZSSN010000014.1:10002-12009 GCA_964609785.1 uncultured Candidatus Saccharibacteria bacterium | reverse complement strand
GTTGATGAGATGAAGCGCAGTGGCAATACAGTTAGCCTTCCGGCAATGCCAAAGTATGAACGCAAGTTCGTGCACATGTACATTCAAGATCAATTCCCTCAAGTGACTACAGAAAGTTTGGGAGTCGAACCAACTCGATACATTAAAATGTCGATCTAGAGATATATAAAATACATTTCAAATAAAAAAAACACCTCCCAATTGGGAGGTGTTTTTTAATAAGCTATTGTTTTAAGGAACAGTGACAGGAACCTTTTCGCTAGTTACCCCTGTTTCAGATCTTGCATATACACTATATGAACCTGGGTCAGGTGGACTATTCCATGTGTAGGAATAAGTGTAGTTGCTACCAGTCTTTGAAACTGATCCATCTCCTAATCGTATAACCTTCGCTCCAGATTGAGCGTAGAATGTGACTTTATCGTATTCAGCTGGCCCTTCAGCGCTGAGATCCAATGGGAAGTTATCTCCACTTCCTGAGACGGACATCTCCAAGCCTCCATCTAAAGCGTACTGGACACTTACACTATCTGTTGCTGAGCTGTTGTCGTTGTAGATCACTTTTGCAGTAATAGTGTGGGAGCCGTCGTTATACTTTTTGTTTAACCTAACTCTATAAGGCGATACGTCAGTACTTTCGACAAACTCTCCATCAAGAGAGACTTCTACACGCGATATATTATCTCCTTCCGCGCTAATCATTACAGTTACTGGTGTATCAGTTATAACACTATCATCAGCTGGCGAAATAATTTGAACTTTTTCAGTTGATTGTTGCTGTTCCCCAGGGTAGCAATATCCATTAGCGCGACCATAAGCAATTACAGGGTTTTCCCAGCTTGGGGTATCACGTCTCTCGCTATGAAGAGTTCTACAGACCCCAGCAGGTAAGCTCGCAACTGTAGAGTTAGGATTATTTGGATCTTGCATAGTTGGTGAGACCCAACCATCTGGAGCTGCGATGTGAACATCATCGTAGTCTTTCGGCACAGCATAATCAGCAAATATTTCTGTGCGAGTTTGTGGGGTGTATTGTGTTGGAAGTTTCCCCGAAACTGCATCCACGGCAACTTCTTTAATTCCGGATGGGCGCTCAAACTGTTCGATTGGAGTATCAGCCAAAGCGGCTTTCATGAACTGATTCCAAATTGGCCCTGCCATAACCACCGCGTCTCTCTTCATTGGAGTGTTGTTGTTGTTCCCGGTCCATACTCCAGCAGCAAGCGATGGGGTGAAGCCCATTGTCCAGCCGTCACGGAAATCTTGAGTGGTACCAGTCTTAGCAGCCACGGGACGGTTGCCTAATTGCAATGGTGAGTTAGAACCGAACACATAAGAACGTGCGCTGTTATCCGACATTATGTGAGTTAAAGAATACACGGCTTGTTCATCAAGTACTTGCTCTCGCTTTTCTTTGTACTCTTCTAAAATATCACCTTCTTGAGAAACAATTTTTAAGATGGCAGTCTTCTCGCTCTTGTTACCTTTGTTCGCTAGAGCAGCATAGGCAGCTGTGTGGTCTAACAATGTAATATCGCAACCACCTAGTACCAGTGAAAGACCACAATCTTTGAATTCAGAATTAATACCTAAGCTACGCGCAGTCTCAATAACTTTTTCAGGACCTACAAGTGCAATGGCTTTTACTGCAGCAATGTTCAAACTACCTGCTAATGCTTTGCGCATAGAAACTGGACCATTTGATGCTAGGTTGAAGTTATTTGGAGAGTATCCACCACCGAAGTCAGTTTTAACATCTACTAACATGCTTGCTGGAGAGTATTTAAAGTCTTTTCCAAAAGCTGTTACGTATGCGTAAGGTTTAAAACTTGATCCTGGTTGTTGAAGTGTAGTAGCGATGTTTACGTTTGGAGAGAATAGACAAGTTTTTGGGTTACAGTCTTTCGGGAAGTTTTCGCCAAAATAATCTTTACTTCCAACCATAGCAAGGATTTGCCCGGTTTTAGGGTCAATTGCTACTAGGGCTGCGTTGTAGCCGCCTGAAGA
>CAZSSN010000014.1:0-9991 GCA_964609785.1 uncultured Candidatus Saccharibacteria bacterium | reverse complement strand
TTTGGCAGCACCATCAGCAACAGCTTTTTCAGCAATTTCTTGTAGCCTAGGATCTAGGGTTGTGTAAACTTTCATCCCCCCTTCTTGCAAAGATTGTTCGCCAAACTTTTCTGTTAAGTACGCTTCTACATACTGAACAAAGTGAGGAGCAACGATTGAGTTTTTAATTGTTTCAAATACAACCTTTTCATTTTTAGCTTCATTGAGTTGATCTTCGGTAATATACTTCAACTCTTTCATTTGCTCTAAGATGTACTGTTGTCTTGCTTGGAGTGCATCAAAGTTTGGACCGCTTGGGTTGTAATAGGAAGGCGCTTGAGGCAAAGCAGCCAAGTAAGCACTTTCAGCAATACTTAAATCAGCGGCGCGCTTGTTAAAGTATGTTTGAGCAGCAGCTTCAATCCCGTATGCGTTACGACCATAAGGAATTTCATTCAAGTACATTTTGAAGATTTCATCTTTACTGAAGCGGGCTTCAAGTTCAATCGATAAAATTATTTCCTTAGCTTTACGAATGAAAGATTTGTCGTTCGTTAGCATTGCGTTCTTAACGAACTGTTGAGTAATAGTAGAACCACCTTGGCGCTTCTCTCTATATATAATGTCGATAACAATCGAACGTGCCAGTCCAGTAATAGAAATCCCAGCATGGTTATAGAAATTTCTATCTTCCGCTACGATTGTGGCGTTCTTCAGATTTTGGTTGATTTGGTCAAGGTTAACCAGTGTTCGTTTAAATTCCCCATGCACTTCATAAAGTAGGGTTTCATCTTTGGCATAGATTTTAGTGCTTTCAGGGACGTTTCTACCCAATAGACGGTTCGGATCCGGTAATGAACGACTGTAATAAATAAAAAGAAAGGCTATGAACAATACTCCCGCAGCGGCGATGCGGAAGGTCCAAGTGCCAATCCTATTCCAGGGCAGGTCGGCAAGCCAGCCACGCCAATTTTTAAAAGAGAACTTCGTTCTAGGTCCACTACTTTTGGTAGCAGTCTTAGAACCTGAATCTGCACTTGCAGATTTTTTTGGTTGATTTTGATAGTTATAAATTTTCATATATTTATTATACTGATTTTATAGCATTAATGGAAATATGGTATACTCTTACTATATTTATACGGTCTAAATACACATTAGTAACCTATCAAAAGTTCCTGAAAACTATCTTAAAATAAGTTTAAACGTATGACAAAAGACGAAAAAATCCGCAGTATCTTGCAACGAGGCGTGGAAGAGATTATCCATAGCAAGAGTCTAGAGAAAAAGTTGGCTGGAAAGAAAAAGCTTCGTGTAAAACTTGGGATCGATCCAACTAGCCCTAACATCCATATTGGCCGTGCAGTGGTTTTATGGAAGCTTCGCGCTTTCCAGGATTTAGGTCATCAGGTGGTATTTATTATTGGTGACTTCACTGGTCAGATTGGCGACACTTCAGACAAAGACGCTGAACGCCCAATGCTAACAGAAGAAGAAATCTCTAAGAATGTTAAAACATATTTGGATCAAGCTTATAAAATTTTAGATAAAGATAAAACTGAATTCCATTACAACTCTACTTGGTTAAAGAAATTAGGTTTTGCGGAAATTGGGCACTTGGCAAACATGTTTGGTCTGCATGAATTTTCTGCACGCGATAATATTGCTAAGCGCTTGAAAGCCGGGAAACGAGTTAGTGTTCGCGAACTCCTCTACCCTCTTATGCAAGGCTACGATAGCGTAGAAGTTAAAGCCGATGTAGAACTTGGTGGAACAGACCAAAGATTTAATTTGTTAGCAGGTCGCACCATCCAACAAGTTTACGGCCAAGAACCTCAAGATGTTTTGATGATGGAGTTGCTTGAAGGAACTGACGGGCGCAAGATGTCATCTTCTTGGGGAAATACAATTAACTTAGATGATGAACCGAATTTAATGTTTGGAAAAGTTATGTCTATTGATGACAAGTTAATGGATAGGTACTTCACTCTTGCCACAAATACTTTATGGCAACACATGGAAGAAATGAAAAAGAGCTACAGCAATCCACGTGATCAGAAATTAATTTTAGCGCACGCAATTGTTGAACAGTATCATGGTGCTGATGAAGCGCGTAAAGCACAAGAAAACTTTGTATCACAATTTAGTAAAAAAGAATTACCAACTGATATTCCAGAAATTAAAGTTAAAGTTGGTAAATATACGTTTGAAGAATTACTATTGATGGTGAAATTGGTTGACAGCAAGAGCGAGGCACGGAGATTGCTATCTCAGGGCGGGGTTAAGATAAATCAAAAAAAGCTAGAACCCGCAGTTAAAGGCAACCCAGATTTTCCAGACGGCCTAATAGAAATAGGCAAAAAAAACAACCTGACACTGCAGGTTGGAAAGAGAAAGTTTGTGAAAATTATATAATTGGTACCGATAAAACTATATAGATGTAAAATAAAACCCTCAACGAATTGAGGGTTTTATTTTACATAGCTTCTTCTGCAGGAGCTTCTGTTTCAGCTGGAGCTTCAACTTCAGCACCTTCAGTAGGTGTAGTAACTTCTTCTGTAGAATCAGAAGCAGTTGTATCGTCGTTTTCGTCTAAGAACATATTTGTTCTCCTATCTGTGCCAAGCTATGCTGGGCAGAGACATTAGCGAATAAAAAGGCAGTTAGCATTCGCTGAACTGTTGAACCAATTGTAACACGCAGAGAAGACTTTGTCCAGGGCAAAAAACTAAAACTTTATCAAGGTTTTAAGAAAATTGTGGCAGTTATTTTTTCCACACTGCGGCGCAAAGTGCGATTGCTAATGCATCAGCTGCGTCATCTGGCTTCGGAATACTTTTTAATTTGAAAGTTTGTTGTACCATTCGCTGAACTTGTTTTTTGTCAGCTTTCCCGTAACCACACAAAGTACTTTTTACTTGCAAAGGTGTGAATTCATAAATGGGTAGCTTGGCTTGATTGAGCGCTAGGAGCGCAACACCTCTTGCTTGAGAGACAGTCATTACAGTCCGCTGATTATTTTGGAAGAAAAGTTTTTCAATTCCTGCACAATCTGGTTTATGTTTTTTTATAACCGCGCTTAGATCTTCAAAAAGAATTTGTAATCGCTGAGAATCAGAATCATCCTTACTTGTGCTAATGACTCCAAATTCTAAAATTTCATATTCCTGATGACTCTTGTTTTTTGACCCACCAGTAATTTTCCTGATAATTCCAAAACCTGTAGTGGCGGTTCCTGGGTCAATTCCTAAATAAATCATTTTGTTTCTAGCTAATATTTGTAAACACTGCAGTTACGTCGTCATCATCTTCGAGAGCGCTGTAAAGTTTCTCAGCTTTCTCTAAATCTTCATCGCTTAGCTCTAAAGGCATGGTGCTTTCCAACTCGCCTGTCTCCTCATTTTTCTTAAACTGCCAAGCTACGCTACCTTGAGCTCCAAGATTGCCGTTATTGCGCATAAATACAGTCTTGATATTTTGCACAGTGCGGTTTTTACTGTCAGTTATGGCCTCAATGAGGAAAGCTGATCCCCCAGGACCATATCCTTCGTAAACAGCCTCTTCGAGGGCTGCGCTACCATCTTGGCCCAATCCCTTCTTAATAGCGCGTTCTATGTTGTCGTTCGGCATCGAAAGAGCGCGGGCTTTATCAATTTCTAGGCGAAGGCGAAAGTTTAGAGCAGGATCACCGCTATTGCCTTCTTTGACGGCTACGGAGATTTTCTTGGAAAGCTTGCCAAAAATAGCGCCTTTCTTAGCATCAGCAGCCCCTTTTTGACGTTTAATTGTTGACCATTTTGAATGTCCGGACATTTGCTCTATATATTAACTCTAATTATTTCTTAAATGATAGTAAAAAGGTGATCTCCCCTTTTATGCTTTGCTTGGTTTTTAGTTTCTCAAGAATCTCTGTTGGTGTGCCCGCAATGTATTCTTCATGCATCTTTGTTAGCTCGCGGGCAACAACACAATTCACTTCTGGGAAACTCTTCTCTATATATTGTAAAGTTTTAACGATGCGTTGTGGGGACTCGTAAGTTATTAATGTTGCCTCTGCGACCTTAGCTTGATTAATGAGCTCAACAACTTTATGTTCAGTCTTCGCAAAGAATCCTGCGAACATGTATCTGTCGGTAGGTAGTCCTGATGCAGATAAAGCTGTAGTCGCTGCATTCGCCCCAGGTAGTGCAACTACTTCAATGTTAGCCTCACGTGCCGCGCGGACCAAACGGAAACCGGGATCAGAAATTCCCGGAGTGCCTGCATCGCTTACCAAGCAAGCAGTCTCTGTTGAAAGGCGCGCGATATACTTTTCTGTAACTAATCTTTCGTTATGATCTGCAAATTGTACAATTGGTTTTTTTGGAAGACCAAGAAGTTTTATTAACTTTCCAGTAGTAAGAGGATTCTCAGCAATAATAAAATCGCACGAGCTTAATTGCTCCTGCGCGCGTGTTGTGATATCTCCTAAATTCCCTAAGGGTGTCGGAACAATGTATAACATAAGTTTATGTAAAAGTTTGGACTAGCGATCTTTTAGTTCAAGGCCAAATAATTCTTCGATAATATCGTACTCGAGTTTTAGTTTGTCTCGGTAATCAGAAAGTTCTTCTCGTTCATTGCCTGTTGCGTTAAACCATTCGTCATACGTAGCTTTCAACTCTTCATCTAATGCTTGGCAAAAAGCGTAGGCTTCGGTTTCTGTTTGCGGTGCTGATTCCATCCAGTCTCCATACGTAATCCCTAACTTGGATTCGTATTTATCTTCAAAGATTTCTTGCTGCTTCTCTTTATCAATTTCAGGGTTCATGTTTTTCGTGGTGCGCGTGCCTGGATTCGAACCAGGGACCGCAAAGGTATAAGCTTTGTGCTCTAACCAGCTGAGCTACACGCGCATATTTATTCAATTACTTAGGTATTATAGGGAATTATGACGACTGGAGCAACAGGTTGTATATTTGCCTAATCTTAACCCTGTGCTAATATATACCCACTAAGACTCTTAAGAGAACGATCCAATAATGAATATATTACCTATAAAAACCAAAGTATTCAAAGAGGGGCAAGACCTAGTTTCTTTTATCGAAGATAATATTCCAAGTTTGGAAGAAGGTTCTATTCTGGTCGTGACATCAAAAATTGTTGCACTGGCAGAAAATAGAACTGTAAATGAATCAGATAAAGCGACTAAAGAAAGAATAATTAAGCAAGAGAGTGAAATTGCTATCCAGACTAAACATGTCTGGCTAACTGTAAAGGATGGAATGATAATGGCTTCTGCAGGGATTGATGAATCTAACGCCGACGGCAAACTAATTTTATTGCCAGAGAATAGTTATAAGTCAGCGGAGTATTTGTATCAAGAGCTGCGTAAAAAATATAGTTTGCAGAATTTAGGAATTTTAATTACCGATAGTCGAACTGCACCGTTTAGAGCAGGAGTTACAGGAGTCGCATTAGGGTATGCAGGGTTTCGAGGAATTAAAGATTACAGAGAACAAGTAGATATATTTAATCGTCCTTTCAAGTTTGTGCAGGTTAACATAGCCGATAGCTTGGCAACTGCTGCTGTTTTCGAAATGGGAGAAGGTAATGAAATGCAGCCTTTAGCAATTATCACTGACATTGATCTAGAATATTGTGAGAAAGTAGACCCGCAAGAACTTGTTATCCCACTAGAGGACGATATGTATCTTCCTCTGTTCCCAGAGTTAGGCAATAAATAAAAAAACGCGCCGGTTACATTGGCGCGCTTTTTTTATTTTTAAACTACTGTTGCACTTGCTACGGTGTCACCGTCGCCAAGCCTCATTACTTTAACGCCTTGAGTAGCACGTCCTAAAGTAGAAATAGTTTTTATTGGAGTTTTAATTGTTTGTCCTTGCTTAGAAATAATCAGCAAGTCTTTTGTATCAGCTTCTTCAGGAGAAATAATACTCATGGAGACAATCTTACCTGTCTTTGGAGTAATCTTCACTGTCTTGATTCCACTACCGCCACGCTTTTGAATCTTGTAGTCCTTTACCGGGGTTTTCTTGCCTAGGCCATGTTCAGTAACCACTAGAACGTCGCGAGCTTGGTCTTCCATGCTCTTGGTTATGACATCCATGGAAATTACATGGTCTTCCTTGCGCAAACGGATTCCAGACACGCCAGCTGCACTTCGGCCCATTGCACGAACATCAGTTTCTTTAAAGCGGATTGCTTGGCCGTCTTCAGTAGAAAGCATGACTTCGTCGTTGCCTGAGCTTGGCTCAACCCAGCGTAGCTCATCATCACCTTTAAGGCCAATGGCGATCATTCCAGATTTGCGAACTTTAGCAAATTCTTCTATCGCAACTTTCTTCACTAGACCACTGCGAGTAGACATTACTAAATACTTGGATTCACTCTTCTTTGGAAGTGCTAGTACAGCAGTAGCAAACTCACCATTTCCGAGTTGTAGGAAGTTTACTAGAGCTTGGCCTTTGCTTGTTCTTGAGCTATCAGGCAAGTCATAAGCTTTAGTAACAAATACGCGGCCTTTGTTGGTGAAGAACATCATGTCGTCGTGAGTGCTAGCAGAAAGAACAGACTCGATAATATCTTCTTCTTTCAAGCTTTGACCTATCACTCCCCGACCGCCACGAACTTGTGAGCGGTAAGTATCTGGAGATTGACGTTTGATGTAACCAGACTTCGTAATAGAAATAATTACACTGTTCTCTGGAATTAAGTCTTCAGCGTTGAACTGGCCAATTCCTTGAGGAACAATTTGAGTGCGCCGTTCATCACCGAACTTATCGCGGATGTCTGTAACTTCACCTTTAATGATTGCAAGTATCTTTTTTACAGAACTTAGAATGCCTTCAAGCTCAGCAATCAATTTAAGTTTTTCAGCAAGTTCATCTTCAATCTTCTTTCGTTCCAAACCAGCAAGAGTTTGCAAACGCATATCAAGAATGGCGTTAGTTTGAATTTCTGTAAGTTTGAATTTCTTGATTAACTTATCTTGTGCTTCATGACGATCTGCGCTGCCGCGAATAATTTTGATAACTTCATCAATATGATCAAGCGCTGTTTTCAAACCTTCTAAAATATGAGCACGATCTTTTGCACGTTGTAATTCAAATGCGGTACGACGGCGAACAACTGTTTGTCTGTGCTTTAGGTAGTTTTCTAGAATCGTCTTCAAGTTCATGATCTGTGGCTGGATTCCTTCTTCCAAAGCCAAAGTATTCATGTGGAAAGTTTCTTGTAATTGAGTGTAAGAAAATAGTTGGTTCAAGATTTTATTTGGAAGCGCTTCCTTCTTTAAATCTACAACCACGCGCACACCGTCTTTATCGCTTTCGTCACGTACGTCCTTAATACCCTCAAGTTTTTTATCGCGCACTAAGTCAGCAATTCTTTGCAACATAGTCGCTTTGTTAACCTGATAAGGAATTTCAGTAATTAAAATTCTGCTCGCACCAGTTTTGGTTTCTTCAATCTCGGTACGACCTCGCATAATGATGCTGCCTTTGCCTGTTGAGTAAGCAGCTTTAATTGCAGCGCGATCATAAATAATTCCACCGGTTGGGAAATCTGGCCCAGTAACTATTTCGGACAATTCATCCATGCTTACATCTGGATTTTCGATTATGGCTATGATGGCATTAACAATTTCAGTCAGGTTGTGCGGAGGAATATTAGTAGCCATTCCAACCGCGATTCCCAAGCTACCGTTTAGTAAAAGCTGAGGTAATTTAGCTGGAAGAACACTTGGTTCTTTTTCGGTCGCATCGTAGTTGTCGCGGAAATCTACGGTATCTTTATCTAAATCTTCAAGTAATTCCCCTGCTAGAGCGGACATCTTCGCTTCTGTGTAACGCATAGCAGCAGCGCCATCACCATCCATAGAACCAAAGTTCCCCTGACCAATAATTAGCGGGTAGCGCATAGCAAATTCTTGCGCCATGTGAACCATGGAATCATAAACAGCGACATCGCCATGAGGATGATATTTACCTAAAACTTCACCGACAACCGTTGCTGACTTACGAGTTTTTCCGGAGTGGCGAAGGCCAAGAGTTTGCATCGCGTAAAGAATACGGCGGTGAACAGGTTTTAATCCATCACGAACATCTGGAAGAGCGCGACCAACAATAACTGTCATCGCGTAATCCAAGAATGATTCTTGCATTTCATCAGCTAAGAAGCGCTGATTTATTTTTCCAATATTCTGACTGAGTTCTTCTTTTGCATCTTTTGGCATAGTGGTAGGTTAAGTGATTTTTCTGGTACTAAGGTTGAGTGTTTAAATTTGATTCAATTTCTGTAGGAATTACATTCTTCCCATCTTCCACTCCTTCATTAAACGTTTGGAAGAAACTTTGATTCGCATTGTTTTTATGACCGTTGCCAATGATTAACCAAGTACCTAGGAGGAGGGCTGCAGCGATTGCCGCGCAGATCCAAACAATTCTATCTATATGGTGACTTGGTTTGTTACGAATGTTTTCAATAATTTTCTTCATGTTTTTTGTTTATGCCTTGCGGATATTTTTAACGTAGAGCGTCGAGAGTAATAATTTTCATTTGATCCATTGGTAAATCTTTTTTCTTTATCAAAAGTTTTTCCATGTTTTCTGACTTGCCACCCATTTCTTTGATGAAGCCATCAACTTTTTCGTATGGAAGAGCTAAGCCATCTGTTGCATAGTGAGATGGGATCACAATCTTTGGTTCAATCTCATGCGCAATCTTGGAAGCATCTTTTGCGGTCATGACACTGTTGCCACCGACTGGAAGAATTAAGATATCAATTTCACCAAGGGACTCTAAGTCATCACTCTTCATTGTAAATTCGCGAATGTGGGTGAGGTTTAGAATTCGCATATCTTCTGCTTCTATTAAGACTGCAGTGACGTAGCGAGGCTTTCCGTCTTTGGTCTCATCCCCACCTTGCTTAAGTGGGATGCCGGTAACTGTCACTCCTTTTAGATCGTAATCGCCTGGGTCATTAATTAAGAAAGGTTCCCCAGCGAATCCAGAAGTAGAAGAGTATAGTTTATTTAGTTTTTCAGAAAGAATGATGATATCTGCCACCCCACGGGGTGGTAAAAGGCCAGATTCTTTATCAAATGGGTCTGTAATTACAACGGCTTCTTTGGTCGTAATTTTGAAGCTCGAAAGCCCGAAATAGTGGATTTGCATAAGGAAATTATAGCATTTTTGGGGGTGGCGGACAACAAAAACCCATGCATTATAATCTTGACTTTTCAGCCAAAACTCCCTATATTTAAGCCAATCCTAATAATGGATTTAAGTAAAATATGTTAGTTCGGAGGAACAATTATGAGCAACATTACCCCTGGCCACTCAATCTTGGTCCCAGGTCTTTATGGTGAAAGGATAATTGCAGCTACAAATCAACTTTTCCTTGCTCTGGTGGAGAGGGTAATCCCTCAATATTTTCAAGAAAAGGGTTTGGTTGATCAAGATGTAAAACCAGGTGGTAGTTATCAATTAACCTTGAGTTTTAAAGGCTCTAGGGAACTAGGTGACAAATCCTATGTTTCTGTGAGGGTTTCACTTGGAAGTTGGGACCACCCTTTTCTTTTCGAGATATCTTCGGCGGGTTTTAAAGGAGCTATATCAGTTCGAGACGATTTATCATTGGAAGATTTCTTCCCTACGTTAATTCAGCAGCTTGAGCTTCTCAAAAAGTATGGCTCTAAATACAAATCGAAACTTGTGAAGGGTTTTGACTAGGATGGATAGGTAAACTGGTTTCTTTCAGGGTTCTGGAGATTTATAAGTCTTCTAGAACCCTTTTTTATATACTTGCCAAAAATAAGGAAAACCGCTATAATTCCCCTACTTACTGGCGTACGCGCCCCCTGGTTCACTCCATCAATAAGTTGTTGGTGCAGTGGCCGAAGACTAAACTTTAACCCCCAGTAAGTCTAAGTAACGGGCGTGTTTAATAATTAATATATGAATACTCGTTTTTAGATTTTTACACAACGTCTAGGCGTTGTTTTATTAT
>CAZSSN010000013.1:15753-16069 GCA_964609785.1 uncultured Candidatus Saccharibacteria bacterium | reverse complement strand
ATACTGTATGTATTTACTAGTAAATCCTATAATCTTATTCTTTTATATGGCCTGGGTCAACCAAATTTTATCTTATATTTAAGCGATTTTTAGGCGAAAACAAAAGAACCTTTCCACGTTTTATTGTCCTAGTGGAAAGGTTCTTTGATTTTTAGCTATTAAAGATTTATATAATCGTTTTATTGGCGTTCTACTTGGCTAAGCTTTCCAAATAAAACTAGGCGGCGAGCCGTAGTTCCGACTGGCCAACAAGTAGAAAGTGCGACGATCGAATCGGCTGTATTTACAAACTGAGCTTGATCATCAGCAGCATACT
>CAZSSN010000013.1:0-15695 GCA_964609785.1 uncultured Candidatus Saccharibacteria bacterium | reverse complement strand
GCCACTAGAGTGCCCAGAAATATAACTAGTACCTATCTCCCCTGGCAAAGCTGTTCCTGGATAATGCACCAATCCTTTTTTCAAATCATTATCAAAATCTTTTACATTCTTAGTCCAAGTCAACGGAACCGAAATGTTGTTTGCAGGAATTTCTAGCTTAGCAGTTATGCTCTGATTAATTTGTGATCCAGAATTTAAGTTTAAAGAGGCATTGTTACCTGAATTATTTCCGCTAACTTGTTGAGCGGCTTGAGCTGCAGCTTCATTACTAGCAATCTCGGATGGTGCAGAAGTAGTATTGCTTTGAGAAAGTTGAGCTAAGTTTGCTGGATCAATGTAGTAAGGTGAATCAGGACTAACGTACTGAGCGAACTTAGTTACACCACGACTAAGAGCAGCCGCAGTGATTCTGTTACTAATTAATTCTTTGTTGATATATTTATTAACTAGTTCTTTTTGTTCATCAGTAAATGGCTTTCCTGTCCACGGATTAGTATCTTCCAAAACCAATGCACCATCTCCGGTGTTGTTACCGCGAGTACTGTAAACTTTCGGATTCAAATTCAAAAGATATTTTTCAAAGTTTGTTAAACCGTTACCAGATACATCCGTATCCATCGAAATAATTGCGTCGTCATTAATGGCAAAGAAGAATTGCTTCATCCAAGCTGTATACGCACCTTGTTGATCTTTCTTCAGCTTTTCTAAATCTTTATTATCAACTTCAACGTTCTCAATAGTTAAATCACTAGAGTTAAAGAGTTTATCAATAGAGAAGTCACTGAAGTAAAAGAAGTAAAGACCCAAACCGATACCAAAGATAACAATGTATGGGAGAACACTTTTAATTGCCCACAAGAAAAATGCGTAGGCTTCCCCACCCTTTTCTTTTGCAGGGCCCATCAACTGAGATAGCGGTCCAGTTGAACCAGTCGGCGCCTCAGGAGCAGCTTTCAAGTTCTCCACTGGATCTTTTTCTGGTGTTTCTAAATCACGCATGAATGGTAAGTCTGGAGGAAGGTCGCCAAGATTATTAATTGTTTCGACATCGTTCTTCTCTTCCTGTTTGGCTTCCTGAGTAGAGTCGCCATCTAAATTCAAAAGGTCGCGAATTTCATCGGTAGATGAAATCGTTCTTTCAGTCGCACTCTTAACCTTTTCTTCAGGCTCAGTTGGAGTGTCATTAAATTCAGGAGCAGAGTTTTCCAGGTCCGCTATGTTCCCAGAAAGATCAACTGTATTTTTCTTGTCAGGCATAAGATATGATTATCTATTTATTACAAATAATACTAACTTGCTATTATACTGATATTTTGTGTTTGTGTCAACTGAGTAGCTTTTCTATATAGTAAATTATACCAAAAAAAGATCTAAACCTATAACTTGACTTTTAAAGGCTTGAAAGCCATAATTTGATCTATGTATATCGCTAAATAGAAAATAGTGGTATAAACTGTTCTAAATTTTCAATTTTTGTGGAGGAAACATGAAAAGAATTCTATTTACGGCTTTTGTTGTGATCGCACTGATTACGATGGTGGTAACCTTCTATCACCACTCGCCATCAGGCTCTGCACGCGAAGCTAACCCAAACATAAAGCCGCAGGCTGTGATGCAACCTGTAGCGATGTCAGAGAAAGCATTCGCTTCGGAACCGCAAGTTGTCATCGAGTCAAACTTGATGCGCAGCGCTCTCATTGATTTAGAGTCTAAAGCTAACGCGGCGGATTTTAATACAGTTGATTATTCTCAAGAAATTGAGCAAGCTTCTCAGAAGATAATTGACACTGAATTAACTCGACCTGATGCTATTAATGCTTCGATGAAAATATATCACATTTGGACAAACGCTGATGGCAGATCAAAGTTTAAAAGTGATTTGGCCTTGAAGAACGAAAAACCTTTTTATGCTCTTCTAAGCCATTTAATTACAAAAGCAAAGATTGGCATCAATCCAATCTCAAAAGAGCATCTATCGAACGCGGAAGTATTTCTTGGATACAAGTATCTCGAGAGAGACAATACGAACGAAGGGTTCAAGTGGCTGACGAGAGCAGGCCTTTCGGGCGACAGAGCCTTGAAGATTTACCTAGATATAAAGGACAAGCGCAAGTCGAACCAACCACCCTAGAACTTTATGGATAAAAGCAAAAGAGCGAGAAGCTAACATTAGCCTCTCGCCTTTTTTATTTTAGAAAAATCTTATGATTTGCTTACGTACTTCTCTTTGCGGAAATAATTTTGCAAAGACTTAAAATAGTACAAGCCCCAATTTGCTATGTACACGGGCAAGTCCATTAAATGCCAATACTTCTTGCTGTACCATTTTTTATAGTAAATCCAGTTAGCCTCGTAAAATGCATAGAGTAGTCTTTGCGGCGTCTTCTTAGTAGACTGTCCACGGAAATGCATGCACGTTGTTTTCGGATACCACCAAATCTTCATTCCCGCTTCCCTAACTTCGCGACATAAGTCCAAGTCTTCTGCATACATAAAATATCGTTCGTCGAATCCACCAGTGATCTCAAAAACTTTGCGAGGCATTATCATATACGCTCCACTACAAGCCTCAAGCTCGCTCTCCACTTTTGGATCACTATTTAGCATGTTATATGCACCAAAAAGTTTTGGGAACAATGCTTGGAAACCGAATAATCTAAAAAATGATCGAACTAAGTTTGGCTCGCTGCGCCTTGAAGGTTTATCTATTTCCCCATTTTTTAAAACTAGCTTACAAGTTGCTATACCAACATCTGGTCTAGATTCCATAAAGCTAACCATTGTCTCGAAATTATCTGGGTCAACTTTTGTATCTGAATTTAGAAGTAAAATATAATCCCCTTTAGCTTCTTTCATTCCAACGTTATTAGTGATGCCAAAGCCATCGTTTTTTGGTTTTAGAATCAACTTAGTCTTTGCCGCTATTTCTGGATTACTTAAATATTTTTCTTTAACTAATTGCGGTCCGTTATCTGGTGAAAGGTCATCTACTATAATAACTTCATACGGAAAACTAACCTTAGATGAATACACAGCATCTAAAGTCACTTCTATTACGTTAGCCGAGTTATATAGTGGGATAATAATTGAGAGTTTCATGCGTTCAATATTTTAACTAAATAATTTTTCCATGTCTTCCACAGAAATTTTGCGGGTCTTTTGTATGTGCTTACGCTTGATCCAGATTGATCTAAACTGTTTAAACATTAAAGGCAAAATTTTATAAGTTTTTGTTTCCCAAAAAATTGTGAAGCAGTTTAAGAAAAATTCTCTCGCGAAAAATTGCCAATACCATCGCGGCGAGTTTTTTATAAACATAAAGATGTGGTTCTTGTAGTTAAACTCACGAATCCATTGTGGGATTTGTCTATGGAATTTAATAAACGCCCACACCTTTTTGTAACCACCAGGACTAGCAGCCGCAGTACGACCATGGTAGCCAACTGCATTAGGTACGTATTTACATTTCCAACCAGCGTTAACCATTCGCCAAGAGAGATCGACATCTTCCCAGTACATTTCAAAGTCTAAATCAAAATATTCCGTCTTGCCGTCAGGTCGTAAATATTTTACGCTTTCCAGAGCACTTCTGCGATACATACACGCAGCGCCATCCACCGCGATCAAATCTAGCTTGTCATCATACTGTCCAGTATCTACTTCGTGTTGACCACGAGCCTTAGCCCGACCTGTTTTAGAAATTACTACCCCGGTTGTATCAAATTTATCTATCTTTTTATTCGCAGTAAAATCATATTGATAGATCTTACCATTCGCAGCGCCAACTTGCGGATCTGTAAAAGCCTTAAGCATCTCCTCTACATGTGTTGGTTCTAAAATTAAATCTTGATTCACCAACTGATAGAACTCAGTGTCTGAATCTAAGCTAAAAACTAAGTTATGACCTCGGACGAATCTAAGGTTCTCGCCTGGCTCTATGAGTTTAACCTGAGGAAAATGCTTCTGAATATATTCTTTGCCGTTATCTTCATCACCATTAATTACAGCGATGATCTCTACATCAGGGTGAGTCTGCGCCACCATGGAGGCAAAAGACTGAGGGATATACTTCATCCCATTAAATACAGTTTGAACTAAAGTTACTTTAGGCATAGCTATATAATAGCAGAAAATCTTACCTGGCGAAGGCGGTGGTTTTTAAAAATCTGGTCTCTTTTTTGTGCTTTGGTTTCAAGCGAGGCTTTGATATACTAAAACTATGAAACTACTTATTACCGGCGGAGCCGGATTTATTGGAGCAAATTTCGTTCATTTTTGGAAAAAAAATCACCCCGATGATGAAATCGTGGTTTTGGATAAACTAACCTATGCTGGAAATTTAGAAAGCCTAAAGGATCTAGAAGGTGAATTTACTTTTATCCAGGGAGATATTGCTAACCCTGAAGATGTCAGACCAGCCATGAATGGCGTAGATTGCGTTGTTCATTTTGCTGCAGAAAGCCATGTGGATCGAAGTATCAACAATCCTTACATATTTACTCAATCTAACGTATTAGGAACACACGTGTTATTAGAAGCTGCACGGGAATTCAAAGTTACAAGATTCCATCATGTTTCTACTGATGAAGTATTTGGTTCAATTCCATTAGAGGCTTCACATAAGTTTAACGAAGAAACTCCTTACAATCCGAATAGTCCATACGCTGCAAGCAAAGCTGGTTCAGACCACTTAGTACGTGCGTACGGAGAAACTTACGGCCTACCTTTTACAATTAGCAATTGTAGTAATAACTTCGGGCCGTACCAATACGCTGAAAAGTTTATTCCCCGCTCTATTATTAGATTGCTAAACAATCAAAACATTCGTCTATATACACCTGGTAATCAAATCCGTGATTGGTTATTCGTAGAAGACCATTGCCGCGCGATCGAAGCAATCTTACTTAAAGGGAAAATTGGTGAGACTTACTGCATTGGCGGCATGACAACTGAAGTTAGCAACACTGAAGTAGCAGAGCTAATTTTAAAACATATGGACTTACCAACATCTCGTCTAGAGATGGTTACAGACAGGCCGGGCCACGATGTAAAATATGCTGTGGACTGGCAAAAAATTAACCGCGAGTTAGGATGGGAACCTCAAGCCGACTTTAATACTTGGCTAAGCACTACCGTTGATTGGTACAAAGCAAATACTCAATGGTGGAAAAATCAGGCAGAAGAAGCAGAGCAATTTTACAGCACAAAAGGTGAAAGCGTGATTGAGTAATTGAACAGAATCAATAATCAAATGGATAAAAACTACTACCAAAAAGCGGCGACTGTTTATGGAGATGGGGCCGACTTCATTGAGCAAACGGAACTAGAAGGTGTATTTATAATCAACCGCCCTGTATTTGGAGATGACCGCGGATTCTTCAGAGAAGTTTTTCGTAAATCAGATTTAGAAGCCCGTACAGGCTTCGCAATTGATTTTCTTCAAAGCAATCATTCTCGTTCGCCCAAAAATACATTACGCGGAATTCATATTGCCCCTTGGCACAAACTAGTTACCTGCGCTAACGGATTAGTACAGCAAGTTGTGGTAGATTCGCGCCCCAGTTCCCCTACTTTCGGAAAACATGTTTCTGTTGAATTAGGTGAAAACAATTTCTGCAGCGTATTCATTCCAGCAGGATGTGGTAATGCATTTTTAGTGCTTAGTGAATCCGCTGACTATACTTACTTAGCGAGCGACTATTGGGCGCCGGGGAAAGAACAAGATTTATTATGGAACGACTCCGACTTAAGTATTGATTGGAAATCAACCACTCCTTTAGTTTCAGAGAAAGATAACGCCAATCCAAAACTTTCAGAAGTGTTTCCAGAAAAATTTAATTAACTCCTATGGCAAAATATTTAGTAATTGGCAGTAAAGGCACTTTAGGTAATGAGTTTCGTAAAATGCTCGGCGATGAAGGTGTTTATTTAGATAAAAATCAACTGGACATCACATCTCAAGAATTAGTGATGCAAAAAATTGCAGAACTTAAACCGGAAGTAGTTATTAACTGTGCAGCTTACAATGCCGTGGACAAAGCTGAGCAAGAACCAAATGTGGCTAATTTGATTAATGGCGAAGCGGTTGGGTACATTGCAAAGGCCGCTGAAAGCATTGGAGCAACATTAATTCACTACAGTACTAATTATGTTTTCAAAGGAGACAACCAAGCTGGCTATACTGAAGATAGCCCAACGGACCCGCAAAGTGAATACGGCAAATCTAAATTAAGAGGTGAGAATGCGGCTTTGGAGAATTGTTCTAAAGCTTACGTAATTAGAACTGCATGGCTATATGGCGAACAAGGCGATGGCGAAAGCTCTAAAGTAAATTACATCACCCGAATTTTACAGTTAGCTGAAGAAAAGGATTTCCTAGAAGGAGTTAATGATCAGTATGGGCAGCCTACTTGGACTAAAGATTTAGCTCAATTTTCACTTTCACTTGTTGATGGCAATCTCCCCTTTGGAATATATCATGGCACCAACTCTGGCGAAGCTACTTGGTACACTTGGGCTAAAGATATTCTGGAAATTCGGCAGATTAACATTGAACTTCGGAAGAATGTAATGGCTAATTTCCAAACATCAGGCCATAATGCCCCAAGACCTCAATATGGTATACTATTAAACACAAAAGCTCCTCCAATGCGCCCTTGGCAAGAGGCTCTTAAGGACTACCTTAATCAATGAAGCTAGTTAATGTTATCGATGCCCAAGGTGAAGCTGAGGCGTTAATGTATATAGAGATGCTCAAAGTCAACGGGATAAAAGCCGTGAAAGCTTTGCCAGCTAACCAGCAATTCTTAAGATCATATTATGGCGGCGCTTCACTACCATTTGATGTTTGGGAAGTCAGAGTGGCAGAAGAAGATGTTATCGAAGCTAAAAAGATACTGCCAGAAGTAAATCCAAATGAAAGCTTTGTGGTTGCGGACACCCCGCCTGCAATGAAAAAGCTTAGTATTTTAATGCTAACATCGATAGTTCTTGGATTCATTTTTGGCCTAATTGAAATGATTAAATATTTTTTAAACACCTAACTCTAAATTTATGAAAGGTATAATTCTATCAGGTGGTGCAGGTACTCGCCTTCGCCCACTAACTAAAGTCACATCGAAGCAGCTTCTTCCAATTTACAACAAACCAATGATTTACTACCCGTTGGAAAAATTGTTAGCTGCGGGAATTAAAGAAATCTTAATCATTGTTGCGCCAGACCATTGTGGTGATTACATGAAAGTTCTTGGATCTGGAAAAGACTTTGGTCCAGGTGTGCGTTTTACATACGAGATTCAAGATTCACCAGATGGACTTGCTCAAGCTTTCATACTAGGTGAAAACTTCCTAGATGATGGCGACAACGTAACCTTGATTCTTGGCGACAATCTATTTGAGGCAGATCTAAATAATGCAATTACCAACTTCAAATCCGGTGCAACAGTTTTTGCAAAAGAAGTGCCAGACCCAGAACGGTTCGGAGTTGTAAAATTCAATGACAAGATGGAAGCTGAGACCATAATTGAAAAGCCAAAAGAGTTCGTATCCAACTATGCTGTTACAGGGATTTACATATACGACAACCGAGTTGTTGAAGCAGCTAAAAGTTTGAAGCCATCAGACCGAGGCGAATTAGAAATTACCGATTTAAATAATTGGTACCTAGAAAGAAAAGAATTGAATGTAGAAATAATGGAAGGTGATTGGATTGATGCCGGAACTTTCGAGAGCTACTATGCTGCCAACCAATGGGCTTACAACCGAGCTAGTAAATCAGAATAAATTCTCAACAAAAATGTGCAACAAAAAAAACTGCCAACCGGCAGTTTTTTATTTGCTATGATTAAATCTTTGTAATTTCGATTTCAGTGTAAGCTTGGCGGTGACCAATTTTCTTACGGTACTTAGATTTAGGTTTGTATTTCAAAACTTCAATCTTCTTACCACGGCCTTGCTTTAGGATAGTACCTTCTACAGTAGCGCCAGAAAGTAATGGCTTACCTAGTTTGTACTCAGAATCTGAGATAGTAGCTAGAACCTGGTCAAAAGTAACCTTATCGCCAGCAGCTCCTTCGAGCTTTTCTACCTGAATTTTTTCACCTTTGGCAACCAAATACTGTTTTCCGCCGGTGGCAATAACTGCTAATGACATAAAATTTCGTTCTTAAATTAAGTTAATATTCTACCAGTTCTCTGATAGTTCTTAGGTATTCTACCTAAACCTAGCGATTTTGTCAATAAAAAAAGGCCGAGTCGGGTGACTTGGTCTTTTTTGTAAAAAAGGTAGGGCTTAGTGGGATTGGGCGGGCGGCAAAACATCGACTGGGGCTAACCCACGCGATGCGAAGTTTACCAACTCCAAGACTAATGAAGCCTTGGTGTTTTTAACGTTAAAATCCTTTGCTTGGAAATGAATTCCCCTGATAAACTCCTTATACATAAGCTGGGCATGCTCCAATGGAGTTTTCCCATCATCTATTGGGGTGTTTACTAACCGAATCATATTGTCTTGGGTTTCTTTACCAAGCAGCTTGATAATTTCATCGGGGTCGTGATCCAATATGTAGATCACCAATATCTCGGCAAGTGAAACTAAATCTGCTTCACTTACTGGCTCAACATAGACCTCTACAGTCGCGGCACTTACGGCACTACTTTCTTGCAATGTTATCTCTCCTTCAAAATATTTATCGTTTCAAATAAAACGACCAAATAAATTTAACATAAAACAGCGCTTCAGTCAATGCGCTGTTTATTTTCCGAATATTGAAGCTAACCAAAGCTAGCCTGAAACTAATTAGAAATCTGTTTTTTCCTAAATTGCCTTAAGACAATAGAAATAATTAACACCATCATGCCAAACAGAATTCCTAAAGCCACTAACTTGCCCATGCTCTGCAAGAACACTGCGGTAAACCCAAACACCGCTGACAATCCGTACAGAATTAAAGCGGTTTGCTTTTGAGTAAAGCCTAAATCTAGAAGTTTGAAATGGATATGTAGCCGATCTCCTCGGAAAGGACTCTTCCCAGAAAGCAGTCTCTGGGCAATCACCCAAGCTACATCTAGAATAGGAATTCCCATTACCAACAACGCAGTAGCAATTTTCCCACCGAGAATTACAGACAGAGTCCCTAAAACAAACCCAACAAAAGTACTGCCGCCTTCTCCAAAGAAAATTGATGCAGGATGGAACGAATATGCTAAATATCCAATTAAGCTCCCTGCCAAAATTATGGCCAAGCTAGCGGTAATAGGTTGGCTAACAGTTTCACCAAGTGAAAGTGCGAATAAAGTCAGTCCGGCTATTACTCCAATTCCCGCAACCAACCCATCGAGACCGTCTAAGAATTTTGTAGTGAACATCATTCCGTTTAGCCAAAGGAAGATAAAAATTCCCGAAGCAGGAATGCCTATCACTTTAAAAGCCAAACTAATTGTGCCTCCAAATGGATTACTTAAAAATGTTATCCCTACTCCTATGCCAGAAAAAACTACAATCAAAGCAGCGAGGGCAGGGAAAATCCAAAGCAAGTAAGGTGGTAGTTCGTATTTATCATCCAAGAAACCACCAAGCATTAACACAGCTCCCCCACCTAACAAAGCCAAAATAAACTTTAGGGGAATAATGTTTGGATCGAAATGATTACTTGTACCTACGTAAAATAAAGTCGTAATAGCAAAAGCCAAGAACACAGCTAGTCCACCAAGTTTAGCAACAGTCTTTGAGTGTAAATTACGCGGCGGGCGTGGTACATCAACTGCACCAACTCGAAACGCAAACTTTCTTATCAAAGGAGTTAGCAGTAAAGATAGCGCGACAGCTAAGAGTGTATATAATACGTAAGTCATTTTTTTATTTTATATCTTGTTCGTGGAATGATCTTGCACTCTTTTTGATCCCTGCATTTCGTCCATATCCATAGCGGTCACAGCACCTTTACGAGACTTAGGGGTCACGAAGAATTCTAGGTACCAACCGAACATTAATCGGGTTTGCGCTTCAATAGCAGGCAAACTACCGAATACTAATGAAGTAATCGGCACCAACACCCATTGCAAATACATCATAACGCTACGCCAAACACTGTATTTCTTGGGACGAGGTGGAAGTAAAATTAAATTGATGTACACACTGAAAATTAAGAAACCCGTGGCAATAGTCATCAAGGTGCGAGTTGCATGAGGCAAGTTGTAAGCGATAACTGTTTCTTTGAATTCAGGTCCACCAATAAACAAAGGAAGCCAACCAAGTAAAGTAATTAACACACTCGCTGCAGCCCAGTTAAAGTCCCCTTCTACATACTGCCACAACTTATACATTCTATCCCAAAACGGTGCCTTACTCTTAAGCAGTGCAGGAACTAAAGTTGGATAGTACTCTACATTATAAGCCCAACGCTTCTTCTGCTTATATTGGTTTTTCAAAGTCTGCCAAAAAGTATCTGCCAAACAAGTATCTAAAGATACTGGAATGAACAACGGAACAACTTCGTAATCACCTTTGTAATGCAAATAGCACTGCCAGAAAATATAACCATCTTCGTTAATAATATCTTTCTTCCAAAAACCAACTTCACGAAGCGCTTTTAAAGTCATGGTATGCGAAGCAAAAGTGCGAAGACGGTCTGGACGAGAACTCTCTGTGAACTGCCAGAAAGAGTTCGATACAGAAACTACTCGAATGAATGCGGGGCTATCCCAAATATTGTTATTATAGACAGCAATAGGCTGATAACTATGTCGGTATGGCTTTTCCGCAGTTAAAAACGCATACATTACTCGAGCAAAATACTGTGGATGTACAATGGTGTCGCTATCTAAGTTAGAAATTAACACTTGTTCTTCAGCAATCCCCATACTTTCTAGCTCTGGCAAAATTGATGCAACAGCATAACTAGCATTCGCACTTTTACCTTTGATCTCACCTGGCAGTCCATCTGGGTGAACAGTGACTAGCATTTTATGGAACTTGCTCTCAAACTTCGCAAGCATATTTCTGGCAACAACTTGGGCTGGCTCGCCTACTCTTTCTTCGGAAGCCAAGAGTAAAATCATCCTGTCATGAGGATACTGCGAGTTTGTTAAAGCGTTCACTGTGGAAGTTAAAACCTCTTCAGATTCATCAACAAAAGGAATTACGATCACATGGTAGAAATCGGTGTATGGTTTATCTAAAACATTATTATCTACCAAAGATTCAATTCTTTGTTTTTCTGTTGAATAGAACTTGCGCTCAATAGAATTTTTCGAATGCGCAGCTGCGTGTTTATAGTGATCAAAAAGCTTATCGCGATCGTGCAACATTTCCACAAGTAATAACCAGTCCATTTTTACATAGGCTCTAAACCTTCTATAACTAGAAATTAAGTGTAGAGATGTATTCATGGCTTTCAACAGCCAATACAAATCGAAACAAATGATGAACACTGCTGCCCATACCGGCTTAGTAAAAGATAAAATTATGGCACCTAAAAAAACCGACCAAATTGATAAGCCCGGTAATATTTCCCAAAATCTTTCTGTCTTAGTGCGTTTGCGGAACATAGTTAGTATTAAGGATTTAGTTTACCCTGAAGAGAAATAGAACAGCGATAAACAAAAAAACATTTATTAGAACAGAGACCAATGCGGCCAGGAAAGGGAGAAGGTTTCGATCAAACTTTTGCAATCTAGTTAAGGCAAAGTTAACTCCGCCAATTAAAAGTCCAGTTAAAGGGATTTTTAACAATTCATATTTGTTGCCAATTTCGTTAACCCCAACAATAACATTATAACGCAAAGCAACGCTATCTGGAGCGCCGCGCATTTTGAAATAGACAGCTACAAGTGTTATAATAAAGAGAACAAGTGCAACTATCCAAGTCTTTTTAGTTAGGCTTTCGTATTGCATAATTAAAAGCGGTTAGAAACCAATTATAACAAAAATGACACCAAAACAAAAATGGCTACTAGCCGGCATAATGTTGCTGGCAATCGGTTTTAGATTCTATCAAATTACAGCAATGCCGGGTGGACTTTTCCCCGACGAAGCGGCTAACGGCATTGATGTAAATTCAATGATGCGCGGCGACTTACAGCCCTTCTACGAAGGAAATAACGGTCGCGAAGCACTGTTCTTCTATATGCTTTGGCCAAGTGTGGAGCTGTTTGGCCGAGGTCCATGGCAACACCACATTGTTTCTGCATTAGTTGGTGTTTTATCGGTACTAGGATGTTATTTAGTTACAAGAAAACTTTTCCAAGTCTTCCGCAGAAAAGAGAGTGACGATCCAAACAGTGGGCTAAAAATGATGAGTCCGACAAATATGGGTCTATGGGCAGCATTCTTTATGGCAGTATCTAGTTGGCACACCGTACTTTCACGCACAGCTTTCAGAGCCAACCTCATTCCTCTCTTCACGGCATTTACCTTCTACTTCTTAATCCTTGCTATATCGGCAACGACCCGCGGCAAAAGATATCTGTGGGCAGCGGTTAGTGGTGCGTTATTCGCTTTAGGATTCTACTCCTACATTGCATATCGGATAATGGTCCCACTTGTTATAGTGGCAGTGCTTTGGCCAATCTTAGTAGATATTTGGCAAACTCCACGCTTCCAAAACATTAAAAAGTTTTTTGGACCAACTCTTTTAGCAGGACTATCTTTCACAGCTTTCATTAGCCCATTAATCTACTATTTCTACACTCACCCAGGAACATTCATTGGAAGAAGTGGCCAAGTTTCAATCTTTAACCCAGACCTAAACAACGGTAACCTAATAGGCACATTCATAGAAGTAACTTTAACTAGCATTAGAGCCTACTTCTGGGATGGCGACCTAAACTGGCGTCACAATGTTTCAGGAGAGCCATTTGTCTCTCTAATAATATCCCCTTTCTTTGCAGTTGGATTAGTAGGAGTAACCTATTTCGCTGCAAGATATATCTTCACTCCTATTAAAAACAAATTGGATTGGAAGTACTTTTTACTTGCTGGCTGGTTCTGGGCCATGCTTATCCCAGTAGTCACTACTGCTGAAGGAATTCCCCATGGACTTCGTGCCATAGGTACAATCCCTGTTGTATTCATTATTACTGTTGTTGGTTTAGCTTGGGTGATGATCGCAGCGTCTAAAGTGGTAAATAAATACTGGCCAACTTTGTCTGAAACCCAGCAGAGAATCCTAAACTTCTCATTTGGATTAAAAACTGTGGCGTTTATTGTTGCATTAATTCTACAAAGCTACATTGTTTACTTTGTTTATGCTTCAGAAAGTCCAGAAAACTTCTTCGCGTTCCGTTCTGATCTAACTCCTGTTAGCGAATACCTTAAAGAAAAAGGTGATAAATCAAATACATACTTAGTTCTAGACAAGTTCTCTCTCCTAACAGTCGAGTACTTCACTACATATGATGCAAGAAACCCAGAGGACCCAAGAAACAATCCTTACACCCAAGTAGATCCTGAAGATTCTTGGAAACTGCAAGGATTAAAACCTGGAGATAGAATCATCTTCACACAAACCAGTGTATTTGATATAGACAAGTTTAAACAATATCACCCAGAAGCACGCTTAAGCTTTGAGCAAAGAAATAAATTTAACCAAACAATCATGGCAGTTTATGTCATAGAAGAATAAGATGTTCCAGAAAATAAAACTACATATATCAAGTAATCTTGCGCTAGTAGGAATAACTATCGCCGGATTGCTATTTCGATTATGGCACCTAACTTCGATTTCACTTTGGCATGACGAAGCTTTCTCCGCTTTGCTAATTAAATACTCATGGAGCGAGATGATAACGCGCATCGGCCTAGATGTTCATCCACCGTTGTACTACGTCTTCTTGAGAATTTGGTCGTATGTTTTTGGCCACTCTTTGTTTTCACTGCGCGGGATGTCTGTGCTATTTGGAGTCGGTGCAATTGTAGTTACATACTATTTTGTTAAATATGTTTTCCAGAATAGAGCTACTGCACTAATGGCAGCGGCGTTAATAGCTGTTAATCCTTTTCAAGTGCAGTACGTCACTGAAGCGCGTATGTACACAATGGGAGCCTTCTTTGCTATTGCTGCAGCATTTGCATTAAGCGCTGCCCTACGTACTCAAACACTTCACTACGCAACAGTCGCTAATGAAGTCTTGCGTGCTGAGCTTAAGAAGCGATTTATCCTGTACTACGCGCTATTTGTAATTTGTAGTGCGATTCTAATTTACACTCACTACTACCTATTGTTCATGGTGGCAGCTTTGGGTGCTTATGCAATTTTGTATTGCATAATTCACTTCCGCACAGAGTTTAAAAAATATGGTTGGGTAATTCTTTCTGGGATCCTGATTTTAGTTTCATTCTTACCATGGCTAAAAGTATTTATTTTCCAGTTTAACCAAGTAGGCGCAGGTTACTGGATTCCGCCAATGGATAGATGGAGTATCCCAAGCACTCTTTGGGACCTGTTACTACGTCTTCCTAACCCTGCTCAGTGGATGTTTGTATTAGTTGCATTATTCACTATTTACGCAATCATCAGAGTTATCTGGAAGTACCAAGAGACTGAAAAATGGCTCATAATAGCCGGATTTTTAGCACCATTCGCGGGGGCTATCCTTTTTGCAATCATTGCTAAAATCCAAGGTGATTCAAGCTCAGTTTACTTAGTGCGCTATTTCATTTTCTGTTCTTCCTTCTACTTAATTATTGTCGCTCTATTTTTAAGAAAAATTAAAATTCGCCAAATTGGCAAGTTACTATTGGCGATTCTACTACTAGCTAATATTTTCTCAATTTGGAATTATTGGGATGAGTTACAAGTTCAGACTAAACCCGGTATGGCTAAGGCTTCTGAGTTCTTAACAGCAAACGTAGAACCCCAGCATAAACTATACATTGGTAGCAGTTTTGAGTTCTTCAACTACAAATACTATAACCGCACCTCTGTTAAGCCACTTCTATATACAAATAATAATTACGTTAAAGACTTGCCTCACTTTGCAGGCACAGCAATCTTAACTGATGAAGACTTAGTTCTAAATTTCTCTGATGTCACCAAACAAGGAGACACAGTTTGGCTTCTTTGGACAAATGGCTTTGGTGGATCCAAGCCAGAAGTTCCTAGTAATTGGATTCAAATTGATGAGAAAGGTTTTGCTGATGTTAGACCTTACGTTGGAACCTGGATTATTGTTACCGAATACAAGGTGAACTAGTTAGACATACAAACGCTCGAGTTTGTATTCGCAAGTCAATATAAAATAAATTATTATACCGATCCGGAGCAGTTTGAGATAACAGCAAATTTAAACGCTGCACCAACTGTTCCGGGTTTTCTTTTGTATCTACAATTACATTGAAAGTTCGTCTTTGATTAGCTCCTTTTTGCAAAACAATATTCAACTCATCAGCGTTGATTGGTAAACTAACTTCTATGTTTGATGTCGGAGACTCTTGTTCTGCAACATCGGGCAAAGGTTGATCTATTTCAGTCTCAGGCAATGATTCATCTGGCACATCTTCAATAGTTAAATCTTCTTCGGGTGTAGTTGGAGGAGCCGCTTCTATAAACTCTTGCTGTTCTTTTAACTCAGGAATGCGCACGCTAAAATACGCTAATGGGGAGCCAACAATTCCTTTAAGGGCTTCGTTAACCCTCTTTAAGTAGATTACTGTGTCATCTGTAAGAAATTTTTTAAACTCAGTATTATCTTGAGGT
>CAZSSN010000012.1:0-16724 GCA_964609785.1 uncultured Candidatus Saccharibacteria bacterium | reverse complement strand
CGCCGGTCCTCGATTAATAACAATGGGTGTGAAGGCGTTCACTATTGCTCCAGCATTGAATGCAATCTTAGCGCAACGACTTGTTCGCCGAATTTGCCAATCTTGTATGAAGCCAGCAGAGCTACCAGCTAAACTACAAGAAAAAGTTGAAAAGTTAATTGCCGATATCCCTGAAAGCGCAGGAGTAGAAATCCCAAGAAGTGCAGACGGGAAGTTAGTGTTCTATCATTCTGATGGGTGTTCTGAATGCGGGGGAATGGGATATAAAGGACGCATGGGCGTTTACGAAGTAGTAGAAGTAAATGATGAAATGCGAGAGCTGATCTTGAAAGAGTCTTCCGTTATTGATATCAAAAAACTTGCTCACGCTAATGGCACAATTAGCATGGCCCAAGATGGTTTGATTAAGGCCTTGAATAAGATTACAGATGTAGAAGAAGTGTTTAGAGTAGTTGGATAGAGCTATTTGTTAATATATATATACAAAAAACCGCTGTTATATGCGGTTTTTTAGTTTCAATATTAAGCTTTTAGCATTGACAAAATCATATAAATATGGTACAATCTCGTGGTGAAAACTCTGGAAGTTCTGCAAATTTATGTAGTTCTGGACTAGGGAAAAACAAACACAGACTTAAACTATTAGGAGAATCAATGAAAACTTTAACTTTTTTCGCTTTTTTGTTTGTGGCGTTAATCGCCACTTCTTCGAGTGTTGGTGCTCAGGTCCGCGTCAATCCGCCTCTGGTCGCCGGGAAGACAGCCAATATCAGGTTGGCAACAGCTGCCGAAAAGACCCGAGCTATGGAATTGGTCGCAAGTTCGCCTGTTGCGAACTTTGATAACCCGTCCGACATGACCGGTCAGCCCCCGGTTTTTGCGATTCAAATTACGGGCGATGTATACAATAGCGGAATTACCGCTAACGCTTTCTCGGTAAACACTTTACCTGCTGGCACTTTGTATTACGGAGTTCAGATCGCACCGAACGGCGAAGAGCATATTCTTAGTGCTTGGTATTCGGAAGAAGAAGTGCCGGCCGGGTATTTGTATTACAACCTGGACAATGGAAAGAAACCGAATTATTCGGAACCCGGCGGCGTGTTGGGTTATAAGATTGTTTCGGTCACAGGGAATGTAGTGAGGCAATATACTGCCAAGCGAAACTTCGGGATCGTTGGAACAGTTCCCAGACAGATGATAACAAGAGCATCCGCGGGATACTCAGGAAGTCTACCGAGATTTTATATCTTCGGAAACTTCGGCAGTATCGCCGGTGTGCTTTTGCAGCTGCCGGACAGTTACACTTGGAGTGTCCCGGCAGAGTCCGTAAGAATGCGGAATGGATTCATCGAATTGGATTTTTCTAATTTGAAGGATGTTTATCTTCCGCCAGGAGACTATAAAATGACAGTCGTTTCCGCTGGCGGTTATTCCGATAATGGAATGGGAGTCAGGTTGCTTGATCGGACTCAAAACAATATTTCGGAAGAAGGCGCCAAGCCTTAATCCGAGAAAAGTTAAAAGGAGTTAGTTTGTCCGCGCGAATCTTTAGGGATTCGCGCGGCTTTTTTTTATGCCCCAAAACCGCTACAATGAATAGAGAAATAACATTTTATGCCTAAAAAAACTGCCCCAAATCGATATATGTTAATAGATGGTAATGCGCTGGTTCACCGCGGTTATCATGCAATTCCTGCTCTTACTAACAAAGATGGCGAACATACTAACGCTGTTTATGGTTTCGTTATGATTTTGTTGAGGGCTATTAAAGAGTTAAAGCCGACCCATATTGCTTGTAGCTTCGACTTAGCCGGGCCTACTTTCCGTGATGAAATGTACGCCGAATATAAAGGTACTCGTGTGAAAGGTGATGATGAATTGTACATGCAATTCCCACGAATTAAAGAAGTGGTACGTGCTTTGAATATTCCTATTTTTGAAATTTCAGGTTTTGAAGCTGATGACGTGCTAGGTACACTCGCAACTCATATTTGCGCAAAACATAAAGACGGCGATTGCGAAGTCATGATCGCTACTGGCGACTTAGATTCACTACAGCTTGTAAACGAATGTGTAAAAATTTATACTTTGCGCAAAGGGATTAATGACACAGCTGTGTATGACGTCGCTGCGGTAAAAGAACGTTACGGTTTAGCACCACTTCAGATGATAGACTACAAGGCATTGCGCGGTGATCCATCGGATAACATTAAAGGCGTAAAAGGGATTGGAGAAAAAACTGCAGGCGAGTTAATTCAGAACTTTGGCAGTTTGGTAGATTTGTATAAAGCCATTGAAGAAGGTAAGGCTGGCGATAAAATAAAACCGCGTGTTATCAAGCTTCTTACTGAAGGCAAAGCGGACGCAGAACAGAGTTATGCACTTTCAAAAATTGTTTGCGATGTTCCGCTAGAAATAGACATTCCTGTGTATGAGTTTAAGCGCGCAGATTTAAACAAAGTCATGAAGTTGTTCCAAGTTCTAGAGTTCAAAACTTTAATTGATAAATTACCTAAAGGATACATAGGTGCTGCAGGTGATGCAGATGTAAAACCTGAACGGGTAGATACAATTGATGATGGAAAATTCACAGGTACGAACGACGGTGAAACAGTTGGGGATGTTGGCAAACAAACATACACTCTTATAGATACACAAGAAAAACTTGAAGGGTTATTGAAAAAGCTAGGGAAACAAAAAGAGTTCGCTATAGATACAGAAACAGATCAGCTGTATCCAATCGATGCGAATGTAATTGGAATTTCAATTAGTTTCAAAACTGGCGAAGGTTACTATATTACACACCCAGTATTGGACAATAGCAAGGAGCTACGCAATTTAATAGAGAGTAATGCTGTGGCCAAGATTGGTCACAACATGAAATACGACTTCCTAACTTTTGAAAACGCTGGGATAAAAATGAACCCACTTTCTTTCGACACAATGATTGCTTCTTACGTGTTGAATGCTGGCGTGCGTCAACATGGTGTAGACAATTTAATATTCAATGAGCTGGGTTACCAAATGCAATCTATAGAGGAGTTAATCGGCAAGGGTCGCAATCAGATTTCTATGGCAGAAGTAGACATTGAAAAAGTAAGCTGGTATGCATCAGAAGATGCAGACATGACTTTGCGCTTAAAAGAAATTTTTGAACCCCGTTTGAAGGAAGAAGGCTTAGAGAAAATTTTCCATGATATTGAAATGCCGCTCGTAGAAGTTTTGGCTTGCATGGAAAGGTTTGGAGTGAAGTTAGATGTTGGGCTTCTGGAAAAATTAGCGGACCAAGCAGAAAAAGAAATTGCGCAGTTAGAAAAAGACATCTATAAACTTGCTGGTGAAGAGTTTAATATTGGTTCGCCAAAACAACTACAAGAAATTCTATTTACTAAATTAAATTTAACTTCAGGTAAAAGAAATAAGACCGGACTGTCCACCGCTGCTGGTGTTCTAGAAACATTGGTGGGAGAGCATGAAATAATTGAGAAGATTCTTTCCTATCGAGAAATTTCTAAATTACTTTCAACATACTTAATGGCTCTCCCAGCTTTGGTAAATGTTCGTACTGGACGTGTTCACACTAGTTATAACCAAACAGTGGCGGCGACTGGGCGCTTGTCTTCCACAGATCCTAACTTGCAGAATATCCCTGTTCGAGGCCACGGCATTGGTTCCGAAATTCGCAAAGCGTTCATCGCTGAAAAAGGTTACAAGTTATTAGCGATCGACTATTCTCAAATGGAACTCCGCATTGTTGCTCATCTAGCACAAGATGAAAACATGATGGACGTGTTCAACAAGAAAGAAGATATTCACACAAACACAGCAGCTGCAATTTTTGATGTCCTGCCAGGTGAAGTTACAGATGACATGCGCCGCGATGCCAAGACTATTAACTTTGGGGTTCTATATGGCCTATCTAGCTTTGGTTTAGCTAGTAGAATCGGTGCTGTTTCTCGAACAGATGCAAAAGAATTTATTGATAAATACTTTGAAGAATATTCTGGCGTGCAAATGTATTTAGAGAATATTAAGGCTGAGGTGAATGAAAATGGATTTGTTCGTCACGAGCTTGGACGTATTCGCAAATTCCCTGAAATAAGATCAAGCCAATTCTTCATTCGAGCCGCTGCAGAACGCGCAGCGATTAATTTTCCTATTCAGGGTTTGCAGGCTGATATCTTGAAAATTGCCATGCTAAATATTCACAAAGAAGTTTCTGGTAAAGATGAGGAAATAAAAATGTTAATGCAAGTGCACGATGAACTTGTTTTTGAAGTCCGTGAAGATGTCGTCGACAAATGGGTTAAAAAAATTAAACCTCTAATGGAAGATGCCTACAAACTAACAGTGCCAGTAATTGCCGAAGCCAAGGTCGGCGACAATTGGGGAGAGATGAAAAAGATTTAAAACAAAAGCCGCCCAATAGGGCGGCTTTATATTCGAGCCACGGTTGGCTTCACATAAGAATCGTCATGCATATCTTACCATGCATAAGAACCTTTTTCAAGGTGGTGGACCGGAGGAGAGTTGAACTCCCGACGAAAGAGTGACGATTCCTTTGTGACAACCGTGTCCCGGCCCACGTATAATTAGTTTCGCATAACACCTATCAAATTAACTTAAATTGAAAATAAAGTTTCAATCAAAAAACTCCCTTTCGGGAGTTTTTAAATAACTGAACTATTTCTTCTCAATCTTTGCTAAAGCTTTCGCTAAGCGAGATTTCTTGCGGGAAGCAGTGTTCTTGTGCAGAACATCTTTCTTCACTGCTTTATCTAGTGCAGACATAGCTTTCTTCAAGCTTTCTGCGGCTTCTTTTGCATCACCTGATGCAATAATAGTGCGAGTTTCTTTTACTGCAGTCTTGAACTTAGACTTTGTACGGGTATTAATCACATTACGACGGCGTGAATTACGCATCGCACGAGCTGCTGATTTAGTATTTGGCATTCTAAAATTAAATTTTAAATTGATTAGTCGCTTTCTAAAAGCGATGCGCTTTGGTGAATCCCTTATCTAAAGTGGACACGGAAGACAGGGAAATCGATTAAAGCTCCTGTATTATAGAGATAAATAATGGAAAAAGCAAGGGGTAGTGTTTTACCCCTTGCTGTATTATCGATGCCGTCCCTGAAGGGTGTCGCAATGCCCTCCTTGGCAAATGGTGAGTAAATATTTCCCAGAAGGGAATTGCTCGAAGTTACCGCTTGGCATTGTGAATTGTATGGTTCCAGGTGCAGTCTGGATTACTGCCTTCGGTGACACAAAAACATCCTTGTTGATTAGAACCAGGCTTGAAATAGTGGTATCAAATATTCCTTTTGCTGTAATTTGGTAAGGAGTACCATATCCGCCAACCTCGCCTATGCTAGTGATCATCGGTTCTTTGTACTGTTCGCGGCTTTGAATTGGAAACATTGCATGTGTGTAGTAAATATCTGTTGCTGTGGAGATAGTCACCCAAATGTTTAGCCACGGCGTGCTTCCAAAGGAATTTAGGTCACCATTCCAAATTGGCACAATCTGCCCACGAGTTAAACCTTGTGGGAATACCAAAGTTTTAAACTGATTCACTACTCCTTCTGATGTATGTGTTTGCATTTCTACACGTGCTGCGCTAGAAATATTCTTCGAAACAACGAAGACAATTTGTTTGTGAGTTTCACCCGAGAGTAAAACATCTTCCACTACAAGTAAGCCACCGTCACTATGGTAATTCTGCGCTTCGACTTCCTGCGTAATACCAAGACTAAAAACTACAGCTAACACTGCGACTAAAACAGCTAAATTTTTCATAACACACTCCTTTTGATTTTATTCCTGCCTTACTCTTTATCTGATGATAAACTGCAGAGCAGAAACTATCGTAGCAAGAAGTGCATAAAGTCCTGTTAAAGATTCTATCAACTTTAACTTAATATTTAAGGAAAAGAAAAACCCGACGATGTATAAACATAGTCGGGCAGGAGAATGGAGTTCGAAAATCGAACAATGGGGGTGGTTCTATTTAGAACAAATTCTCCTTAACAAGGAATCGGGGCCGGGGCCCACATTAGTAGTGGACATAACGGCACGTCTTCATCGTATCAAACGAACCGAGAGCTGTAAACTATTTTTTGTTCTGCAATTTGCGAACTTGATTAATTTCAACCAGCTTGTCACGAATTTTTGCAGCAAGTTCAAATTCCATATTCTTAGAAGCTAATTCCATCTGGTCAGTTAGCTCTTCAACATAGTGCTTCATTCCTTGAGGAGAAAGTTTTCCAATCTCAACATCTTCTGTATCAATTCCTGGAAGAGCCTCATGACTACCAGCCAGGCGAGAGTCCTGAATTTTTTTAATAATTCCTTCTGGGGTAATACCGTGCTTGGTGTTGTAGATTTCCTGAACTTTACGGCGACGCTTCGTTTCGTTAATCGCGCGTTCCATTGAACCAGTAATTCTGTCGGCATACATAATTACATGACCTTCTAAGTGACGAGCTGCTCGTCCCATAATCTGCATAAACGCAGTTTCGCTACGTAGGAAACCTTCTTTGTCAGCATCAAGGATTGCTACTAAAGAAACTTCTGGCAAATCCAAACCTTCGCGAAGTAAGTTGATTCCAATAATCACATCATAAATTCCCAAACGTAAATCTCGCAAGATTTCTAAACGCTCAAAAGTTTCCACTTCACTATGCAAGTACTGAGCTTTAATACCCGCTTCTTTAATGTAGGTGTTTAATTCTTCCGCCATTCGCTTAGTAAGGGTAGTTGCAATTACGCGTTGTTTTTTAGCAACTCGCTCTACAATCTGCGTCATCAAGTGGTCGACCTGATGCTTAATCGGTTGGATTTCAATTGTAGGATCTAGTAAGCCAGTTGGTCGATTAATTTGTTCAACAACAACCTCTTTGCGAATATCTGCTGAAATAACCTTTTTCTTAGGATCAGTAATTAAATAGTTTTCGTCTAAACTTTTACGAATCTCATATGGCCCAGGAGTAGCAGATACAAAAACCACCTGACTGATTTTATCTTCGAACTCTGGGAACTTCAAAGGCCTGTTGTCCAAAGCAGAAGGCAAGCGGAAACCATAATCGATCAAAGTTGATTTACGTGATTTATCGCCTTCATACATTGCGCCAACTTGTGGAATAGTTTGATGAGACTCGTCTATTAATAGAAGGAAGTCGTCAGGAAAGTAATCAATTAAAGTAGATGGAGGACTGCCAGGTTCACGACCCTCCATTACGCGAGAATAGTTTTCAATACCGGCAACAAATCCTGTGTTGTTCAGCATTTCTAAATCAAAGTTAGTGCGCTGCTCTAATCGAGCTGCTTCTAAAAGTTTGCCTTGGCCTTTTAGTTCAGCCAATCGCTCTTTAAGTTCAGACTTAATTCTATCTAGTGCAACGTGTAATTTATCTTCTGGAGTCACGAAGTGACGAGCTGGGAAAATTTTAATATGCTCCATGGTGTCTATAGTTTCACCAGAGATCATATGTAAGCGTTCAATGTTTTCGATTTCATCACCAAAAAAACTTAAACGAATAATCGTATCTTCAGAAGATAGAACAATTTCCATTGTGTCACCTTGAACGCGATATGTGCCACGGCGCAAATCCATGTCATTACGACTGTACTGCATATCTGTTAAGCGACGAAGAAGTTTATCTCGTTTAAAACTCATTCCTTTATCAATTTCCAAAGACAATTCTAAATAGTTGTCAGGGTTGCCCAAACCGTAAATACAAGATACAGATGCAACAATTAAAACATCAGAACGCGACATCAGCGAAGTTGTTGCGGCGTTACGAAGACGATCAATCTCTTCGTTGATTTGCGTATCCTTTTCGATGTAGGTATCAGAGCGGGGGATATAAGCTTCCGGCTGATAGTAATCGTAGTAAGAAACAAAATAGTGAACTGCGTTATCTGGAAAATATTGTTGGAATTCGCTAGCCAATTGTGCAGCCAAAGTTTTGTTGTGACACATTATCAAAGTCGGCTTTTGCACTTTGTTAATAATGTTCGCCATCGTATAAGTTTTGCCAGAACCAGTCACACCTAAAAGCGTCTGGTGACGATAACCTTTTTCAAGCGACTTTAACAAACCTGCAATTGCTTGAGGTTGGTCACCAGCGGGGTCGTAATTAGTTTTCAGTTGGAACTTCATAAGTGTCTATATATAGTGACTACTTGGCTATCAAATTTCATTATAGTTGAATATATTGACTATATCAATAAGATATTATATAGTAGTGAGTCTTGCATGGGGCAGACGTTGTTATATTCATACATTTCTTTGGAGGAAAAATCATGATCCGTTGGAAATTAATCGTTGAACAATGCGTGTTCAATATTTTGATGTATGCTATTGTTCTTATCGGTAGCTTGGCGGCAATTAGCATTAATATGTTTGCCACAGCCTGGAATCCGATATTGCATTGGTATACACCACTTGTTTCGAGTGGCACTTTGTATGGTGCAGCACTGTGTCATTACTTTCTTCATCGCAGCGAGAGCTATTGCCTTCAGTTGGATGATAGTGAAGCTACGAAGTATAGTAATGCTTTGGATGGACACGCAAACAACTCGATGTTTGTCGGCATTACGAATATGTTTATCTTGCTAATACTGACAGGGGTTACCGCGCATAGCCTTTACTCTATTTCTATTAGGGGATGGGTTGTAGGAGCTATTTTGTATGGTATTGCTATTATGCTTTTCGTATTATCAAAGCCGTTGGCTGAAGGTGGCTGGGCAAAAAAAATAGATCTCAGTAGTATTTTACAAAAGGTCGGACTTCGGTTCGACTCTTTTTTTATACCCGCAAAATTGCTATAATCCACCTATGTCAAACGTAATAGAAATTACAAATTTAAAGAAAACATATCAGTTGCCTAGAGGTGACCGTAAAGATGGTCAGACCACCTTCGACGCAGTTAAAGGCACATCCTTCTCTGTACAAAAAGGGGAGATCTTTGGGATCCTTGGTCCAAACGGAGCGGGCAAGACCACAACTTTAGAAATTATCGAAGGATTAAAATCTCAAACTTCAGGAAGCGTTGTAGTGCTTGGGTTAGACAACAAAACTCATGCTGATGAAATTAAAAAGCGCATCGGTGTTCAGCTTCAATCTAGCGAATACATGAACCTCATGTCTCTGGGCGAACTTCTAGAACTTTTTGCTTCACTATATAAAAGGCCTGCGAACGTTGATGAACTACTCGGCTTTGTTAATTTAGTAGATAAGAAAAACGCTTTAGTAAAAGATTTGTCTGGCGGACAAAAACAACGCTTTACTTTAGCTTCAAGCTTAGTTAATGATCCAGAAGTTCTTTTCTTAGATGAACCAACTACCGGGCTTGATCCACGCGCGCGCCGCGATGTGTGGGAACTAGTACGCAAGATCCACGAGCGCGGAATTACTGTTGTTTTAACTACACATTACATGGAAGAAGCGGAGTATTTGTGTAATCGTGTTGCAATTATGGACTCCGGAGAAATTTTAGCGATCAACGACCCGAAGAAGTTAATTGAAGATCTATCTCACACCACTCAAGTTTCTTTTCTAACAGACGATGAAATCAGTGAAAATATTTTTGAAGGAATCGAAGGCGTGGAAAAAATGTACAGCACTACTCCAAAGATGATTGTTGAAATAAATAATCTTGAGGTAATCGGCGACATAGTCCGTCGTTTAACAGAAAAGAAGATTAGCTTTAGTTCGTTCACTGTTAAGACTGCTACCTTAGAAGATGTGTACTTAGATTTAACAGGCAAAGAATTCCAAGAATAATTATAAAATTATGACATCAAGTTTTTACCAATTATTTCTGATGAACCTGCGATTGGTTTATCGAAACTATACTGGATTGTTTTTTACTCTCGTGATGCCGAGTATAATTTACGTTGCTCTTTCAGTTCTTCCAATTGGAGCAGTGTTCGGTGGAAGTAGTAACGGGTTTAATTATTCTCAGTATGTACTGCCGGGAATTATTGCCATGACAATTATGCAGGGCGGTATTTACGGTTTAGCATATTGGATGATCGATCTAAAATCTCGAGGAGTAATTAAACGCTTCCTTGTCACACCACTAAAACAAGGTGAGCTGATAGTCAGCGTATTGGCAAGTAGAATTTTAATTGCAGTCGGGCAGGCTGTATTCTTAACTTTAGTCGGCGTAATTTTCTTTAATGTTTCTATTGGTGTAAATGTACTCGCTGCGTTATTGTTGATAATCTTGGGAGCGGGCATTTTCTTGTTAGTAGGATTACTGATTTCCATGTTTGCCGACACATACGAAGCTGCAGCTCCAATTACTAGCGCTGTTGGCTTGCCCCTAACTTTTTTAGGAAATATTTTCTTCCCAATAGATAGTCTGCCAAAAGTTCTGCAGTACGTTGGGGAAGTGCTGCCAATTACTTATTTAGCTGATGGCATTAGACTAGTGTTCTTAAACAAAAATATTCCAAAATTGTTTTGGACCGATGCTGGGGTTTTGGCTATTTGGTTCGTGGTTATCCTTGGTTTCACCCTGTGGAAATTCCGCCTAAAAGAGTAATCCAAGAGCAATTCCTTATATATTCACAGTATAAAAGCATGGTTGACAAAACCATACTTTTTCTTTATAATCCTGATATCGTGTTTTAGTTATTGGGTACTAGGCAATGTTTAAATGGGGGGTCTATAGTAGGTATGCGAATTATCAATAATGCCTTGAAGCAGGCAATATATGTCCTAAGCGTTTTTGTTAGTATTGGTGTTGGGATGAACGTCCCTCGATGGCTTTATTTGGCAGAGACTCGAGCGCCAAGTTTTAATCTACTCGGGTTTTCCGATGACGAGCATACGGCTGCCCGCGAGCCACTCGATGATATAATCGCTCGGGCGGAGAAACGACTCAAGGCTTAGATCTTTGAACGATAGTTGGTGTTTCATTGACCAGCAACAAAGTCTAATGGTGCCACAAATTCGTTTAAAGAAAAACGTGCAATCTTCGGAAAGCACGTTTTTATAATACCTAAAATTTTAACATTATTTCTTAGCCTTGGTTATGTTCGGCTTCTGCCCATAGTTTACTACCAAACTTTTACCACCTTTCACGGTATTCAGTTTACGAACATCCTCTGGAATTTTAGATTTAGGAATTGCAATAACTGGTATGTTCAAAGCAAACCCCAGAGCCTGAGCTAGGGAAACGCCAACTCTTATTCCAGTGAATGAACCAGGACCACTACAAACAATTATTTTTTTCAATTCGCGCATATCAACTTTTTGATGCTTCAAAAACCTTTCAAGGAGCAAATTGGTTTTATAGTTTTCGTTGAATGCAACCTCAGAAGAGCTAATCTTAACAGTCGCACCATTGATTATCGCGAAAGTAAGTGCGCTGAATTCACTTGTATCAATAAACAAAATCATAAAATGTGGCTAACTAATTTTCAATAATTCTTTTACTACTGTTCTGTCGTCCCAAGCGATTCGCTCGTTGTTAGGAAGAACTAAAAATTGCTCAGAACCTTTACCGGTAATTAGTACAATGTCCTGAGGAGTAGCAATTTCCAACGCGCGTGCAATGGCATCTTTGCGATTTAAAACTGTTTCTATAACTGAAACTTTTTTGTTCTCAGAACTATCTATTCCTTCTCGCACATTCGAAGCGATCTCTCTTGGGTCGGAATCGTAAACATCATCATTGGTGATAATAATAGTGTCGGAAAACTCAGCAGATATTTTTCCAAACGTAAATCTTTTTGAAACATCTCTGTGGCCACCAGTAGAACCGAACACGTGGACAATTTTATTATGTGGTAAAAGACTAACTGCTTTAAGTGATGACTCCATTGCTACTGGCTCAGGTGCGTAATCAACAATAACAGTTACACCGTTTGGTGCTTTAATAGTTTCCATTCGTCCAGGAACTGTTCCAATGTTTGCTAATGCCTCTGCAGATGATTCCAGGGAAATCCCTAACATCTTAGTAGCGGCTACGGCCAGTAAAGCGTTTGTTACATTAAAGGTTCCAAACATGCGTAGTTTGAATTCCACACCTTGAACTTTAAATGAAATATGATCGCTAACTTGCACGCTTTCTGCTAGAAATGAAGCGACGTTGTCTGGCTTTGGAGTATCGGCGCGCATGCTAACTCCGAACTTAATTGCAGCAGGGAATCCTAAGAAGTAATTTTTATTTGGGTCATCTAGATTAACTCCAATTAAACTTTTATCAGTATTGCTCAAAGCACTGAATAGCAGCCCTTTTGCAGCTCTGTATTTTTCGAAACTACCATGGCTATCTATGTGAGCAGGGGATAGGTTCGTAAACAAAGCAGTCTGAAACTTAATACCTAAATGACGGTTCTGAGCAAGTCCTTCTGATGTGCATTCAACAATTGCAAATTCACATTTCTTAGAAACCATTTCTACTAGTTGTTTCTGGAGCATCCAACCACCAGGCATAGACATCCCGTGAGTATTCATTTTTGTGTTACTGCCATCGAATGATCCTGTGGTAGTAATATATCCAGTTTTTTTGCCTGAGTAATTTAGAATTTGAGCAGCCATCATTACAGTAGTAGATTTTCCAGCAGTTCCTGTTACTCCAATAACAAAAAGTTTTTTGCTGGGACTGCCAAAATACATAGAAGCAATGCGCGCAACTAATCCATGATAGATGGGTTGTGTTAGGCGTAGAATCGGTTTAGGGGTAATAGCTCTAATAATTTTTTTTATAGTTAAAAACATATTAAAATAATCTATTTATTTTTCTGAGAGCGTTATAAGCTCGGTACCAACTAGAGTTCAAAACAATATCTCTCGAACCGGCGTAAAACTTTTGAGTACCACCCCAACGCATTTTAAATTGTACGAACCCAGGTACTGCACCAGTGGCGGTTTCGGTACCCCACCAATCATATTTAGTTAAGCCTTTATTTTTTGCGTCATGCATTGATTGCCAATGCAGAGCATATGGAGCCATTAAATTTCTTTTGCTGTTATCACTACCACCGAATAAATATGTGCGTGTAGTTCCATGGTCGATAGTAATCGATGAAGCAATTGGCGAGCCATTAAAACTCGCTTGATATAAGTTTACCTCACAATCGCTTTCTTTTGCAGATCCAAAAAACTTTAAAAGATCATTGTAGTAGTTAGTAGAATAAGATTTATAACTCTGACGCTCACTAGTCTTAGTTAGCAAATTAATTGCTTCGTCATTTTGTTCAGTTTCAGATTTAATAGTTACACCATGCTTATTAGCAACCTTAATGTTGTATCTGGTTTTCTGATGCATGTTAGTGAGCAACTCTTCATCTGTTTGAGTCAGGTCGGTAATTAAAGTAGAGCCAGGTTGAATGTGCAAAGTTGGTTTGCCATCAATAGGCAACTCATCTTTTGGTTCTACTCGAATGAACCAAGTACTGGCAAAGTCATCTTTAACTTTTTGAATTAACCCCCGTGAATACTCTTCAGGAACTAATGGTCCATATGGTGCGTACAGATATTTTCCAGACAACTTAGGAACCTTAGTTTCTAAAAACAGAACTGTGCCGATGATTTCATTTTGGTCGGAAAAAATTCCATAACGAATTGGAGTTTTTCCTTGTGTCCTCTGAAACTCACCCCAACTCCAACTTTGCAAAAAAGAGCCGCTTTCGTGGGCGGCCACAAATTTTTCATATGACTCTTTGTACTCTTCTGTTAGTTGAATTATTCGCATGAAAACTTAGCTATGAGCGACTTAATAATTTCAAGGCCTGTTTTAGCTGAGTTGATGTATCAGCTGTGGCATCAAGTTGAGGTAAAGTTTCGCGAATCTCTCTTGGGTTATATCCTAAGCCAGACAATGCATCGTAGACATCACTACCTGAAACATTGCTTCCTTCGAGCAATCCACCGCTAGTAATTTTACTTTTCAGCTCAAGAATGATGCGTTCCGCGGTTTTTTTACCTACTCCAGACATTCTTGTGAAGATTTCAGTGTCCGCATTCATGATGGCTTGCTGTAAAAGGTCTATTTTTGCTGCAGAAATGATGGTTAAAGCCATTTTTGGACCCACTCCAGTGACGGAAATAAGCATTTCGAAGAACTGAAGACCATCAAAATCGGGCATTCCAAACAGAATTTGCCCTTCATCGGTGCTTTTATGGTATACATAGAGCTCAGTTTGGCCGCCAATTGGTAGTTCCAGCACTTCCGGGGTAGTGAACACCTTATATCCCAATTTGCCTTCATCGCCACCTGTTAAAAGCACTATATATTGTGTGGTTTTTTGTAGAATCTTACCTTGTAAATACGCTATCATATGCTTCATTGTAACATATTTCCCTTGTAAATAGGGGATATGGCAAATTACAGAGCGTTATTAACCAATAGAATTACGCCCCACTTGATTTTTTTATCAAAATATGCTAAAATGATTATAGATTGAGAAAAAATCTCGCTCTAAGTCGAAATAAAAACAAAAAAACAATTAAATATCTAATCAAATGAACGAAGTTGAGTACGTCGTGCCTCCAGAATCTTCTGGTGCACCGAAGGTTCCTAACAATCAACAGGACCCTTCAAAAAAGCCTGGAAAATTCTTGGCTTGGATAAATTCCAACAGAACATTGTCTGTTGCCGGTCTTGTGATGGCGATTATTATCGTTCTCGCGGGAACTGCAATGATCACTGGCCAAAGAATCTCTATCTTTGGGCTGCAATTGAACCCAATGTATCAGCAAGCAAACTGTCCTGCTGACTTTACCGGAGAAGATATCGCTGGTTGTGGAGGACTTTGGGATCAGCCTTCTGACGAAACAGATAAAATAACCATTTCTGGAAGTTTTTCTGAAGGTAAGGCTGGCGCTCTATATACTAAACAGTTGCAAGTAAGTAGCTCAACAGCTTTACCTTGTGAATGGACTTTAGTAGGAGTTAAACCTGAAATCTCTGGCGCATCACTTAAGGTGAATAATGATAGTAGTGTTAGCACTGCAGAGTTTACAGCCACTCCTAAGGAAGCTGGAGACTATGAAGTTACTGTTAAGGTCACTTGTAAGAATGGCCAGACAACAAGTAAAACATTTGTTTGGAAAGTTTCTCCTGCTACAGCAGTAGGACTAGGTGTTGCTGGAAATTTCTCTGAATCTTTAGTCGGACAACCATACTCAACTAATTTACAAACAACAAACGCAAATGGTGCTAACTGTACGTTTGAACTAACAGATATTAATCCAAAAATCACTGGTGCACCTGTAACTCGTGTAGATAATGTTGCAGCTACTCAAGAATCTTCAGCATTATTTAGTGCCACTCCAACTGAATCTGGTACTTACGCTGTTAAAATCGGTGTGTCTTGTGCCACAACTGGTTCAGACGTCAAGGCTGCAACAACTAAAGATTTTAGTTGGGTAGTAAAACCAACTAGACAACCTCCATTGCCTGCAACACTTGATATTAGCGGTACCTTCACAGAAGGAAAAGTTGGACAAGTATCTTCATTCAATCTTCAAACAATCAACTCAGAAACATCAACATGTACTTGGACCTTAGATAAAATCACCCCAAGTATGTCAGGAGCTAAAAACACTGGGTTAGATAATATACAATATGATCGAACTGGTAGAGCTACTTACACATCAACACCGAGTGCAGCAGGAACATATGTAGTGTCTATCTCAGCTCAATGTGGACCTCAGACAGGTGAAAAAAATCTGGCTAAGAAAGATTTCATTTGGAAAGTAACCGGCGGTAGCACAACTGGCGGCGGCGGTGGTTCAGGCGGCGGCGGTGGTAGCGCAAGTAATTGTTCATCTAACAAAGACAAGTTGATGCCAATATACCGTTTCTGGAAAGCAGCTGATGGAGATCACTTCTTCACAACTAATGCCAATGAACGTCCAGGGGATTATGTCTACGAAGGAATAGCTGGATATGTTTACAAAGAGAAAGTAGCGGGTACAACTGAAATTTATCGTAGCTACCATTCAGGTGTGAAAGCTCACTACTATTCTACAACTAATGATGCAACTAACTACGGTTATGCAAATGAAGGCATCTTAGGATATGGATACAGCAATAATGCTTCTGGAGCGCTTCCATGGTTCCGTTTGCACAAAGGCTATCCACAGAGCGATTACCTAGAAACTACTAGCACCAAGGAAAAAGGCGAAGTCCTAGCCATGGGTTACGTAGATGAAGGTGTAGTAGTTAATATTTGTGAAAAGAATAACTAGTATTTACTAGAAGAATTAGATATTTTGGAAACCTCGAGGTTTATTCCTCGAGGTTTTTGTTATTTTCTCAGTTTTTATTTAAAAAAACTTGACAACTTTTTGCTCTGAGATATAATGAATAGGTGCACAAATACATAGGAAAATAAGGCGAAATCACATGCCCTTTTTTGCGTTAGCGAAAAAGCGGTCTTTTTTGTTCTAGAAACACCCGAATACTGTCAGATTTCCACTTTTTAATGCTTTAGATCCGTGCGTTTGCGATTTGTGAAAAACAAAATCTCTTTTAAATAAGCTACTTTTGATCGCCACTCTACCTAGCAAAATCTACTTAAGGTTAGAGACCACTTTATCTATAATGCGTCTTCGCGTAGACGTAATTAGAACTTTTAGAGCGATCCGGAAAACTAAATATCATTAATAAGCACATCGGGGTCTTTTTAGAGATCGTGGTGTGGGGGTGTATTATTCATGCAAAACAAGCCAAAGCCGATTGGTAGTGTTGCCG
>CAZSSN010000011.1:0-18081 GCA_964609785.1 uncultured Candidatus Saccharibacteria bacterium | reverse complement strand
TAATATCGTTAATTGCACCGACACGAACATTTGGAGAATTTCTGGAAGTGGCAAAAGTAATTGATCGACCTTCTTGATATCGAATTTTCTTTTTCTCGATAGTAAAACTCGAGAAGTCAAACATTTGGAATTCATCACAATACATTTGGAATACATTATCATAACAAAATATATTCCTAATTCCTAAGTTCCATATTTTCTCAACATCCTGCATAAAACAGGTGCACAAATCTTCGCGCAGCACACAAAGCGTTGAAACTCCATCTTTCTGTGCTTTTAACTGTCGAAAAAAATCATTTGAGCAAATATCTGCCTTTAACGGCATCAATTTGATCCCCGAGTCGCCAGCAGAAATCTCGAAACGATCTCTTGCATAAACGAACAATACATTTGTAGCGCCATAAATGCGCCTTGCTAAATCATATAAGTCTTTGCTCACAGTTATCCTCCTACTATGTTGGTTTCCCAATTATATAAATTCCGCCACTCTAACGTCCATCCCGAAAATAAGATGTTGCTTATATAATGCTCCCAATATTTAGAGATGTCAATTCTTCTTTGACACAAACAAAAACACCTCTTTCGAGGTGTTTGGGAATTCGTATTAAGCTACTTCTTCAGTCTTAGCTGTTTTCTTAGCAGCTTCTTTCTTTGCTGCAGCTTCTTTCATCTTTTTAGTGATGACAATCTTGCGACGTGTGCGAGGAGTATTATCACGCTTTTCACGAATGTAATAAATCTTTGCTTGGCGCACTGTATCATCTTTAGATACTTCAATCTTAGCAATGTTTGGAGAGTGTAGAGGGTAAATACGTTCAACGCCCACACCAGAAGCAATTTTACGAACCATGAAAGTTGCGTTTGTACCTTTACCACCTTTACGAGCGATAACAACGCCTTCAAAAATCTGGATACGTTCTTTACCACCTTCTTTAATGCGGTTATGTACTTTAACAGTATTACCAACTTCAAAGTTTGGCCATTCTTTCAACTGTTCTGCTCTTAAATTTTTTATAGTTGGCATACTAGTTAGATTTCTTTAAATTAGATAAAATTTCTTTCAAGTCTTTAGGGATTTCTGCTTCTGCTTCAATCCATTGTTGGTCAGGTAATTGCACTTCAATCTTTTTAGAATGAAGGAATTGTCTTTGCAGACCAAGCTTCATTACTTTCTTTCCACCGTAGAGTTCATCTCCTACTAATGGAAAGCCGAGGGCGGAAAAATGGACGCGAATCTGATGCGTCCTACCTGTATGCAATTTTACCTTAATTTGGGTATAAAAGTCAACCCCGTCCTTAGTTTCAGCAGTATAATACTGCTCTACCCAGTACTCAGTCAGAGATGGCTTTTCGCGGACCATATCTGCTGTATTTGTAGTATATTTACGGAAATCTTTCTGACTTTTACCCAAAGGGAGGTCAATTTTACCGTGCTTTTCATCAATTCTACCCTTAACTAAGGCAAAATATTCTTTTCGCACCTTGCGCTCTAGGAAAGCATCTTTTAAGTGGTCATACATCTCTGGGGTTAGGGCTACCATCATCACCCCGCTAGTGTCTTTATCTAGTCTATGAACTATACCGCTCCGACCCTCTTCGCCTACAAGGTGAATATCTTTAAAATGATACAACAGCGCCTGTGCCAAGGAATCCCCTTTGAAACCTGCGCCTGGATGTACTGCGAGCCCTGCAGGCTTATCTAAAATTAGCAGTCCATGATTATTATATAAAGTATGAATTGGGATGTTCACAGGTCCATTCTCTTCTGCTTTAATTGGTTCATATTCTACAACATCACCTTTGCGCACAACGTGCTTCGATACATCTACTACTTTCCCATTTACAGTCACAGCTCCTGCTTCTATGTCTCGTTGAATTTTGCCGCGAGAAATTATTACTCCAGCCAAATCTGAAAAGCGTTCAGATAAAAACTTATCTAAACGGGTTTTTAAATCTTCAACTGTAAATTTATGTTGTGACATTTATTTAAGTAAATCCGGGCGACGCTTTTTTGTTCTAGCCAATGCTTCTTCTGCACGCCACTTCTCTATGTTTAGATGATGGCCGCTTAATAAAACTTTTGGCACAGGTATTTTTTTAACCTTACCATTCACTTTTACCTCCAAAATTTCTGGTTTAGTGTACTGGGGGAATTCTAGCATTGACTCTGTAAAACTTTCTTTGTCAGCGGAGTCATCTTTTCCTAAAACTCCAGGCACTAATCGAAGTACTGCTTCGGTGATTACTAATGCAGGTAGTTCGCCACCCATTAGAACGTAATCGCCAATGGAAATTTCTTCGTCTACGAACTTGCGAACGCGTTCATCAAAACCTTCATAACGACCAGATACAAAAACCAAGTGATCGTAGGTAGAAAGCTTTCGAGCAATTGCTTGAGTAAATGGTTTCCCTTGTGGAGTCATCAATACCACGCGCGTTTTTTTTGCAGAAGGACGGCCACGAAGCTTGTTGATTGCTTTAATCACAACATCTGGACGAAGCACCATTCCCAGACCACCGCCGTAAGGTCTGTCATCTACGGTACCACGTTTATCTATAGCAAAATGGCGCAGGTTTACTGCACTCATTTTTAAAAGTTTATTCTTAATTGCCCGAGCAATGATACCGAACCCAGCGTACTGGTCGATGAACTCAGGAAATAAAGTGATTATTGAAACTACGATCTTCTTTTTCGGCATTTACGTTTATTAGTATATACAAATGATAACAAAAAACCGCAATACAGCGATCTTTTGTTTTTTATCTTTTATAATAAATTAAAGCTTGAAGTCGTCCATGTCTGGAGCGGTAGCTTCTGCAGGATGTACTTCCTGAGAGTTATCGCTTGCAGGAGTGTTGTTGCGATCGCCGTATTCACGACGAGGGCCACGGTGAGAACCTTCTGGTTCATCAATCTTCAAGTTAACACGAGCCTTGTGCTTAGCACCAACTACGCGTAGAAGAGTGCGTACAGCTTTTGCTGTTTGACCCATACGGCCAATAACTTGACCCATGTCTGCAGGATTGATGTGTAGTGTAATTAATACACCCATTTCATCAACTGTGCGATCTGTGCGAACATCTGCCGGGTTATCTACTAACGCTTTGATGATGTATTCAACAAATTCTTGATCATTCTCCATGTTCGTTCTGTTAGATTTTCTGCTATAGAAGTGTTGGCTTCGACCTTTTCTAACTGAGCCTCTATTGCACTCGCATCATATCAAATTAAGGAAGCTCGGTCAAGGAAATAGAAACGGTTTTAACTTTAGTAGTTTCATTTTCACTAATAGAAACTTGAAGCTTTTGAATTCCTTTTTTACCACTAATTTTTTTGTAAGTCGGTTGGTCAACAGTAGACTCGATATCCCAGCCATTGCTATTTAAGTACTGTCTATAAATAGTTAGATTCTCTGACAAAGTCTTTGTAGTCTCATAAGTTCTTGTTGCTTGGAATCTACCATCATCCGCAACTGCATTATAATTTTGAGTCACTACTGCATTCGGTTCTGTAGGTAGATTTGTGGGGAACTTATCTGGCAACCGACTGTCGGATACATCATTTTTTTCTACAATGCGATTGTCATCTACCTGCTGAGTTGATGGTGCGTCTGAATCATTCATAAACAGACTTACAACCAAAGTAGTTCCTATGGCAAAAGCCACAATCATGATTATAACTACTAGAATTTTTTTAACAGAGTCTTCGTAATTCATTTTGTTTGTATATTATTTTTACTAACTCTTAATTAGGAGCTGTTTCAGTACGGTCTGGTACACCGCCAGTTAAGCTAAACAAATATGGTGGTGTTAGAACTTGATACTGAGCCAATTCGTTAGTTGTGATGTTAGCAATATTTTGGAATCTGTATAGAGCTCCAGTAGCAGCCTCTGGTGCAGTCACAGTAGCAGTAAATACTATACTACAAGATTGAGTTGAAACATCCCCAGGGCCAATATCAGCTAGGTCAAAGCTAATAGTACCGCTCTTTTCGTCGTAATTTTGATTATTGATACATCCTTGTGGTGAACTGATATCTGTAACACCTGAAAGGTTCTTCAACGTATCAAGGACTGAAACACCAGTAAGTGTTCCTGCTCCTGAATTACAAACATTAATTTGGAAAGTAACCCTATCTCCAGGTGCAAACACAGCATTATTTGGTAGAGAAGCAATTTCTGATACACCACTACAAGCTACTGCGTTAAAGGTTTTATTAATTTGGCCAGCTACAGAAAGTACATCTTTATCTGAACGGCTTGTATTTGGCGCACAAGTTTGAGGGATGATTGAAGCAGGGTCTGCAATAACATACTCTGATTCTACTCCGCTAAATAGAGCTGTGACTGCGTAATAGTTAGACGAATCCAAACTCAATGGAGGGCTATCTGAATGGGTGACTACATAAGAACCACTAGGGTCATAAGTAGTATCTTTTTCACCTATTTGAACCCATGGATCCTTAGTAGTAAGTCTGTGGTAAACACGGAAGGAGCCTGGGTCCGGAGAACCTCCAGGGTTTTTCCATGATATGTCGATAGTTCCACAATTAGCATTTGATGCAGTGACAGCAATGTCTACTGTAGGTGGATTAATAGAAGTAATTTCTAATTCTACGCTACAGCTTTCTGTATTGCCACCACCAGTGCCTTCAAATGTTAAAGTGAAAATTCCAGGGGTTGCACCTGAAGTATCGACTAATGCAGTTGTTACCGCATCTGGAACTTGTCCATTGTTGTCAAAAGTAATTCCTGGTGCAGTATCCGGTCTTGGAGATATATCAGTGTTTGAGAAATCAACTCTATCTGCGAAACCATAAAGCCCTGTTGTTTCTAGATCAAAACTACCAGTGCTTCCTTGTGGAAGACTAATTGATGCAGGGGTACATGTTAGTGTGAATGATGGCTGAACTGTTGGAACATCAAATACAACAGAGTCAGGTGCACTTGTTCCGCCAGGTCCGCTACATGTAATTGTGAAAGTAGTAGTTGAATACAAGTTTCCTGTTGAAACTCCTGGACTAGTATTGTTTGGCTGAAGACCACTGCCTATGCCGTTATCAATGGAACATGCGGTAGCATCTGTTGATGACCAGAAAATTGTTCCTGACTCACCGTAACCAATTCCACAAGGACCTTCTGTTATACCACGTACCGATCCCTGACATTGAATATTAGCTGTAGGAACTGGTGGGACAACTGCGGTTGTTGAAACTTGGACCGAGTCTGACACACTCCCCCCTGAACTGTTAGTACAGCTCAGGGTGAATGTATACAAAATTCCAGGTGTAATGTTTGATACTGCCAGAGACCCATCCGGCAAGCTAATGATAGTTGAATCATTCCACTGTGGATTAATGGAATTAGCTCCTGGATTAGTCGACGCTATACAACTAGCCACATTTTCCGATGTCCAACTCAGAGTTCCGGAGGTAACACCTACTCCAAGAACTACTGGACCATCTAAATTATTAAAATCAATATCAACGAGGGGGTCTGGTGCAATTACATTTAAATTCGATTGACAACTACTTCCGTTATCACCTGTAAAAGTTAAGGTGTATGATCCTGCTGTCAATCCTGTTGTGGCAACATAAGCTGTGCCAGTAAAACTATTTCCTGAGTTCAAAACTAATGGATTGTTCTGAACCGGCGGGTTATTAATCATTGTTGGACCGGTCGGCGCGCTAGACATAGTGACAGAAAGTGGAGCAGAAGGGGTTCCAGTTGCCGCGATGGCATATTGTGCTTCGGTTCCAACAGGGACAATGACATCAGCACCACATGTTAATCCAGCGCCGATAGAGATATCAATGTTAGCAATTTCACCGAAAAGTTCATTTGTATCTAAATTTACCATTTGGTACTGCAAAGTATGTGTTCCGTTAGTAGCAGTAGGTTCAATCTGCACCGAGATTGGGAATGATCCATCGTCTTCATTTACGATGTTCATATTTGTAGGAGTTTGGCTAACTAGCGCAAACATATACCCCCATTCATTACAGTAAGGGCCTGTGTCGCCTGGTTCAATATCATCTGGCAGACGTAATGCCTGTGCTGTTTTAATTAAAGGTGTTAAAAAACCACCCTTGATTCCTTCATCACCACCACCTTCTAATCCTCCACCGCTCGGGCCTGCGAAAGAACCATCAAAGCTAATGCAAACATCTGCTGCAACATATTCACGAACTATTTCACGACGATATTCCAATTCAGGTTCCGGTGTTGTCCTTATGCCAGTAATGCTATTTAAACTGTTTAGTTTTATTTTAGTTGAATGTCCTTGAACAACAGCGGCACAAGTTTCTCCTTCTTGAACATCTTCTGGCTGCTGAGAAGAGCATTCATCTGTTTGTGCGTATGAAGGGAAGTCTGTTTGCCAAGTGGTTGCTTTATTCTTCATTACAATCTCATAGTCTCCGCTCTGACCACGGTTCATAGAGGCTGGGATTGTGTCAGAAACATAATCTGCATCATATACATCTACTAATCTCACATCCAAAAATAATCTAGCTGGGCTTATGTTACCCCCACCAGAATAAGATGAAGATCCACCACCTTGGCGAGCCCAAGGGGTAAATGCAAAACCACCATGTCCTGTAGAAATTCCAGCGCGAACATCTTGAATTAAGATTCCAGCTGGCAAAGGACGGGTTTCATAATGAATCCATAAACAGTCTGGATCGTTAACGTTTGGGTTTGCTGTTGCACCCCAACCGGCTCCTCCGCCTTCAGACGCCCATGGTGTCCAACGGATAGCACCAGCATCACGACTACAACCACTTTCGCTTTCTGCTAGTCTAGTACCAATACGAAAGTCATTGTTATATATAGTCTCAGTTAAACCAACACCTGAGACACTAGAAGTGTTAAAACTAATATTACCGCAATCAGGGTCCTTTGCGTTTGAATCTGTAGCAGCAGCTGATCCATTAGGACCTGCTAAAGAAGAAGAGCCTGTTTGGTCGCTACAATTATGATCTTTAACGCTTACTTGGAACCAGTTTGGTTGATCTTCTGCTGCTCTAACTACTTTTGTTTCTAAGACTCGAGGAAGTACTTCAGGTGGCAAAACTGGAACAAAAGAACTTAATGTAATTGCAGCTGCTATAAATGAAATGTAAAAATTTTTGATTTTCATAATTATTAATTTTTGTTTTATTTAGCTGCTTCAGTGAGAGTAACTTCCACTGTTTTTTCTTTAGTAGCAGGATTGTTCCTAGCAACTATCAGCAATATATTATCTTTTCTTCGCAATAACGAATTAGAAGTATTAGAATCTGGATTTTGAGACTCAACTTCAGTCCAACCAAGATCGATGAAATAATCAGAATAGCTTTGTACTGCTTGGTCTAAAGTTTTATTTGTTGTGAGAGACCTAGTAGATTGAAGTCTTCCGTCGCTAGTAGTAGCTTCATAGTTCTTTACTATGCGAGACCCCGGCTCTACTGGAAAATCTGCAGGAAACCCACTTGGAACCTGTGTTGCGTTAAGTTCTTTTTTATCTACTGAGAAGGGTGCGTTCTCAATCTCTGCAACTTTATCTAAATTCTGTTGGTTATAAAAATAAAAACCTGCGGCTACAACAGCCCCAAGACCAACAATAATTGCGATGAGTTCTATCTTCTTATTCATTTTTGTATTTTTTTTATTTCTTGCACTAAGTAATCTACGATCAGTATAGCATAAATTTTAACTAAAGTCAAAAAAAGACAGCCCAATCGAAATGAAAGGACTGCCAAATAGAGATGTAGAGTTTGAAAAACTAGCGAGTTGTTGTCACAACAACTCTATCTCCTAATGAATCGCTGGCTCTCACCAACTGGATGGTTACGCCATATGTGGAATCGGTATAGCTAAGCCCTTGCTGCAAAGGGGCATCGTCTGCACCGATCGGACTACCTGGTGTAGTGTCTCTCACGATTGGTTTCGTTTGGACATTGACTAGGTCATCCTCGACATAACGAATGGTTATACCGTCTCGATACGCAAGGTGATTTGTCGCAAAAAATTCGAAGAAACTCGACATATTCTTACGACTTTCAATCCAAATGGACTTTCCAATATAGTTGCCTAAGGCATCCTTTAAAGGAATCCGAATCACTTTTGCCCCTTTCGATATTACCGATGGGGGGGTTAAGGTATAACCACGGGTGGTAGGTTGATTGTGAACTTCAATCTTCCCCCTGAGCCAACCAAATCGAACTCGGTTAACATTGCTTGGATAGTATCCTCCAACACCCGCCAAAAAATCACCTCTGTCGTCTGCATCAATCACTGGGCTAGTTTCAGTTTCCTGAAAACCAGAGTGTCTTGGCACTCCAAGCATATGACCAGCCTCATGATAGAATGAGCGAATTCTTGAATTTAGCTGTGACGAATCGTCAGGGAGTTGAAACCAAGCCCTCGTCATCGAGTTTGGATCACCAAGCGTCCCAATAGTTGCATTAGCTGTGAAAGTGCAACCAGGGATAGAAGGAAACATGTAAAAGCGAAACTGATAATTGGTTTTGCTAAAACCATTCGCTTCTGCCATGTTATCGGCGGATTGTGTCCATGCGTTGAACATGTTGGTCGCACAGTTAGTATTGTTAAACGGGATTGTAACCCACGTCTGAACATCACCCTCTGCAACTTGCTGACCTTCCAACCAAAGACTGTTATACGAACTTTCCAGAAGGAAAGCATTAGCAGAATTAGGCCCTCTAAATAAAGCTGTTCGGATTTGTGTTTCCGAAGCGACTTGCCGTGGGTCATTTTGGAAGTTGACCATTACAACAAGTATGTTTCGAGGACCGAAGCTGGGTTGCGGAATATTTAGTTCCCCCGCGACCGATGGACCCATCGTCTCAGCCTTAGCCTCTTCTGTTAATTGAACCGAATGACTGCCATTTTTAGCAATGGTCAAGATGACCTGTTTGTTAACCATGTCAGCCAAATTTTCTTGCTTGGTTGAAATAGGGACCAAACCCGATTCGGTTTCTACACCATACCAAGTTTGCTCTGTTCGAATCTCACCCGACGGCGATTGATCGTTCTCAGCGATGATTTGCCTTAGAACACCTACAGTATGTGGCCTCGAACGATCGTTAGTCGCCGAGAACACCATGTTAGGTGTCAAAAAACAATACAGTGCCAATAAAACTAAAATCTTGTTTTTCATACATCTCCTATGATGCCCTCCTTATGGGCTAAAAAAGAACAAATAATCTTAGACGTTTCTAAGACCCCTTGTAAACAGGTGGGGGAGCGCAAAACTTTTTTCCACTTCTTCATCTGTTGACCAGAAGGCTATCCATTCACACCACAATTATACTCTAAAAATTCTTACTATCATAGTTAATTTTTGACATTATGTCAAGGGGGCTATTTGGACACAAAAATCCCGCCAGAATGGCGGGATTGTAATTAGTTAAGCTTTTTCTTCTTCTTTAGCCTCTTCAGCAACTACTTCAACAGGAGTTTCTACTGGTGCAACTTCAGGAGCAGGAGCTTCTGCTGGAGCTTCAGGCGTAACTGGAGTCTCTGCTTCTGCAACAACTTCGGCAGGAGTTTCAGCAGCATCTGGAGCATCAACTGGTGCAGTATCTTCTTTGACTTCTTCAGCTACTACTTCCTTCTTAGGAATTGTAAAAGCTTTAGTCTTAGTACCTTTGATAATTTCTTTAGTGACAAAAAGGTTTTGCACTGTAGCAGAAAGTGGTACGTGTTGTTCTTTCATCCAGTAATCCAAACGTTCTTGGCTACGAATGTTCAATGCTTTAGTGTGTGGGTTATAAGAACCGAGGATCTCGGTAAATTTCTTTTGCGCAGCTGCAGTTTTATCTGCAAGGATAACTCGATATTCCGGTTTATTCTTTTTACCAGCGCGTTGTAGGCGGATAGTTAACATTTAAATAACTTAAATTGATCTATAAAATTGTTTTATCTATTGAGTTTGACGGTCTCAAAGATAAAAAGGACTTCCATAGTTTACCACCAGAAGCCCTTTTAGTCAAGGTTATTAATTTGAAGTCTTTCGCCCTATTTCGCGTAAGTTTTAGCCTGCTCCATCTTAATAGAAAGCAGTTGAGAAATGCCATCGTCACCCATGGTTACTCCATAAATAATATTCGCCTGAGACATAGTCTCGCGGTTATGAGTAATGGTGATGAACTGGGTTTGATGAGACAGCTTGCCCAAGATTTGTCCAAAACGGATAGTATTAGCTTCATCAAGTGCAGCATCAACCTCATCTAGCACAACGAATGGTGATGGAAAGCATGTTAACAAACTACACAGAAGCGCAATTGAAGTTAGTGAGCGTTCTCCACCAGAAAGTGATTGAATTGCTGAGAGTTTTTTATTTGGGGGTGTGGCGCGAATTTCTACACCAGCCACTGCCAAGCTACCCTTTTCGTACTTTGCAATGATTTTCTCTTCTGGGCGCATACCATCTTTTTCTTCAGCTGCTTCTTTAGCATCTTCGGCTTCTAATTCTGTTTCTGCTTCAGTTTTGTCTTCACCAGATTTTACAAGTGACAGATACGCGCGACCACCGTTAAACAACATTCTAAAGTACTGTTCAAACTGCGTATTAACTTTGTGGAAAGATTCATTAAATTTAGTTTTGATGTGCTCGTCTAGTTCATCCATCACCTCGCGCAAATCGTTCATACTCTTCTTCAAATCCAAAACTTGATTTTCTAAAGTAGAATAACGATTTTCGGTCTCATGATATTCCTGAAGTGTTAACTCATCTACTCCACCAATCAAACTTAGCTGATGTTGCAACTTGTTAATCTTTTCTGCTAATCCTTCTGTTTCTTTCTTAATTGGATGAGCTTGAATTTTATCTAAAATTTCACTGCCTAGTTGAGCAACAATATCGGAGACGATAGCGTCGGATTGAGTTTCGTATTTAGCTTTTTCAACTTGGACTTTTGCTTCGTTGTCACGAATACGATCAAGTTCAGTTTGTTGTGAACGGAAACGCTTATCTTCCTCAGAGATTGCAGATTTCCAATTCGACTCTGCATCATAAAAACTTTGCATCTGAGATTCCATTGTGGAAATTTGTTCTGTAAGTGCTGCAACTTTTTCTTGAACCTTGTTTTCCTCAGCAACTAACTCTTTAATATAATCATCCTGATTACCCCCGCTTGATACCTTCTTTAATTCCAAATCAATGTGTAGCTTTTCGTTTTGAAGTGAGGCCAATTGCCCAGCCAAAAAATCTTTTGTCATAGCAGCCTTAGAAGCGGTCATAGTCAAAACATTTTGATCTGCAGCGAGTTTATCTTTTTGAGCGGTTAGCTCTTGAAGTTGCGCTTGAAGTTTATTGTTATAGTCAGGGTGCTTCGCTGCTTCACTTGCAGTTGCTTTAAACTCTTTCCATGCGTGCATTACGCCAACAGTAGCATTGCGAATCTGACCGATATCATCTGTATCTTCCAGTATACGAGCGAACTGAGCAAAGGTGTTATCTAGAGTAGTAAGCTGTTCTTCTATGGCAGCCCAATCACTTCCAGCCGGATTGCTCAAAGCAGTATACAACTCTGTTAATTGCGCGTTCACAGCAGATAGAGCCTGTTCTTGGTTTGCAGCTTGTTCAATTGCTTGCTTGTGCTGTGCTTCGCTAGCTGCTAGCTGAGTTTCAATTTCAATAATTTTTTGCTCTAAGGTATGACTATCAATTTGAAGAGTATTACTGTCTCCAGCACCTGTTTTTTGACTAGCCATTTTGCCACGAATCAAACTGACTTGTTCAAGCAAACTATTCTTTTCCGCTTGAAGCTTCTGCAATTTTTCTTGAACGTGTTTGTAATCACCCAAGGCTTGTTCATTCTCTTTTTCGTGTTGTTCTATCTTTTGCAAGTGAGCAGCCATCACGTTCTCTACCTGGGAACGTTGTAAGTACAAATCGCCTAATTGTTTTTGCAGACCATCAATTGAGTCTTTCAAAGTCCACCACTGCGATCCTAAATATTCTTTCTGGAACGCTTTTAAATCAACCTCAATAACTTCACGAGCTTCCATTCTTTTTGCCTGGCGACGAAGCGATTTTACACGTGGCTCTAATTCTCGAAGTAAATCTTCAGCGCGCATCAAATTCTGCGCAGTCTGTTCTAAACGACGGAGCGTTCTATCCCGTTTGATGTAATATGTTTTTACGCCAGAGGCTTCATCGATTAAATTTTTAATTTCTTGTGGGCCAGCTAAAATCATTTGATCGATAGTCCCTTGACCAATAACTGTATAGCGGGAAGTTCCAATATTTGATTTCAAAACTAAATCAACAATATCTAACAAGCGAACTTTAGCCCCATTGATTAGATATTCGCTTTCACCACTACGTGAGATGCGGCGACCAATACTAACTTCAGCTGAGTCGATTGGAATTTTATGATCGCGATTGTCGAAAGTGGCAATTACTTCCGCAAAGCCGGAACGCGCTTTCTTGTCTGAGCCGGCGAAGATTACGTCTTCGCTTTTTTTACCGCGCATTAACTTAGAACTTTGTTCTCCTAAAACCCAACGCAAAGAATCAGCAGTGTTAGATTTTCCACTGCCGTTTGGGCCCACGATGGCGGTTATTCCGGTTTCAAACTCCAAAACTGTTTTCTTGGCGAATGATTTAAACCCTTGTGTTTCAAGTCGTTTAAGATACATAACTTTAATAATTATAACATACAAAAACAACCTCCCCTTTATGAGGAAGTCGTTTCTGATATCTTTGTCTTTGTTTGGTTACTCGGAGATTATCTCGCGTTTCAAATATAACATTCACTACTTAGGCGGTCAACGCGAGTTATCCCCACTAGTCAATTTTGAACCCCTCACTTCTTTTACCATAACGCTCTTCTTCCTGAATAAGTGCTAAGGCATAAGATTTTTGTTTCAAGTTTTCTTCTGAATCAGTTTTGTCTGACTCAGCTAGCTGATCACGCAAAAGTGACTGAAGCATTACATGAAACATTGAACGCCTCTTCTCTGAATCCGCCAGTTTGCTATAAATATAAATATCCACGTCAGCAACGGAAGAATTCCTACTATACCATGCTTGAGGATCATCTTGCTCTAAGTCATCAAAGTACATGACATAGAAACTCATATCACCTATTTCAACAAATTCTCCATCCTCTAACGAGGATTTTTCTACAGCCTCATACACATTGTTGCCGATTTCTAAAAATTCTTGATTCAATTCTGGGTTAAAGCCCCCACTCTCAATTTTATTTGTCATTTTATTTAACCCCCATGTTCTCTAGAGCATTTGCCGCTGCCGCAATTTCCCCTTCTTGCTTGCTCGGTCCCTCGCCTCTACCAATTTCTTTCTGTGCCATATAACTTGCAACAACGAAAATTTTATCATGATCAGGTCCACTTTCTGAAACTACTCCGTAGGTTGGAGTGATACCATGTTTCTCTTGCACCAACTCTTGCAACTTAGACTTCGGATCCATGTAAGACCCATCAGTGATGATTTGCTTCAACTCAACTAGAACTTCTTTCTTGATAAACTCAGCGGTCACATCATAACCCAAATCTAAATACACAGCCCCAATGAATGCTTCAATACAGTTAGCTAAAATTACTTGGCGTGCACGACCAGTATCTTTTGCTTCGCCACGCGACATTAACAAATACTGCTCGAACTGTAGTCGCGCTGCTATATCTGAAAGCATCTTATAGTTTACCAACGCGCTACGGAAGTTAGTAAGCTCGCCTTCCGGGTGATCGTAAGTCTTGTACAAAAATTCAGTGGAGATTAATTCTAATACTGCATCACCTAAAAATTCCAGGCGCTCATTGTGAGGCAAATGGAAATCCCGATTTTCGTTCAAATACGAACGATGCGTAAATGCTGAAATGTACAAATCTAAATTCTTCGGTGCTTGCCCTATTAATTTAGTGACATCATCTTTTTTTATTGCTGACATATTTCTCTCGCTTATAGCAAGAATCACGAACCTCGAATCAAGTCGAATGGGTTTTACCACTTGATGCAACGTTCCCAACCCTTGCAATTAATTTACCCGAAGGTGTAAATGGTGGGCGGTACAGGAGTCGAACCTGTGACCTTCTCAACGTCAATGAGACGCTCTACCAACTGAGCTAACCGCCCAAGCAGGTCATTACTGACCTTTCTATTATACTACAGAAAAAGAGAGGGCTAAATTTATAGCAACCTCTCTTTTTGTTTCAGTTTTAAGCAGGATTTGCAGCTACAACATCACCATTTAACTCCATTCCATCAGCAGAATTATCTGGAGCAACTTTATCAAATTCAGGAAGCCTCTTCTTATTTGCAGGAATAAGATCTTTCACAATTTCAGTAAACTCTTCTTGTTCCAGAGTCTCTTCTTTCAACAAACGATCAGCGATCGTATCAAGATATGTTCTGTGTTGAGTCAAAATTTGAGTAGCGCGAGCTTCACCTTCAGTCATAATGCGACGGACCTCTGCATCGATCTTCTGAGCAGTATCTTCACTGTAATTCTTCTGTTCACCCATATCGCGGCCGAGGAACACATTTTCATGCTGTTCACCCAAAACAACTGGGCCAAATGCTTCGCTCATTCCGTACTGTGTAATCAACTTGCGAGCCATATTTGTCGCAACTTTCAAATCATTGCTAGCCCCAGTAGTTAAACGACCGAAGATTAATTTCTCAGCAGCGTAGCCACCAATCAAAGCAGCAATTTCATCTAGGAAAGCGCCCTTAGTGCTCATGTGCTTATCTTCTGTTGGAAGCTTCATAGTGTAACCTAATGCGCGTCCTCGAGATAGGATAGTCACTTTGTGAACTGGATCGGATTCAGGCAACACAGAGCCAACCAAGGCATGTCCACCTTCATGATAGGCAGTGACTTTCTTTTCATCAGCACTCATTAGGTGACTCTTACGAGATGGCCCAACGATGATCTTTTCAATAGCTTCTTTCAAGTCGCTACCATCAATTTGTTTCTTGTCTGTACGAGCTGCCAAGATAGCACCTTCGTTAACCAAGTTAGCCAAATCTGCACCGGAGAAACCTGGAGTACGTTCTGCAATCTTTCTTAGGTCTACACCTTCAGCAAACGGTTTATTCTTACTGTGAATTTTTAGAATCGCTTCGCGGTCATTAATATCTGGTAAATCTAAAATTACTTGGCGATCGAAACGACCAGGGCGAAGCAAAGCCGGATCCAACACGTCTGGACGGTTTGTAGCGGCTACAACGATTACATTAGTATCAGTTTCGAAACCATCCATCTCAACTAAGATCTGGTTTAAAGTTTGCTCACGTTCATCATGACCGCCACCTACACCAGCACCGCGCTGACGACCAACGGCATCAATTTCATCGATGAAAACAATACAAGGCGCATTACGTTTTGCTTTCTTGAACAAATCACGAACACGACTTGCACCAACACCAACAAACATTTCTACGAATTCAGATCCAGAGATGTGGAAGAAAGGTACATTCGCTTCTCCTGCAACAGCACGAGCAAGCATAGTCTTACCAACACCCGGGCTACCTAGTAGCAATACTCCTTTAGGGATCTTTGCACCAAGTGCTAAAAACTTTTGCGGGAATCGTAAGAACTGAACAATTTCAGAAAGTTCTTCTTTCGCTTCCTTTGCGCCAGCGACGTCATCAAAACGAACTTTATTTTTTTGTTCATCATTTAACTTTACAGAACTTTGTCCAAAAGTTAACGCGCGATTATTAGAACCTTGGACTTGGCGCATTAGGAAATATATGAACAGTGCTATCAAGACGAAAGGAATCAGGAATGGCAAAATTGCACCAGCTACTTGGCTAGCTGTGCCAGGATTATTAAATTCAATTTTGATGTTGCTGATTTTTTCTTCAGGTACGCCAGAGTCTATAAAGTATTTCGGAATATCTGTACGGGCACCAATGGTGGACTTTAATTTACTGTCGCTATCCTTAAGTTTAGTTTGAATCGAATCTGAGTTTACTTCGATACTTTCGACTTTATCATCTTTTATTAAACTAGAAACTTCTGATAGAGGGACAGATTTTACTTCTTTGCTAGTAGTAAATGAAGCAACGATTACTGAGATAATTAAAAATCCGATTAGGACTAAAATAATATTTTTTACAATCTTGCCCATGGAAAATATAGATTTAATGGTTTTGCTGGGGTCCCCAAATTACTTGGGCCGAGTCGTAACATGACGAGGTTAAGTAGTTTGGGGTAAGAGACACTAACTCGAAGGTAGTCCGAGCTGAAATTTATTTCAGCTAAGACGGCTGAGAGTTAGATGGCTCGTGGTGCCGGAGAGAGGACTTGAACCTCCACAGGGTTGCCCCCGCCAGCTCCTAAGGCTGGTGCGTCTGCCAATTTCGCCACTCCGGCAGGAGTACTTGCTAGCTAATAACAGCTAGCCTTCTAAAAAAGAACCAGATTGCTCTGGTTCCTTATTATACGATATATTTTAGAGAATGTGAAGTGCTGAAAACACTATAATTTTACCCTATTTAGTAATAAAGTTTATCAGGACTTGAACTATGACAAAGGCTAATAGAATTATGGCTAAACCAATCACTGCGTTTGTTAAAGTCTTGCGCCCATTTGCTGCCTGAGTAGGGTTTCCGCCAGCGGTCATTACTTGATATCCGCCAATAATTGCCATAATTACTGCTACTATCGCAGCAAAGTAAAGCATGATACGAATGATTCTCAGAGCTAAGCTTGTTGCTGTTGCATTACCTCCAGCAATAGAGTCGTTGTTAAAAGGATTATTAGGAACACATAATGGTCCTACCTTGTGGAATTTGTCTTCACAATCACCTTTACTGACAGGGCTTTGGTTTCCTCCACCAACTCCTCCGCCAGTAGTGCCGTTTGTATTTTTAGTAGTGTTAGTATTACTCCCCGTATTAGTATTGGTGGGCGTAACTGGCGTTGTTGAGCCTTTTGGAAACGGAGTATAAGTCCCACGGGTTGAGTTGCCATCTTTATCTAAACAAGATTTACCGAGGAAATCCAAACTTGGTCCTGTGCCTGATGGGTTTGGCAACGGGGACTTAGCTGTATTAACTCCATTTTCCTTCGCTAGGCAAAACCCATTCATTCTAGAATCAGCAGAGATTTTATTAGATCCTGCAGGACAAGTAGTTGTTGCAGAAGCAGCTGTCAATGCATTAGTAGTTGGATTAAAACAAGCATATGTATTAACACCCTCTATAGCCTCTACTTTACTTACAGGAGCAACAAAGAACGCCATGCTAAATAATACAAGCATGGCGAGAAGGATCTTCGGTAAAAAATTTTGGTTTAAGGAAATATTCACTTTGTTTTAATTCCTAAACTTAAGTGGTTAGGAAGTCGTAAAGGATTTGAACGATCAAGAAGGAAAGAACAATTATAGTTAAACCAATTAAAGCGTTTACTAAAGTAGTACGGCCCTTACTAGCACGACCAGGATCCCCTGCAGATGTAATGTACAAGAATCCACCGATAATGATGAAGATAACTGCGACAATAGCAGATAAGTACAATGCCCAGTTAATTACTAGTTTAACCAACTCAGGTAGAGTCTTTTGAGTTTTATTAGGGAATGCATCCTGGATGTCAGTTAAGCCGCTCTGTACACAGTCAGTAGTACAATCCGACTGCTGAGCGTAAGCAGGTGTAGCGCTAGGGACAAAGGCGAAAAGTGCCATCACTGAGACTAGTCCACCAAGAAAGAATAAAGAAATTTTTTGTTTCATATTTTTTTATTAAATAACTCCGGAGACAAAATTTTGGGAAGTCTAATTTTGTTCCCAGAGCTATCCCGCATTTTAAAATTAAATGCGGGAGAATTGTTATATACCAGTAGAGCCGCTTCCACCAGATACGAATCTGTACACGATTTGAACAATAATGTAAGAAAGTACGATGATTACGACACCGACTAGAGCATTGGTAATGGCTGTCTTACCTTTAGTAGCATTATCTGTGTTTCCTGCTGACGTGATGTAAAGGAAACCACCGTAAATCAACATGATAACAGCTGCGATAAACGCAATCGCTAGAGCCCAGTTGATAATAAGACGGAAGATAGCAGCAATGCTGCCTTCTGAACAACGAACTCCAG
>CAZSSN010000010.1:0-19814 GCA_964609785.1 uncultured Candidatus Saccharibacteria bacterium | reverse complement strand
GGGCTCATCTTGCATATAAAACGATGGTAAAGTCCTGTCAAAATCCGGCATCCCCGAATTCATTACTCAATTTGAGTATCGTAATCATACTGTAATTCTTGACTTTTGTCAATAAAGGCGCTAGACTATGCGAAATAGTAGTACCTTAGAAATCGATATATTGGAGGTTAGTATGAGTAAATTCGACAGAAGTTGTAATAAAGTAAGAGCAACTCTGGTCGAAGTCTGGGGTGCTCAAAGTTGTGCGGTTAAAGCTTTCGACCTTGGTCGAGAGTGCCACCGAGGAATAAGGCGCGATGGGGTTACTCCTGAATTTGCGCATTCATTGTTAGTCGGGACCAATTTATTTAATATTAGGGACTGGTTGATATATCCGGAGGAAAGCGTCGCAACAGGTTTTATACACGACGGACCAGAGGATTATCCAGAAATAATGACGTACGGATTGATTTTAAATTTGTGCGGAGAAAGGGTTGCTAACTCAGCTCATTCTTTGAATAAAAGGCATAAGGGCAAGCTGATTCCTAAGCACATATATTTTGGAAAAATGGAAAAGGACCCAATCACTTCGATCGTTAAACCGGCTGACACCTATAACAATTTCGAAACGATCGGCTTAGTATTCGACGCTAAGAATCAGCTTCGGCATATTAGGAAAGCGGCGAAGTATTTATTGCCGATGATCCACAACGCCAAGCATGAGTTTAAGGAACAGGCGCAGGCCTATCGTCTGTATGAATTTCTACTTAAGCGAGACATTGTTTTGCTTAGTAGGAATTTGAAAATCAAGTCACCGATTTTAAGTGAGGTGCAAAGGATGTTTTAACCTATTGGTTAGGACATCCTTTTTTGTATCAAAAAAACTCCCTCAACCTATTTTGGCTAAAGGAGTTTTAAATTTGCATTATAAATTTAGCGACGCTTTGAAGCTTTCTTTACAGTTTTCTTAGTAGCTTTTTTCGCTACCTTCACTACTGCCTTCTTTGCTTTGCCAGCTACCTTTTTCGCAACTGTTTTCTTCGCAGTCGCTTTTGCAGCCTTAGCAACTTTTGGAATAGCTTTGCGAACACTCTGAGAAGCAGTACTTAGTTCTGCGCTGATGGTATCCCAGCTAGACTTTAGTTCGCTAGCCATCGCTGCCAATTCTGTTGCACTAACATTCTTTAAGCCTTTATAGTTTTTTGCAGCTGAATCTACAATTTTATTGTAAGTAGCTTTAGTCGCTTTACCAGCTTTATTTAAATCCAATATAACATCTTCCTGGAAGTTAGATGCCCATTTAGCAACTTTCTTACGGTTCTTAGCATTTTTGCCTGTCATAAAATATACGCCAGCGGCAGCAGCTGCAACAGCAGCAATTCCAGCCCCAACTTCTAGAGCTCTTTTTTGATTCTTTTTCATCTGTGTATTTGTGTTAATTATTATTTCTTGCGGGTAATTTTTCTTTTACCCAAAGATTTTACAAATTCAAATAGAGTTCCTAAGGTAAAACCTCTTTCCCTAATGTTTTTGCTAAAGTCTGCGATATCTTCTGAAACCAATTCAGTTGCTTTTTGAGCTGTTCGAGCTATGCGTTTTACAGATCGAACAAACATAATCACATATAGTAAGCCAATGGCTAACAAAATTGTAATAATGATTACTGCTGAACCGGTGATCACGAAGAAAACTTGGACTAGTGAAATATCATTCATGGAATAAGTATACCATACCAAATCTGAAGATTTTATGTTGATATCTACTGTTGTTCCAATGCTTCGTATTTGTTTATAATATCCCTCAAAGTTTTTTCGTACTGTTTTCGGACATCTTCGTCATATCCAACTTGGATAGTCTCGTCGTTGTTATCTGTCCCCGATGCAGTCCAGTTGTAAGAGCCTGTCACAAATCCTTTGTCAGTAACAACTGTTTTTAAATGCATGATGTAGCTGTGATTGTTGAAAACAATGTCTACTCCTGCGTTCTGGAGTTCTTTGATAATTTTTTCTTGGGCGTCCAATCCGAACGATTGTTTTTTGTCTACCAATCCTCGGACTTCTAAGCCCCGATACTTGGCAGCTAATAGAGCATCACGAATATCCTCGCGCGTAAAAGTGTAAATGGCGAAGTAAACAAATTTATCGGCATCTTGGATCATCTTAGTAACTTCTTCATTCGCAGCGACATCTCTATTATAGTAAACACGAATGTCCCGTTCGGCTGCTGGTTTGTAATGATAGGTATAGTAAAACTGTCCACTTAAAGCAATGAGTAAAGCGATGACAATCAAATAGACCGCATCGCGGTAGCGGGGTCGTGAAGGTGATTTTGGTTTTGGTGTATCCATCTCTTCATTCTGCATGAGAGGAGTTCAATTTTATTTAAAGTGTAGATTTAAGGTGTCGCTTGTTTTAGCGGTCAGTGCTGTTGCGAGCGTCGCGTTCGTTATCTCGGTTTTTGATGTATTCGCGCTTATCTTCTTTCTTGCGACCACGGCCAATACCAATTTTTACTTTTACCAGACCCTTGTTCGTAACAAACAATTCTAATGGAACAATGGTTAACCCTTTCTCTTTGCCAATCATTTGCTCTAACTCTGATTTCTTCAAAAGCAGTTTTCTGTCGTGAGTTGGATCGTAGTTTTCTTTGAATGCGTATTTGTATGGACCAATGTGGGCCCCTGTTAAGACTGCGTTGGTGCCAGAAATTTTAATGTAGCTCCCAGCAAGCGAAGTATTTCCTTCTTTAACTGATTTAACCTCGCCGCCATCCAATACCAAACCAGCATCAAATGTTTCTTTGATGTCATAATCGAATTTGGCTCGTTTGTTGAATGCGAGAGATTTCATATATGTATTTTAACCTTTTATCTGTCTTAGTGAAAGGATAACAAAAGCCGCCTTTTCAGACGGCTTTTTATTCGAGCCTTAAGAGGCTTAAGAACACGATTACCGTGTATATCATACTATACACATAAACCCTTTTACAAGAGTGGTGGATCGGACGGGAGTTGCACCTGCTACGAACAGGTGGTAATCATATCCTTCCTCTTCAGGCCGGCCCACGTATATTTAGTTTTATATAGGAAACATAAAATTCCGTTCAATATATAGTAAGGTTTTGCTTAATATTTACCTCTCGCAGAAACCTTCATTTATGCTATAATTTACCTTATGAAAGCGTATATTTCCGAATTAGTTAAGGAATCTTTACAGGTAATCGACCCTGTTGAAGCCGAAGCCGTTCTAGGCTCCGGTGTTTTTGACGTTTCCTATCCAAAACCTGGATTCGGTGATTACGCAACAAATGCTGCGATGGTGTTATTTAAAAAATTCAATACCGCTCCCGCTAAAAGCCCGATGGAATTCGCAACAGCATTAGCAGAAAAAATTTCAGAGCTCGATCATAACAACACTTTCTCAAAAATAGAAGCTGTAGGCGGATTCATCAATTTTACTTTGAGTGAAAAAGTATTGCTACATAATTTAAAAAATATTTTTGAAAGTGCTGAAAATTTTGGTAGCTCAACCGTAGGGGCTAATCAAAAAGTATTAGTAGAATATTTCCAGCCTAACATGGCAAAGCCTCTACATCTTGGGCACTTGCGCACAGCAATTATTGGAGATGCATTATTTAGAATTTTGAAGTTCTCAGGCTTTAATGTAGAATCAGATACTCACTTAGGAGATTGGGGAACTCAGTTTGGTTTACTATTGCTCGCATATAAGAAGTGGGGAGATATTGAAGTTATTAAGACGAATCCAATTATTGAGTTGAACAAACTTTACGTTCGCATTAACGCAGAGATTGAAGAAAACCCTGAACTTCGTGAAGAAGGTAAGTTGGAATTCGTAAAACTTGAGCAAGGCGATGAAGATGTAAAGAAAATTTGGCAACAATTTAAAGAGTGGAGTTGGGAAGAGTACGATATTATCTACAATGACTTAGGAGTTCGCAAATCAGATAACGATTGGCCAGAAAGTTTTTTTGCCGACAAGATGCCTACTGTACTGCAGCAGTTAAAAGATAAAGGACTACTTAAAGAATCACAGGGCGCTCAGATTGTAGATTTAGAAGATCATAAACTAGGCGTTGCGGTCCTGGTTAAGTCAGACGGCGGCACAACCTATTTGCTCCGTGATCTTGCAACTTATATATATAGAAAAGAACAAGGGTTCGAAAAGCAGATTTATGTAGTGGATAATCGTCAGAGCCACACGTTGAACCAAACTTTCAAAATCCTTGAACTACTAGGAGTAATTGAAAGCCCAGATGAAGCCTTGCACATTGCCTACGGATTCCTGAGTTTGCCGGAAGGTGCGATGAGTACTCGTAAGGGCACTATCATTGGAGCTAATGAGTTAATTACTAAAGCCCAGGAACAGGCGTTGGCTATTGTAGAAGAAAAGAATCCTGGCCTTGAGAATAAAGAAGAAGTTTCAAAGCTAGTGATGCAATCTGCGATTAAATACTTTGATCTTTCACATAACTACAAGAGCGACTTAGTATTCACTTGGGATAAAGCATTAAGTTTTGAAGGAAACACTGGCCCATACTTGCAGTACACTCATGCGAGAATTAATGGGATCTTACGCAAAGGAGATATTGGCAGTTCGATACAAACTCCAGAGGATGTAGAACTTTCCCAGACTGAGTTAGTAGTATTACGGAAACTGCAAAAGTTTGAAGAAGTAGTTCAGCAGGTATTAGTAGAATACACTCCTAACACTTTAACGAATTATCTGTTTGAACTTTCTCAAAACTTTAATTCATTTTACGAGGTGTCGCCTGTACTGAAAGAAGAAGATGAATCAAAACGAAATCTGCGTTTGAATTTAATCAAAGCTACAGCGCAAGTAATTAAGAACGGGCTTAATTTGCTTGGCATCGACGCGCCGGAGGAGATGTAGTAGAGAAGCCTAAACTTTATAAATTTTAACTTAATTAAATATAACCATATGTCTGATACACATAAACCCACAACTGAACCAAGCAGCGCTGCAAAACCAGCGCATCAATCTAGTAGCCCTAACTTCAACGAACTTGAATTAGGTGTCTTAGAATTTTGGCGCACTAACAAGATCTTCGAACAATCTTTAGAACAAACAAAAGATGCTGAGCCTTTTATCTTTTATGATGGCCCACCGTTTGCGACTGGCACGCCTCATTACGGCCACATTCTTGGCTCAACCGTAAAAGATGCAATTGGCAGATACCAAACAATGAAAGGCCGATATGTTCGTCGTGTCTGGGGATGGGATTGTCACGGTCTACCGATCGAAAATATAGTAGAGCAAAAGCTTGGCATCTCTGGTAAAAAACAAATTGAAGAAATTGGTGTCGAAAAGTTTAATGAAGAGTGTCGCCAGAACGTCCTTACTTATGTAGATGTTTGGGGAAAAATGGTGGAACGCATGGGGCGTTGGGTAGATTTTGATAATTCCTACAAAACCATGGACACTACCTATCAGGAAAGTGTTTGGTGGGGACTAAAGCAAGTTTGGGACAAAGACCTAATCTATGAGGGTAGCAAAGTTTTGATGTATTGTTCACGCTGTGAGACTCCTTTGTCTACCTTTGAAGTAGCGATGGACAATAGCTATAAAGATGTCACTGAAAATTCCGTATTCGTTAAATTCCGCTTGCAGCCAAAACAACGCATTGTGGATTTTATAACTGACGAAAATACTTACGCGCTTGCTTGGACTACAACTCCTTGGACATTGCCTGGCAATACCGCGCTTAACATTGGGCCAGATATTACCTACGTTTTAGTAGAGCAAGATGGTAGCAATTACATTTTGGCAAAAGACCGTTTGGAAGTGTTAGAAGGCGAGTACGAAATCAAAATGGAAATCTCAGCTCGTTCGTTAGAAGGCTTGAACTACGAACCACTATATAATGGCGTGATTCAGAATCCGGACAGCACTGCATGGAAAATTTACATTGAAGACTACGTTACCGTAGAAGATGGAACTGGCATTGTGCACAATGCGGCAATGTATGGAGAAGTAGACTACGAAGCTGCAAAGGTTCGTAATTTGCCACGCCAGCAAATGTTAGATCATCGAGGTCATTTCTTGAACACTGTACCAGAATATCTACAAGGCAAGTTCTTTAAGCAAGCAGATCCAATTGTTCTAAAAGATTTAAGTGAGAAAGGAAATGTATATAAAGTACTACCTTACACTCACAGTTACCCTCATTGTTGGCGTTGTTCAACCCCTCTATATTACTCAGCTTTACCGGCGTGGTTCATCAGTGTTACAAAAATTAAGCCTCAGCTTCATGAGCTTAATGAAAATATTAACTGGTACCCTGGTCATTTAAAGCATGGGCGTTTTCAAAAAGGTTTGGAAAGTGCACCTGATTGGAACATCTCTCGAAACAGGTACTGGGCAACTGCCTTGCCGTTTTGGAAGTGTGAATTTGAAAAATGCGATAGCGTGATTTGCGTAGGTTCAATTAAAGAGTTGAAAGAGAAATCTACAAACTTCGATGAAGTCTATCCAAATTATGATCCTGCAAACTTAAATGCTTTAGATTTGCATCGTCCTTACATAGATAGTGTTAAAGTAAAGTGTGAAGCGTGTGCGCAAGCTGGCCTTGAAAACACAATGGCTCGTGTACCAGAAGTAGTCGATTGTTGGGTTGAATCTGGTTCAATGCCTTTTGCCGAACTTCATGCGCCATTTGAGAATGAAGAATTGTTTAAGCAACGCTATCCAGCCGATTTTGTGTCTGAATATATTCCACAAACTCGCGCTTGGTTCTACGTGATGCACGTCATCGGGACTATCTTGTTTGGTAAAGCGCCCTTCAAAAATGTAGCAACAACAGGAACGGTTTTAGCAGAAGATGGCAGCAAGATGTCTAAGTCTAAGAACAACTTCCCAGACCCTAACTTAGTAATTGAAAGTTTTGGTATGGATGCGATTCGCTACTACCTGCTAGCTAGCCCTGTAATAACAGGGGAAGACCTTAGCTTTTCTGAAAAGAGTGTAGCTGAGGTTAACAGAAAGCTTTCTGTAATCCTTTGGAACGTTGTGAGTTTCTATCGAATGTACACTCAAGATAAAGTTGATGAATCAGTAACCCCTCAATCTACTAATACTCTAGATAAATGGGTGATGTCTCGTTTGGCAGCTACCCATAAAACCGTAACTCTAAGCTTAGATAAGTACTCAACTCCAAGCGCTGCTCGTGCCATCCAAGAGTTCGTCACCGAGCTTTCCACTTGGTACACTCGTCGCAGTCGTGATCGCATTAAAGAAGGCGGCCTAGAAGCGGAGCAAGCACTGAAAACTTTAGGATATGCATTGGTAGAAATATCAAAAATGATGGCACCGTTTATGCCATTTATCTCTGAGCACTTCTATAAAGATCTCACTGGAAAAACTTCTGTGCATTTGGCAAAGTGGTCCGAAATTCGTGAGTCAGATGCAGCTCTTGAGAGCTCAATGACATTCTTACAAGCCCTTGTTGAGAAAGCGCTAAGGCTGCGTAAGGAGAGCAACATGAAAGTTCGCCAACCACTAGCAGAAGTGCAGTATGTAGCGGGCGAAGGCCAACAACTAGATGAGAGCTTAGAACTAATCTTGGCTGAAGAGCTTAACGTAAAGAAAGTTACTGCTGTTGGCGAACTAATTACACGTAATGGATGGGTTCAAGCAGAAGATGGTGCTGTTGCTCTAAACCTTGAACTTACTCCTGAACTGCAAAAAGAAGGTTTGGCTCGAGAAATGGAAAGAACTATTCAGGACCTTCGCAAGAAGAGTGGTCTGCAAATAGGCGAACTAGTTGATTTGTACTATACCACTCAAGATGAAGAGTTAAGTGAGATAATCACCACATTAATAGACAGAAAAAAGACTTTTGTTAACCAAGTCAAAACTAGTTTGGAAGTAGAAGCTGATTTCGAAGCTCAAGCTACTGTAGATGGTAAACCTATTTGGCTTGGAGTAGTGAGAATTTAATTATCCACAATAACCTTTTAATAAAAGGTTATACTTAAGACAGATAATTAATTCATAAAATATGAATGATGTTAAAGTTCTTAAAATAGTTCTTGTAGCAGTGTTTGTTTCAGCGGCTGTTTTTACTGGTTTCAACGCGTACCGTTATAGTCAGTTAAATCAAAAAGTCGCAGACTTCACTCAAAACATGAAGGCAATTAAGACGACAGAAGACGCAAAGTTGGTAACAGCAGATTTTATATCAAATACGTCTGTGCCTTCAGGAGCGATGTCCACTTTTGCTAAAAAGAGTGAAAAAAAGAAGAATGGTGATTGTAGTTTCGGCTTCTTTGGTATGTGTTTTACGCACTATCAGAACCAAGGCGATGGGGGAGCTGATGGTAGCGATGATTCATTTGGAGGTGGTGGAGCCTTTTGGTTCGATCCATTTAATCAACCATATACCGGTGGAACCGGTGGCGGTGTCCCAATAGTTGGCGACCCAGGAACTGGTGGCGGATCAATTTCTAATCCTAACGGCACAGGGTCTTCAGGTAGTTGTACTCGTGGTGTAAGTGGACGTCTTATCTGCCAATAGTATCTTAATTTTTTTAAAACCTCCCGTTGGGGAGGTTTTTTGCTATAATGAATACATAAAGAAAAACTAAATTTATCTCAAATGCTCGTAAAAGACTTAATGTCGACCAACGTAATAACAGTAACTCCAGAAACTCCTGTTAGCGAAATTGCTGAAATCATTCATAAGCACCATTTTACCGGTGTGCCAGTTGTAAATGCTGAAGGTCACGTTATCGGTACTATTTCTGAACGTGATTTCATCACTGCGACCTCTGGCTTGTATCTTCCAACTTATATCAAACTTCTATCTAGCATGGATTATGTTCAAGGTGCTCACAAAGGATTACCTCATGTAGTTGAGCAAGTGGTAAACGCTACGGCTAAAGATATTATGAACCAAGATGTACCTTTTGCTCGCCCAGATACTACTCTTGAGCAATTAGCAATGATGTTTGCCGTAAAGCGTGCCAACCCGATTCCGGTCACAGATGCAACTAACAAGTTATTAGGAATCATCTCTCGTAGTGATTTGATTAAGTTCTTTACCCCTAGTGTTGTTAATAGTTCATATAAGCCCGAGAAGCGCGAAGAACCATCAGTATCTCGTATGATAGATAGCCAAGTAGATTACACTCAAGGACATTTCACCTCTAAATTTGCATATGTTGCTAAAGCCCGAGCTAATATTTGGGTAACAGCCGCTATTGTTTTGTTCATCGTTGGCTTCGTAGCTGGAATTATTTATGTAGCTGACCCTCGCGTGTTTACTAACAACACCCCGGCGGCTTCCACTAGACCATAATGTCTAGAGTTAGAGAAAGAGCCATTGCTTCATTCATAGTTAAAAAACAGGATTTTGGTGAAGCTGACCAGATCATTACTTTGTTCTCTCAGGAAGAGGGGAAAGTTCGTGCACTCGTTAAAGCAGCCAAAATGCCTACTAGCAAGCTGCAGCCCATGTTGCAGGCAGTTTTTCAAACGCGCGTGACTTTGACTGGTAGCAAAGATAAAGCCGGACTTTCTAAGGTAATTGGGGTGCAGATGATTAACAATTACGACGGCATCATGGAAAGCGAGTCTAAACTAGCTGCCTGGTATGTGGTATCAGAATTATTAATTCGTGCTTTACCAGATAACGAGCCCAACGAACAACTGTTCAGTGAGTTAGAAAGGTACGCTTCATTTTTACATAAAAATATTCTAGAGCCTGATCAGGTTAAGAAGAGTGTTATCCAATTTCAAATTAAAGCTCTAAACAGCTTGGGTTTAGGGATTCGCTCTTTCACGGCCAATTCTCAAAATATTGTGGAACCACAGAATATTTGGTTTTCTCTAGATAGAGGCGGTTTCATTACAGAAGATTCAGTGGATGCAATCCCGATGCGATGGCAATCCTTTCAGGCTTTCTGTAGTATGTCCGCAGATCCATATGAAATTGAGAGTAATTTTGCTCCTGAAGATTTAAGCCCACTTTCAGGACTGGTTAATAAGTTTGTCAGCTATCAATTAGATAGAGAAATAAAATCACAACAACTTTTGGCCAACACCTAAATTTCTCTGGTATACTTAAGTTATATAATAAAAATAAACATATGGCAGCATTTAAACCACAACCAGTTCCAGATCCATTGCCACAGCCGGCAGGGCAAAAGAGTGCGTCACGTGATAGCACTTCAGCACCACTTTCTTTTGATATCCAAGAGTCTTCTTTCCAGCCGGAAGGCGGTAGATTTAAGCAATTCTACAGAAACAACAAATGGTATTTCTGGGCGATTATTTTAGGTATAGTCATTATTAGCACTTTGGCGTATTTTGCTTTTCGTGAGCAAACTCCTGAGCCAACAGAAAATGCTAATGTAGAAGTAAATATAGATGCCCCACAAACCGCTCCATCTGGTGGAGAAGTGATATATAAAATCCAGATAAACAATAACGATGCCGCTAACTTGGAAGATATGAGGCTTGAGTTGGTTTATGATGACGGCATGAAGTACATTTCAAGCACTCCACCCGCGGACAATATCTCCGGATCAATTTTCCCGGTCCCAGATTTGGGCAATGGGGAGAATGTGGTCTTAATTATTAAAACTAATGTTTCCGGTGGCTTAAATGATGACAAGCGATTAACAGCAAAATTGCGCTATAAGTTTAGTAATTTTACCTCAGAATTTACCGAGGAAAAGACCCATACTGTTCGATTAGTGGCAGCAGACATTATTTTGGATGTCACTGGTCCTGAAAAAGCTACAAATGTTCAAACGGCGAATTATGATATCTTCTATCGAAATGATTCAAATAAAGATATAAATAGTGCTCGCATTCAAGTAACCTATCCAAATGAGTTTAAGTACTCGAGCAGTGATCCAAGCCCATCGTTAGGGCAGAATATATGGAACTTTAATAACTTGAAGCAAAATGATTCGGGCAAGATATCATTTAGCGGTACCTTTAAAGGAACAAAAGCGGGACAGTCAGTAGTGTTCAAAGTTGAGTTCTTAGCTTTAGATGACAAAGGCAACTTCTTTACGCAAAGCAGTACTACGTATATGACTCAGATTGACTCTCAGCCGCTATCTGTTGAGCAAAGGTTGATTAACGACTCTCCAAATGGAATTGTTAATCCCGGCGAGACTTTGCTGTATGAAATGGAATTTAAGAATAACACTCAAACCGCAGCAACGGGGATGAATGTAGTTGTGACTTTTGACTCGAAAGTAATCGATGCTTCTACCTTAAAAGCAGATGATGGATTAATTCAAGGGAACACTATAACTTGGAATGGATCAGGTGTACCAAAATTGGAAAACCTGAAACCTGGGGAATCAGGTAAAGTTCAATTCTCGGTTAGATTAAAAGACCCCGCGGTAAAAGATAGCTCTGAAAATATTCTTGTAAACACTCTGGCAAAAGTTAAATCAAACGAAAATCAAACCTTCTTAAATGGCAATGAACTTAGTTTGAAAGTAAGTAGTCCATCTAAGATTGAGCCGTCGTTGGTGAATATTAGTGGACCCGTGCCCCTAAAGGTAGGCGAAAGCACAGTTATGCAAGTAGCTGTTGCATTGAGAAACTCAAGCAATGATCTTCGGGAAGGTGTGCTAATCGGTTATATTCCTTTGGGTGTAACTTTTGATAAAGCCTCTGTGTCTAGTGCTGAAGCCGCAGCTGTAAAATATGATGCAGCTACCGGTAAGCTAACATGGACAGTGGGACAGCTTTCAGCTCATAGCGGTAGTGTTAATCCGCTTCGTACTCTGAAATTCAATGTTAAAGTGACGCCGTCAGGAACTCAAGTAGGACAAGCAATAGTAGTGTTTAAAACTGTTTCCTTGAGCGCTAAGGATACTTTCACTGAACAACCCATTACTTTAACCACTCAAGAAATTAGTACAGATAAGCTGTCAGGAGAAGGCAACGGCAGGGTCATTCAATAGGCTAATAGATATAAAAAGGCAACCAATAGGTTGCCTTTTTTAGCCCCAAATAAGACAATTCCTGTACTATATTAACCATTTATGTTGACATCTAGGTTAATATAGCATAATATATAATATATGAAGAAAGTTAATATAGATTTAGAAAAACTTTATAGTAGTAATGAGATTGCTCGTATCCTAGGGGTCAGTCATGTTGCCGTGTATAAAAAGATTAAGGCTGGTACTATAACTGCTCATAAGCTTGGGCGTAACTATATAATCAAAGGTAAAGATTTAGAAGAATTTTTATACCCATCTAGTCATTTGACCGATAGAAAAAGGAAGATTATTGAGCAGATCGTTAAAAAGGTCGTTGATGAATATGGAGAGGCACTTAATAAGCTGGCTAAAGAATAATGAAAAAAGATCTTACAGTTGAGGAAGTGCAATATGTTGCTCACAGACTTGCGAAAGAAATGTTGGAGTGGGATGAACCTATTCCAGCCTTTTCAACTCGAGCTGAGCATAAGCTAGAGAGTTGTCTTGCTCAGCCATTTATAACTGTGGGTGGTAAATCAGCTTACCCTACCATGAAAGGAAAGGCAGCCATTCTTTTTTACCTAATGAATAAGAATCATCCATTCCAAAATGGAAATAAAAGAGTTGCTATTACTACATTACTTTATTTTTTAAGTGAACATGGAAAATGGCTAGCCATAGATAACCAAGAACTCTATAACTTTGCCAAGTTCGTAGCTGCTAGTCCTCCACAAGCCAAAGATGGCATGGTAGGAATTATCGAAGATTTCATTAGTCGTAATATAGTGAAGTTAAGTATTTAATAAAAAAAGACCTCCATATTTGGAGGTCTTTTTAATATCAGATTAAGTTCTGCGCTATGGATGAATGATGGCTTTTACTTTCGAGTCACTCATATCTAGAGTACGGGTTGTCTTCACATATAGCCCAGCATAGTTCCATTCAGTAAAGGTGACTTTAGAACCATTTACGGCTGTGATGTATCCAACGTGACCCCAACGGCTTTCATTAGTTTGAATAATTGCACCGACGGCAGGAGTGCGGTTAACAGTAGCACCTGCTTTGCGAGCGTTGGTTGCCCACATGTTGGCATTACCGCGCCAGTACACTTTCACCTGGGAAGCAACCCAAGCTGTACAGTGACCACCAGCGAATTTATTGCTACCAACGAAGTTAGCTTTCGGAATAGATGGCTTGGTAGCTTTAGCTTTAGGAACAGAAGTGTTAGTTTGAGTAGTTGGAGCAGCAGCAGGTTTTGGAGGTTCAGGAAGTACGCCACCCGGAACTACTAAGTAGTCACCCATAGCGATTTCAGAATCAGGACCTTCTAGACCATTGTAAGAAACAACTTTTTCTAAATCAGCACGATATTTAGAAGCAATATCATCTAAGCTTAAATCTGGGTTTGTAATTTCAAGTACGATACCGTCTACTGGGGGGATAATTAGCTGCCAACCTGCTTTTAGAGCATTGTCCGGCAATCCATTGGTTTCGCGAATTGTCTTTGGAGTAACGTTGAATTGCTTAGCCACTGTGTACACAGTATCAAATGGTTTTGATTCGTAAATTTGTACTTGGCGGGAAACTAGCTTCTGAACGCTATCAGGGTTAGCTTTAGTAATACCATTATCTTCAATTCCATCTATGCTAGCAGCTGTATCAGTAGCGCCTAGTACAGATCCCACTGAGTTATCATCAGCAAAAGCTCTACTAATAAAACCACCAGAAGAAGCAATGGTAGTGCTAACAGTGTTATGCTTGGCAGCCAATGTGGAGTTTAATCCAGTATGGTTACCTAGCAAGTTAGCAGCTAAGCTTTTATCTTGGTGGTGGTATGTAGATGAGAACGGATTGAATATGATTATGTTTAAACCAGCAACTACTACTACTAAAATACCTACCAAAATTTCACTAGAGAAATTTAGGCCATATTCTAGAGGGCTCATGGCATGGTTTAAACGGACAGCGGGGAAGTGCTTTGTGTACCATTGAGAAACAATCGGTAAACGCTTTGCTACGTTATGAAGCACTTTCTTTGTAAAATACTGAGCTACGAAATGATAGGTTCGAGCTTTCTTTACTATATATTTAGAAATTTCTTTTCTAGATTGAATATTTTAACCTTTGCTATAAAATAGCGAAAACCGTTTCTTTGATCAGTATTTCCTGTTCTGAGTTACTGTAATTCCGTGCAATACCACCAAAAATTCGGCTTAAATTGATATGAATAAAATGTGTTTTTTCTTCTCTATAGAGTGTACCAGGGGCTTCAGGGAGATTCAAGCATTTGGGTGTGGACATTCCAATTGGCCTCTAAGATAAGCGATATTTTTTATACTTTGCGCTTGTTTATGAGGTATTTTCATGTAAAGTTAGCGGGTGACAGCAATGGCAACTTTTTTATGAGACAGCTGTGCTGCGAATAAAAAAGTTTGCCTGCTGGCAGGACCTGCTAACTGAAATGCTATACTTAAAGCAGATGAATTTAAACATTCTTAATGACAGACAGCGACAAGCAGTGACGGCTCCTTTAGGGCCGATTTTGGTATTGGCTGGGGCAGGAAGTGGCAAAACCAGGGTCCTTACTTACCGAATTGCCTATTTAATAGAGCAAGGTCTAATCCCTGCCGAAAATATCTTGGCCGTGACCTTTACCAACAAGGCTGCTAAAGAGATGCAGATTAGGGTGGGTAAGTTATTGGAAGGTCCAAAAGGAACTACTCAACCCATGCTCGGCACATTCCACTCTATTGGGGCTCGCTTGCTTCGTCAGCAAATCACCCGTTTGGGTTATAGTGCTGGCTTTACTATATTAGACAGTGAAGATCAGGTGAAGGTCATTCGTGATATTTGCAAAGACTTAGATATCCCCAAACAATATGCCCCAACTTTGTTTCGAGCATACATTTCTAGTGCTAAGAACTTACTTCAAACCCCAGATCAGTTAAACGTGGGGTTGGATGGCTATATTCACGATTTAGTGCAACAGGTCTATGTTCGCTATCAAAATTTCATATACAAACAAAGCAGTGTGGACTTTGATGACTTACTAATGCTGCCAATTAAATTGTTTGAGGCTTTCCCAGAAGTGCTTGAAAAATATCGTCAGCTTTGGAAATACATTTTAGTTGATGAATATCAAGACACTAACCAAGCGCAGTACATGTTCTTACATATGTTGTCCAAGCATCGAAATCTATTTGTAGTGGGAGATGATGCACAGAGTATTTATGGTTTTCGTGGTAGTAATATTGCTAACATCTTAAACTTTGAAAAAGATTTTTCAGATAGCATAGTAATTAAACTCGAGCAGAACTACCGCTCTTCTAAAAATATTATTGCAGCTGCTCAAAAAGTGATTGAATTAAATTCTGAACAAAAACCAAAAACTCTTTGGACCGATAACGACGCTGGTAGCAAAGTGGTGGTCGAAGAAGTATTCGATGGTCGTGCCGAGGCAGTTTACGTTGCCCAGAAAATTGTTGATATGGCAACAAAGGGTGGAGGTGGTATGAGTGGTGGTAATGAGCTGGTTTATGACACTGAAGAATATGAAGAGCCGTTTGTTGAAGAAGCCCCAGCTACCTTCTCTATATTAGATCAATTTTTAGCGAAGCAACGAGGCGGTAGTAAGTATGGTAGCTCAGGAAGTGGTATTGGTAGTCGTTTTGGAGTAGGGGTTCCTCAGCTGCCTACAGAACGTGGTCCTTTGAATGAGTTCGCCGTTCTATATAGAACGCACGCGCAGTCTCGTCAGATGGAAGAAGTGCTTATTCAGGCTGGAATTCCGTATCAAATTGTAGGGGGCACTAAGTTCTACGAGCGCAAAGAAATTAAAGATGTTCTGGCGTACGTTCGCTTGGTCGTGAATCCGCAAGACCTGGTTAGTTTAGCGCGCGTTGTAAATGTCCCTGCTCGGGGTATAGGTGAGAAAAGCTTCTCTACTATAAAGAACTATATTTTTGATCGACCCGCTAATGAGCCTAGTGAATCTTTTTTTGCTAGTTTAAATAGCGTCCCTTTGCCTCCTAAACAATTGCAGTCACTAATAAATTTCTATGATAGCATCGCTGTCGCTAGTGCTCTTCGTCCTGATGCACCACTTACTGATTTATTCAGAGTTATTATCAAGACGACAAAAATGGAAGAGTACTTGAAAGACGGTACAGATTCAGGAGAAGCTCGGGTCGAAAATGTGAAGGAGCTTTCTACGGTGGCCGCTAAGTTTGATGATGTACCGTGGACAGAAGGTATCCATCAATTCTTAGAAGAAGTAGCACTAATTACAGATATAGATAACATAGAGAACGAAAAAGATAGCGTCACTCTAATGACGTTACATGCAGCCAAAGGTCTTGAATTTGATGTGGTATTCTTTATAGGGTTGGAGGAAGGTCTTTTACCTCACTCACAAACACTAATGGACCCGAAAGATTTGGCAGAAGAGATTCGTCTAGCATACGTAGGTTTAACTCGCGCTCGTAAGCAACTTTATTTGCTTTATGCTCAGTCGCGGCAAATGTATGGTAGCTTTCAAAGCAATCCGCCGTCACGAGTGCTTAGAGCATTGCCCCAAGAAGCAATCAGTCTTCGCGGTAATGCTGCTAATCTATTTTCTGGAGATTCAATTTCCTATGAACCTTTTGATGAATAGCGAAAAGTTTTCGCTAAGCAGAGGGTTGGCAAGCGCGCGAGCCCTGCTACTTTAGGCAGGGCGAGACAAAGCGCCCTCTGCGGGCGAAACACTTTCCGCTATTAAATAAAACTTTCAAAATATGACAATCGAAACCCTGCATAACTTAATGAAGCACTACAAGCTGAACCCAAATAAAACTTATGGGCAGCATTTTCTTATGGACGAAACCATTTTGGAAGATATGATAGATGAAGCTGGGGTAAAAGCAGGAGATGTTGTTTTAGAGATTGGGCCAGGGATTGGAAATTTAACAGAGCGCTTGCTTCAACATAAGGCAAAAGTTTTATCTATCGAAAAAGACCCTCAATTTTTACCAGTTCTTAAAACTCTGGAAAAAGAAAAAAATGATTCCACTAAATCTAAGAAGCAGGGTGAGCTACCAAATTTTGCTTACGAGTTAACCGACGCGCTAAAGTATAATTTCTCCGATCGGCTAAAAGATGTTTCTTACAAAGTTGTCGCAAATATTCCGTATTACATTACTGGAAAAATTGTGCAGCTGTTTATGCACGCAGCACACAAACCAGAAAGTTTAACTTTACTGATGCAAAAAGAAGTTGCGTATAACATTGCAGCGAAGCCGGGGAGTATGAATTTAATCGCAATCTCTGTACAACTTTATGCCGACGCGAAAGTTGTCAGTGTTGTGCCTGGACATAAATTTCATCCAGCTCCAAAAGTCGATAGCGCGGTTATTCACATTACGCTTCATAAAAAACCAAAGTACAAAGTTAAAGATGAAGCGAAATTATTTAGAATTTTGCACGCGTGTTTTTCTGGAAAAAGAAAACAGTTACACAATACACTGACAAATAATTTGCAGTTACAAAAAGAATACGTTTCAGACACTCTGACTAAATTAAAAATTGATCCAATGATTCGACCACAAGCTTTAACAATCGAGCAGTGGATAGAACTTACAGATGAATTAAAAATCTAAATTCAAAACTTCTTCAAAATAAAAATCTCTCAACAACACGCTGAGAGATTTTTTATTTTATTCCCTATTTATAATTTAACACCATCACCAATTTTCAAATTATTTTTTGCAGACCATCCAGCTGGAACTTCTAGCACGTGACTAACTTCAGATGGGGGATAGTAAAGTTCAAAGTTTTTGTTTTCAGGAGCTGGTGGAACGTTCGGTGTGATCCCAATTATCTTTCCATTTTTAATCCAGATCATATCAATTGAAAATAGCATGTCTTTCATCCAGAATCCTGGCTCCTTTAACTGAGTGTTTGTGAAATCAAAAATCATTCCTGTTCCATCTTCTAGTTTTGTTCTATTCGATAACCCGTTAGCTCTTGCATCATCAGTATCTGCAATTTCAACTTCAATTTCTTTTCCAGCGATTACTACTTTCTTTCTTGGCAACTCAATAATTTCAGTGCCAGCAACCTCACCTTTTTCTTCTGCGGCATTAGTATTATTTTCTGAAACACTGTTTTCGTTCATATTATTTTCTTTCACAGGGCGCTTTAGATCAGCCTCATTAGAATCGTTACAACTGGCTGCTAGAAGTGTTAATGAGATGATTGCGAGTGAAATTAATAGGGGAGTTCTGTTAGATCGTTTTTGTTTCTGCATGGACTTGCTTTTTTCCGTTAATTCTGCTATAATTATAGTACAAGTTTCGAAAATCTGAAACAAAAATAAAAAATACAACTAAATAAATGAATTTTTTACAAAAGATAGCTACGGCTACCGTTGTTATGGCGTTGATGATTACTTCATCAGCGAATATAGCGTCCGCTCAATTGAGCTCTTTGTTCGTCAAATCTTTTGGCGGACCAATTTTGACTATAGTGCCGCCAACTCCTGTTTGTCCAATAGCGCATACAGTTATTTTTGATTTCGCATCTAAAATGCCAGTCGGAATCGCTACAGTAGCGGGAAGTAGAATTTATCTTTACGGTAATTTAGTTACGCCAGGGGTAATGGTTTTAGGATCAGGCCTACCAACTCCAATACCATGTCCTTATCCATACAAGATTTACCCAATTCTCCAAGTAGGAACTGCATTATATTAGTTTAGGGAAAATAGTGTCATGAATCTAAAAGAAATAAAATCACAATTTACACTTAGTCATGTTAGCGCTCTAGCATTCGCAATTGTTGCGGTTGGTGGAATTTTAACATTTCAAAATTGGAATAGTGTTAAGGCAATGTTTGAAAAAGATAACGTTGCACAAGAACAAAAAGATGGTAGCGGTTTGTACTATGCATACCAGGCTCCAATTGTTCCTACTGTCCTAGGTAACTCAACAGTTCCCGATGGTCCAGGTGTTCTTAATGAAGACGGAACTGTATCTAGCCTTTCTTCTTTTGGTGAAGTGTTAGGTGCTGCTTCCGACACTCCGCAGATTGATGTAAATGCAATCAATGTAAAAACAATTCCAACCACAGAAGAAAACTTGCGAACATACATCGACGATGTTTTTATAATCGAATCACAAATCTTACCAGGTGATTTTGAAACAGCGCTAGTTTCAAAAGATGCATATCAAAGTCAGGCGCAAGTAGATTTATTAACACAAGTTCAAAACTCTTTAAGTGCTTTGCAGGTTCCGACCACTGCGGAGAAATTACATAAACTAAAAATCGCTCAGTACAGCACAGCGATTGATTTGCTAAAAAACTTTTATCAAGCCGATACTAACCCAGAGTTTGTTTCTGCAAAACTAACTCAATTTATGGATATGCAAAAAGCTCAAGATGCAGAGACTCAAAGTTTATTTAAAAACAATCCTCAACTGTAATGAAAAAGATAATTGCAAAATTTATTCTTCTAACTTTGGTTGCAGCATTCATTGCTGCACCTTTTCAGCTTAACGCTCAAGTAGGGGGGACTTCTGTTCCAATCGTACAACAAGGAGAAACTGACTTGGGGCCAATTGGTGGAGCCATCGTTGGAGAAGCAGCGGGAGCTTTAAATGCAGCTGTTAACTCTTGTGCGACTGCAGATACTATCGCAAGCCAGTCCGCATCATTTTTGTCACAAGGTTGAAGTCTTTTAGGAGAAAGCCCAGCGCAAGCAGCTGGCATTCAAACACAAATCACCGTAGGCGCTTCGGCGATAACTTGGTGGACATTGCCCACCGCGATCAATACGTCGTCTGCCTCGATAAAAACCAAGGGTTCCCCGGC
>CAZSSN010000009.1:0-20392 GCA_964609785.1 uncultured Candidatus Saccharibacteria bacterium | reverse complement strand
AACCACTTCCGCAAAGGTTTGCGGCCGATATTTCTGATAGAGTACTGCCATAATATAGTCATTATAACACAGCCAAGAAAGGTCTTAAACTTGAGTAAAATTTGATGTTTTCTTGAGTATCTACTAACTACAATATTTAGGTTGGGCCCAGATCTGGTTGACCTAGCCTTGGTTGACGCTAGCGCTAGTGGGGCTCGATCCCCCATGGGTCCACCATTATTTGACAGAGCAATTTATTTTGCTAAAATATAAATAGTCAACCAGGGTCTCAAAGCAATTTGAGATGCTAGCAAAAAACCGCTCCTCTCGGAGCGGTTTTTGATTATAAATCAGTCAGCAAATTATTATAAACTTCTGAGCTAATTAACGCTTAAACACAATTAGTTTGTAAGCGATGAAGTTCCACACTAATGAGAATGCAGTTGCACAAATCTTCGCTACATTTTTAATAGTGTCTGCATTAACCATGAATTCAAGGTATGGGGTAATAAAGTTTGAAGCGATTACAACAATCACACTATTAATTAACAACCCGACCAAACTAACAACGACGAAAGTCGCAAATTGGGTACTGGCTCCAGATTTAGCATTTAGCCTTAAACCAAAAGCAATCCATAGGCACAGCTGAACCAATACGAACGCGCCTAGAACAAGCAGGAAGTAAGTGTTTATGCCATCGTAAGCAGCACCAATGAATACCGCTAAGAATGCGGCTAAACCTAGACCACCAACTGTGAACAAACGAACGGCGTTTTGGAACAGGCTCACATTACTAGCTTCAGCAAAAGCCCACGCCCTATTCCAGAAATAACTTTGGATTATGGCAGCAGTAAAGCTGATCACATTTAGGATTCCTAGAGTAACGCCAGAAGTAACATCGAAAGACTTAGTAACATAATTTAGGATTACAAAATCTAGGGCAGTGTTTAAACTACCGATAGCAGCAAACCTTAAAAGCTGAATAATAACCGGACGACTGCGAAGAAGTCCAGTAATCTTATTATTCAGCAATAGTGTAAGTTGATTCACTAAAGTTTTATTAAAAATTAAGTTTTTATTGAGAAAATTAGAACTCTTCTGACTCAGCAGAAGGAGAAGCTTCCATATCTTGATCCATCTGAGGTGCTGCGCTATTACCTAGGTCATCCCCTGCTTCAGCATCAATGTGACCTTCGCCACGCTTGATAACATGTTCAACAGCAGCCCATTCAGATTCAATATCTTGAGGCAATACAATAGTCACTTCATCACCTGCATCAGCTTTAAAGTAAGTCAAAGATGCAAGCAAGACTTTGTAAGTCTTACCATCAGCGATTACTTTGTAATCGCCTTTTTCATCTTGCATCAAAAGACCCATTACTTTACGACGTTCAACAGGACCAATTTGTTTGTAAATGAAAGAACCGTCTTCTGCAATAGTCAATTTAAGGACATCGCCTTCAACTAATTTGCTCTTAGAAGCATAGTTAGCAGGTACTGGATATTGCTTACCTTCTGGACCAATCATGTTTTGACCGTCAAAGACACCTTCAATAACTTTATCGCCTTCTCCGCCTCCAGATAGACCGTTGGCCTTTTCAAAGATAGCAGCACTAGTTGCATGTCGACTAGAACTACTAGAAGCACCGCCGGCTTCCCGAAGTAATTGTTTTGCGGATTGTATATTTTTTTCTGCAGCGTCGATCATCTGCATGACCAAAGCCAAATTAGCAGTTTTGTCCATAATTTAATTTATTTTTGTTTGGGTTTCGATAAAAGCTTATCGCTAAGAAGATTATAGCATATTTACCAGGAATGGCAAGCTTTAAAGCTTAGTTATTTTACTTTAAAGACAGAGAGCTCATTTGTTGAATAGATATTTTCAAAATACTGCGAATTCGCATTCATCCACAAATCGATATCTGGGTTCCTGTCAATCTCTACAAAGACGAATTTAGTATCCAAATCATCTTTTATTAGACGATAGGTCTGCTCAACATCGGTCCAGTCTTCCGGGTTATCGTCAGCAATCTTACGCCATTGCCAATACCTCTCTGGTTCTTGTAAGTACAAGAATGTAGGGTCCATGCCAGCAATGTAAAAATTTTTACTATTCCAATACCATAGTTGTGGAAATTGATCCCACTGAGTATTTAAAACAATATCCCCTTGGTTACTAGAGTTCGCAATGACCTCAGCAGCTTCTTTGTAGTGATTAACTCCAGTGCCATCGTTGAGAAATGAAGCTGATTGGCCAAAATTCCATTGAAAAGCAAAGATGATACTTAATACAACAAACGTTACAACAAATTTAAATTGCCAGTATTTACTGAAGGATTCTTTGACATCAGTCCATTTAACTCTCAGGAAATACGGAGTAATTGTTACGGCAGAGGCTATTACTGCAAACGGAACGTAATATTCAATAAATCTTCGGTGAAGAACCGCCAAAATCAAGAAGAATAATGCTAAAAGTTGCAACCATAACTCTTCCCACTGCAAAGTCTTGTTGATTAACTTTTTTATAGTTAACAATAAGGCCGATGCCCATATAATGAGCAAAATTAGGTTTGATTTAATGAACCAATCCAAGTTATATGCCAACCATTCATTCCCTGCTGGCACTTCACTGCCAGCCCCTAAACCGGTCTGAAATAGTTGATTACTTAAAGATTGCAGTAAATGGCTACTATGAGGGTGGAAGAACATTCCAGCAGTAACACCCAGAAGCATGGCCAAGAACGGCAGATAGTCTAGTCTCTTTTTCAATACTAATATTGAAAAGAGGTAACCTCCGACTAATGCTGGCAGAAATACAAAACCCCCGTAAGTCCATACAAAAACAAAACTAACCAGGGCAATCAGGGCGCTCTTCAGCACTGAGCGCTTATCCTGCCATGAGATTAACAAAATTAACATGCCCAACATTAAGGCTAAGGAAAGCGTGTTCGCTTTTACTAAGTTGATTCGAAAAATAAAGTCTACGGAACCTAATAGCAATAACACTGACCACCAAATTATTCCTCTAGCCTTCAGCCTGAACATTAGGGTAAGGAATGTTGCAAAAAATACTAATCCAAAAAGAATTATGGATAGTGGCAATAAGTTTTCAGTACTGGATGGAGCTAAAAGTAAATGATAAAGATAGTGCTGGTCTGCGAACTGAGTTGCCCATGTAGTAAAAGGCATCCATATAAATCGGTCCGTTAGGTCACCATGGATTAACAGCTGAGAAACTTTGGCATGATAAAAACCGTCAGGATCTGAGAATACTCCCCAACTCTGGTATTGCAACCATCCGAAAATAGCTAGTGCTAACGCAAAGCTAATTAAGTAGGTCTTTTTGAATTTGATAAATTTGAACAATAATTTTACGGAATCAGTGTTTATTTTTAAGTTCATATAAACTTATACTACCATCATCATACAACTTATCGAAAAGCTGTCTATTTTCCTTTAATTTCAATTCCAGAATTTGATTACTTTTATTTTCAAAAATAATATAACGAGAGCTAGCTCTATATCTTATAATGTTATAAATTTCGTATGCACTCATTTCATATACATCATCATTGGCGACCTTAGACCAAAGTTCATATAGGCCTGGGTCATCGAAATAAAGCACATGCCCTCCTAATTTGATTAGGTATTTATTATTTGGGCTCCAGAAATATAATTTAGGATACTCTAACCAGTTCACATTAAAAACCATATGGTCCGCAAAAGTTTTTTCTTGTAGTACAGTGCCCACATCTTTATAATCTATAATACTACCCCCTGGTGTAGCCTTGGAATAAATAAAGTTGAATCCCCGAAATACAAAAAATAAAGCTACTAATATACAGATTATAGATGCGAAGCTAACTTGCCAATACTTAGATACAATGACTACAAAGGTTTTCCATCTTAACCTAGCTAAAAAAGGTGTATAAGTAAAAGCTACTGCTATCACAGCTAGAGGCGCCCAGTACTCTATAAATCTCTGGGCAAACAACATGCCGAAAAACGATATTACTGCTAATGATTGAAGTAATAAGGCAGTCGCGCTCAGACTTTTGTGCCATACATCTTTTGCTGTAATAAACAAAGAGGCGAACCAGGCAAATACAAATAAGAATTGCCAGGTGAATAGATCAACTAACGAATAGCTCTTTAACTCTGACTCAAATTGATGCAGCCACCCAATAGTGGGCAATGCCGAACGAATTAAATTACCGAATACCCCTGGGAATCCAGGATTTAATATATACCCTATTAAAACTCCGGCTATTGCAGTATATACCCAGGTAAAATCTCGTTTCCCAGAATAAATCCAATTTATACAAGTTGATACTAGGGAGACTATTATTAAAATTGGCGCTGCTATATAAGAAAGACCGTATAGTATTGACGATACCCATAGTAAAAGTCTTTGCTTAGAAATAACTGCATGCAATCCGATCAGTAATAATACTATGGAAATTAGATATGTGCGTACATATAATAACCTAACAGAAAAGTCTGGTACGGCTAAAAATAGAAACAATAACCAAAACCAAATAGCTGATGCCTTGAGACGATGCAAGATAAATGCAATTAACCCAAATATCACACCTACAAAAATTACACCTGCTAATTTACTAGTCAGTAGAGGTGGTAGAAATAAAGAAAAAAGTGATAGAATAGATTGAAATAGAAAACCCGCATATTCATATGGATTCACGACTAATCCTTTGATTCCGTAATCAATAACATTTTGCGAACTATACTGCACATGCCAATAGGTGTCATATGTACCAATCAAATCTGGACTTCGGAATTGCAGCCAACTGAAGACAGTTACAATAAAAGCAATTGTTATAAAGGAATATTTCATACATTTATTGTAATTGATAAAAGGGAATAAAAAAAGACGCTTTTTTTCAAAAGCGCCCTTTGTAATTAATTTTATTGTTCCCTCTTATTAAATTTTGGGTCCATTCAGTATCGCATCCCCCACCTTAACTGATGTAGGCATTTGATAGATAGGCTGACAGTCGATTATCAGCTCATAATTTTTTCCACATTTGTAATAAGTTTTGAAAGCAGCCTCATTAGTGAAGAGGCTGAGCTTCCCATTCTTATAAACATATGTTTCAAAGCGATGCGAAAACTTATATGCACCGCCTTCGCTAAATGAGTTGGTTAAGTTCAGATAATACTGTCCGTAACCATCATTTAACCATTTAGCATTAGCCGTTCCGTTAGTGATCACGGTTTTGCCGTCTGTCGAATTATTCTTCTCACCCTCGGACTTTTCAGTCTTTGAAGTGGTTAAGCTCGTTTGAGAGACCGCAATCCAATTATTGCCGACATCTCCCGCCTGAACCCAACTTCCGTCCGATGCCTCCAAAAAGATTTGAACTACTGGTTCGCCAACGTCAACGCTGCGAAGTTTAATGTCCAAAGTCTTAAATTTAGTTCCGGTTGGAAGATTTTTTTGCACGCCCGGAGTAACTTCCACTGGCTTAACATCAGGGAAACCATCTGAGCGCAATTTAGGATCACCGTTCGAAAGCAGTTCGACCTTCCAGACCGATGCTCCTTTTGGCGAGATAATTGTTTCCACAGGTTGTAGCGCAAGTTTATTTTGCAGATTTTTCCGCCCTTGCGCTGAAGATATTGATCCCGCCTCATTCGAGAAGGCTTCAACATACTCAGGAAATCCATACTTTGCTACTCCCAAGAAGAAAATAGCGCATATGACACATCCCATAACCGTTCTTGATAGAAACCGATTTGAAGGAAAAGCAATTGTGACCCCTAATCCCAGGAGCATGGACGCAAGAAGTGCGAATCCATACCATGAGAATAAAACGTTGGGGAACAAAAGTGCTGTTAAACCCGAAGTTATTACCACCAGAATTAGTAGTGTTAGCATTTTCGGGGTTCCGATTGCCATACTAGTCGGCAAAACCATGTTCGCTGCTGTCGCCGCCTTGTTCAGAATGTTGTTAAGCGGTAGTAACATCACAGCAGTTATGAAGGCTGCGATTGCAAACCACTCGGCATTCTGACCGGCAAGTGACCACGCCGCGAAAATAGCTAGGAAACATAAAGTTGCGATGTAGGCAAGTGCGCCCCACATCAAACGCTTTGCGGCTTTTGGGCCGTAAAAAGTGGCATCGTCATAAAGGATACCAATTACCTCTTTCAAAATATCAACCAATCCGGGATACGTTGTTAACGTTCCCATTATCACGATAAACCACAGAATAGGCATTGTTTTTCTCCTCTAGACTTGACCTCTGTTAATGCGACGTTGCTCTCTCCATGAGCGCATCTCTGTCGCCGTATCCTTAAATTTCGTATCTAATTCAGTCCGTCGCGCGCCGAGGACTGATCCAATAGTGGAACCCTTTGTTTTAACCCAATCCATAAGCGGATTAACGGCTTTCTCATCGGCTTTGAATTTTACATCCAAAGCTAATTTGAATTTATCCAACAAAGGTTTGTCCATTCCTGCATGATTGACAATCGTCACCATCGTTTTGTAGGGAGACTCTCCGGCTACATAACGACGATAATACTCCTTTTGACGACGACCTTCCTCAGGATTGAGAGGGTCATCAAAAGAATTAACGATATCGAACCACGCTTCTTTAATATCACGGGCATCTCGACCATGATGAACAGGTAGCAAATCGAGACCTTCTTTGATCACCAATTCGTCGTCTTCAGTAGGTGGAAGTAGTCTTTTGAACGCTTCAAGCGTCCTATCAACTACCGTGCTACTAATGGTGCCTGTTGCATCTTGCTTAAATGCTTCCATGATTGCCGATGATGCTTCTTTGAGTCCTTTCCATATTACGTCGCCAGCCATATCTACGCCCAGCCACTTTAGGAAAGTTAACATTGCTGCTGAAACTGTCATATCTTTTTTTCACCTCATCCTTTTAGTAATTGGACATTGTGGCTGTCGCCGGAAGCTAAGTCGGCAAATAGAAATGATTCATTCCAATCTGCCGCTTTGATTCTGATGGTAACACCCGTAACTTGAGTAATGTCTATCTCGGCGTATCCGGACGACTTTTTACTCCCTATTATGAAATTTTGTCTTGCGCTAACCTGAACCTTGCCTGTCGCTTGAGTTCCCTTGTCGTCAAAGATCTGGATGTTCATTGTGTAGAACCCGTCAGCACCTTTCGGACTTTTGGAAATTTTAATCCTTTCAACCTTCGGCGGCACCACTGGGGCAATCGCCGAAAGCTCTTTGCGATCAAACATGATCTTAACACCGGCATCGGGATCAGGAGTCCCGACTGAAGAAACCGCTATCTCAATATCACCGGATTTATCCGGTTTTACCGAGTGAAAGGTTTCATACTTTTCTCCTAGAATTTTTATTGTCCCCGGCAATTGCTTACCGTTAACAAAGCCCACAAGGAGAATGGGGTTTTGGTTGCGAGCATTAGGGTTAGTGGTGCTTTGCCCGATTAGGACAGTAACATTGTATTCACCAACCTTGCCTGCAACAGCCTCGATCATCGGCGCGTTACCCGCACCCGCAACGGGGCGGACCATGTAAAAATGTCTTCCGCCTCCGCCTTGATTTTGATTTTGTGCCATATTTCGTATCCTCGCTACTGACTAAAAAACTGTTTTATCTGAGAGAGACAAATCGCAAAAGCGATTGCTTCCCAAGTAAACGTAATAAGAACAGCCAAGAACCATCCCGCGCTAGACTTCCATTTATAACACAACGGAAGCAATCCCAAAGGGATTAAGATCAGCCAGGTTTGGTTCGTGAAAGCACCGACGCACGTTGCCATTATAAGAGCGCCTGCAACCATACCACGAATTATATTCGGGACGGTCTTCAGTTTACCCCATAATGTGTTAAGTCCGGATTTGATCTTTCCCCATGCGTTGTGCCGTTTTGCTAAACGATACAATTTAGGAGTTAGGTAAATGACCAAAATTGTTACGACGATGCCAGCGGCAATCTTCGCAACGAACGGTCCCCAGACTTTCCAGTCGATTTCCAGAAACCAGGCATATAAATATACGCCCAGCTGATAAAGCAGATAGATGGCCCCAAGAAGGAGCGCGAAATACATTACTGGCTTGAGAAAGTTCCAAACGTGTCCCAAAGGTGGAACGTAGTCCGGAGCTTGCTTAGCCTGCAATTTTTGTTGAGCGATTCTTTGCTTGGCAGCCTGCTTTGCCTTCATCTTAGCCAATTTCGCTTGAGCTTGCGCCGCTGCTATTTGACCTTGAACCGTAGCTAGCTGAGTCTGCTGTGCAAGATTTGCCTGTTGAACGGCGTTTTTAATCCGCGCTCGATTGATTCGCCAATCGGTGAATGCCGCGAACGGAGATTTTAAAGCCGAGATAAAAGACGAACCTGCGTTGACCGCCATTGCTGTTCTGGGGCGAGAAATCTGGATTTGAAGTCGATGGACTTCCAATCCTGCAGAATCGGTGAATACCAATTCAATTTTTCGCTCAGTGACCGCAAGTGGGACGGTGCAGTCGTTGATGGCAAGAGTAAACTCACCCAACGTTCCCGTAGTAATAGCCCGACCTTTACCGTTAGCGGTGCTTTGTCCGCCAATATCAAAGATAATCGGTGTCAAAAGCAAACCTCCTGCTGAATTTCCGTTCAGCAGAAACCTTCCCTGAATGGGTTGGCAATAGGTATGTGCGTCCGGCATAAAGGTGGTCTGCGGCTGAAGCTCAACGTCGTAGACGTTAGCGACAACAACAGGCGCGGGTGGCGCAGTTGGAACATTAGAAACGTAAGCACTAGCAGCCGCAGGACTCATTAAGTTAATTAACTGAGTTCTGAAATCTTGCCAGTCTTTCGGTCTAAAACCAACGTCGCCGACTTTGTTGCCAGGGAGAATTACGTCTTGGGTAGCGAAGTCGAAGCATTGCTTCCATGATGGTGGAAGCTTTTGCAACAAAGAATCACGATTAGCGTTATTCGTTGTCGGCTCTTCGCCGGTAACGAGGTAAATGATGGTATAAGCCAAAGAGAATAAATCATCCGTAGCTTCATCACCCACCTGAATTCGAGACTGTGACATATATCCGGGAGTTCCCGGCATCATTACCGTGGCACCGATCATGTTTGATTGCGTTTTAACGGCACTGCCAAAGTCGATTAAGACCGGCTCGCCAGTATGCGCAGTCAACATGATGTTGTCAGGTTTAATGTCTCGATGCAAAATCGGATCAGCGGTGCCGTTAGCAGGGTCTTTAAAATCGTGAAGCAAACCTAACGCTTCGCAAATTTTTACGCCAATCTCTAAAGCACCGTCGGGCGGAATTACGCCATTGTTTTTAATATCGTCGAACAAGTCAGTGCCAGGGATGTAAGTTTGAACGAAAAACCGATGACCGGCTTCGTCAAACCTATCTAATCCTTTAGGAAGAAACTTACTCGATAGAGTCTGAAGCAAAATTGCTTCTCGCTCAAAACGAATTTCGTTATCTTTCTGCATGACCGGATCGGGATCGTCTATTAATTCTTTCACAACAACGCTGTTGCTCGAAGAATCAGTTGCAAGATACGTTACTGCCGTGCCACCTTTGGCGCTAAGCACTTTCTGTATCTTATAAGTGTTATTATTGCCATTTAGAGTTTCGCCATCGGCGACTACGACTCGGTCTTTTCGATGCTGGGGGCAAAAATTAATTCCACCAGTATCAACGCCGCATGTTGCGCATTGTAATTTCATTTTATATTAATGCCTCCTGCATTATACTCCGCTGTCAAAGAACTAGAATCATTCGAGCCACGCTCCGTCCGACAAAGTCGGTAAGCCAAGAATGATGTGTTTTTGCGGAGAAGTATATGAATACCAATTTACTCACATACTTCCCGACAAAAAGTGTACGGGAGAGATAAGTTAAAAACTCATCTCTCCACGTAGGTTATAAATAGTTAGCTCGGATTTTACCCGAAGAAGATGCTCGATTCACCGGCGTAGATTACGCCATTTTCGCGGACTTCGGTTTCAGTGTGCGTGGGAACAACGTTCCCGACGATCACATTACCGCTACCCATATCGGTGACCAAGACTTTACCATTGCTACCGACGACTTTGATGCCAGCACTGCTGATACCGCCATCGTCGATCTTTATCGTGGCTTGAGGATGACCGCCGTCCGCTCGGGAAATAATATGAATATCTCCTTCACGGATTGGGACCTCTTTACCACCCGGCAAATACATTGTTTGGATGACCGGTTCGGCGGACGCATCGTCCTGAGCCGTAAGGTCTTCGTCATTTTGAACATCCGATTCTTCGGCGATGACCGGCGGGGTTTCATCCACCACCTGATCGTCCGGCGTAACGGAGTCCAATACTAATGCGCTATTATTTTGTTCCAACATTTCGCCGCATTCGTCGCAAAAAGTTGTTCCTTCGGGGTTTTCATTACCGCAATTTTCACATTTGATCATTTTGTTTTTCTTTTTCTCCTTTTAGTCTTTTTTGTTGAATGCCGCCGCCCGATTTTTTGGCTTGGCAAATGCCGTTGTTGCGCCACGAACTGCTGCGGTCATACCCGCAAGATCGTTCTCGTTAATTTTTTCGGTAGCGATCTCAACCGCCTTATCGAGTCCGAACTTTCTGTTTTGTGGCATAATAGCGATCGTTTTACGAGCGTTTTCCACTGCCTTTGCAGCTTCTGCGCCGTCAGTTGTGGTCGAAGCCTTTCTAAGCTCACGAGCGACGATGACTGCCTGAATAATGTTATTCACGTCGCCGTTCATGTAAGCCGCACCAGCCCGTTCCTTCATTGTAGCGATCGTATCTGACTCTGCGTAGTAAACTACTACATTATCTTTCCCGATCTCACCATTATGGGACAGACTGGCGATCTGACCTTCGACCGTCACCGAACCGTAAGAATATGCCTTATTCGGAAGGACATTTTCCGGTTGGATCACCCGAAGCGACAAATAGAATGACAGCTCCTGGTCGCCGAGATCATTGAACTTCACCGTAACGACCCGAGGGTTATTCGGATCAATTTCCCCTTCGACGTAGTCAAGATCGTCTCCACGCAATGCCAAAGCACACTGTTCGATGCTTTCGACGAAATTAGGAACTTTCACCCGAAGCACGCCGTTAGTAACGACCGCCGATTCGGTTTGCCCTTGTGCGTCTGCGAAGAAATCGAGAATTTCACCCGCCGTATTAGCAGCGCGGAACTGACCGTTAGCGATCGCGTCCATGGTCGGCTTATATTTATCTTCCACCTTTATACCGGCAGAATAGATAGTAACGCCGTTTTCACGCAAACGCGATGCTAAAGCAATCGCTCTATCGTCATCTCCCATGTTCTCGCCGTCGGAAGTAAAGATCACCGCTTGTTTGCGCGATGAATCTCCCTGCGGCATCAAATTAATGACCTGAGTGAGACCGCACGCGTAATCCGTTCCGCCTCTGTGACGTAGCTGTTGGATGAATTGCTTAATCGCAATCTTCCCGGCAGCGTCGCAAGGAGTAATCGGAAATACGTCGCCATGGTCTGAACAATAGTCATCGAAAGAAACAACGCCGATCGTAGTCTTGGGATTCGTGATTGAATCCACGATACGAATGAGCGCATCTTTTTCGACATCCAGAATGGTTGCACCCGTTTCCGCATCTCCAAGCCGGGATGTTGACCCAGACTTATCGACACAGAAAATAAGATCTTGCGGTGCATCTGCGCCGCCTTCAATTGTGCCCATCATAAGTTTGATAAGCACGTGAAATAAAGCCGACCGACCAGGGTTTAAAGCCATGACCGGAGTTAAAGTTGCCGTTGTGATTCCCAAAGGGAATATTTTGTTGTTTGTCATCTTTTGAATTCTCCTAAACAGTATCTTGTTTGTATTTTTTGAAACTTACTACAGATATGCCGATATTATCATCACCAACGGTGACGAGTGGGTCGGCGTTAATTCCGCAGGCACCAGCCGGTATTTCTACCTGAAGTGCTGCGTTTAATAAACCGTGCGCGACTTGATTTGCCGTCACCGCGTGCGAAGTGATGTTTACGATTTCCTCTTCGGTCAACATCTGCCACAGCCCGTCTGAATAAAGCAGAAGGGATATGGAGTTGAAGTCCAAATGAGAGAACCAGAATTCTTCACTAAACGCACCAATGCCAATAGAATCTTTGGCTCCCAAAAAGCGAGTCGGTTTTCCATTGATCGCATCATCCGTCGTAAGCAGTTTATGCTTGCCATCTGAAGTGAAAAGTAATGCTCTCGCATCACCTTGAGAATAGCCGAATATTTTTATCCGACCATGCTCGTGATCAACAAGGATAACAGAGGCAACAATAATTGCCCCGCCGCCATCTTGACCAGTCAAAGCCAGATAATTACGAACTCGACGATTCGCTTTGGATATGCCGACCTGAACAGCTTGTTCCAGCCTGCCTTCCAAAGAAATAATAAAGTCCGTTCTTGGAATACTTTGGTCTTCCGAAGCCGGTAAGACCTCGTAAACCGCCGTTGTAAATTCATTCACACCAATCTGGGCGCAAATTTCACCACCTGCATAACCACCCATACCGTCGCAGACGACAGCAATGTAAATAGATGCGCCATGAATGCCGTAATCTTTAGCTTTCACTAAAGCACAGTCTTCTTGTTCATCTTTTACAAAACCTATATGAGTGGCACTTGAAGCGGACGAAATTATTGCACAAGGTTCATTTTCGTAATACCCTAAGCGAGTATTTTGAAAAGGATCTTGTATTGGTTCAATGTTCCCTACCACTGGTTCCACGAATAGAACCTGCGGCATTTCGATATTATTCTCAGAAATGGATTCTCCGCAATCTTCGCAGAAAGCAGAGTTTTCATCATTCTGAGCGCCACATGTTGCACATTTCATAACAATACTCTCCTAAAGTGAACTACCTGATTACTACCCATAACAGAATAATCCTGGATAAAAACCAGGTAGTTACAATAAAAGAGCAAGACATTGTAAGGAGAATTGCTAACTATTTATTTATTAAAGAACGGCCTCCTATATTTATGAGGCAAAGCTACGCTTTGCCAAGATTATAGGCAATATTTTGCCTAAACACTTGGTAAAACCAGCATTTCTTAGAGATTGATTGTTCTTTTTATTTTGACTCAACAGTATATCACAATTATGATGTTTTGTCAATAGTGCAAGAAGCCAAAAAATCGGCATCATAGATGTCGATTTATTTGGGTTATTTACCTTATTATATTACTTCAATGTATGCCTAGCCTGAGCTAGGGCAATATCATCATCAGCTTGGTTTTCTGAATCCTTTAAAGCTTGCAATGCGGTAGTAGCAGCCTTTAAGTCTTCCAAATACTGCTCATTTATATCGTTGCTTGTTCTCATGTAGATCTCGGCAATAAGTAGATAAGCTTCTGCCTTTTCATCATCTTCAACACTGACAGCGAAATAATCTTGCAGCATCTGTTTTGCTGCGTCTTTATTATCTTCTTTAAGGTATCTTTCTAATAGTTCTGCATCAAACATACTAATAACTTTCCAACGCTACGGCTAACAACATCTGTTGAGACTTGCTAAGCTTAGGCATTAATTCATCTTTCAAATAATCTCTGATAAATTGTTTTGTTTCACTGCGAGATTTATCCCCTAGCTGTTCAGTTCCCAAGAAAGGTTTCAATACTTCCTGGGCTTTACGGAGCGTCAAAGATGAGCCAGAGACTTTTTCTACCGCCGCTTGCATTTCTGTCTTTGCTGCTTCTTCCATATCTTTATTCAACTGATCCATGAGCTTATCCATATAGTTTACATCGATATCGTAATTACTATTAGATTCCTGGGCTTTACTCATTCGGTCAAAGAACTGTTTAGCTTTACCCAAATCCTTCAGAGATTTTTTATCCGTACTATTCATATCGTATAACTCTTTTCCTTTTTCTTGCGCCCGTTCTCTAACCATATCATACATAGAAACTATCGGCGCCATGTCATCAAGAATCGCTTTGCGAGCTTCTTCATACTTGGCCTTTAATCCAGTAATGGCAGCTTCTATGCTTTCACCTTTTGCCAATTTTACTCCAATTGTATCCCTTTCCGCATTCAAATTTTGAAGATTAATGTTCCAGTCTTCTTTGGCCGAATTTAATGCAGCTTCGTGCATAACCTTATACGAAAAGTCTAGAGTGCCGACACCTGCTATAACCTTACCCCAACTATTTGAAGAATCAATTTGTTTAATAGCTTCAGACTTCCCTCGTAAATCTTCCAAGCTTACACCCAGCTTTTCCATAGCCTGCTCTTGAACTTTGATTTGTTTTTGGAACTCAGCGAATTTAGTTACTTGAGCCTTTAGCTCTGTAATTCGTTCTGGATTATCAACTAATTCCCTCTCTAAATACTCAGAGATTTTTGTTCCTAATTCCTCTGCATCTTCAGGTTTCAAATTAAAACCAAGATCTTTAGAAATTTCATTCTTCAATGAATCTTTTAAGGTTCGAGCAGTTTCTTTAGTCGCTTTAAAAGATTCATGCGCAGGTTTTAATTTTTCTAAACCTGAATCGGAGTCCAAATTTGGGTTTTTTTCAACCCACTCCATAAACTTGGCATCGTTTAAAATCACCTCACGTTCTTTATTCTGCGCTTCTACTTTAATTGGGTTTTCTTTATTTCTGTTCCAAAAAGCCATACTTTTTAGTCTTAATTATGCCTTAAATATACTATCTTGAAGATAAATTGTCTAGTTCATGTCAACTAAAGCGTCCGCTCCGTCGCAGCCTGCCCTGCCGCCATCATATCAGCTACCTGGCTAGATTCCAGAATCTCCGCTTCTACCTCGGCGCGAGGTCGGCCAAACTTCAACCTAGAAAGTTGTTTAATAGCCCCAGCAGTTTTTGCCTGCTCAGGTGTAGGCTTTGGTAGTGGATAAGTTGCCATGTTAAAAGGCTTACTCGCAGTTCCATTAATCATCAATTTCACAAAAGCGTTGTAGCGATCCACATTCAACAAATCGAAATCATTGAACACAGGCGCGAATTCTTTCGCCATTGTTTCTGCATCTTCCACACCAATTCTAAATGTGACCATAGAACCAGTGTTTCCAAACACGGCATCACGAAGTTCTTTGCTACCTGCACCCTGCGCTCCTGCACCCTGCGACAACTGTCCCAAAAACTGATGTCCAATAATTAGATTCAATTTGTATTTACGAGCTTCACTCAAAATACTAGAAAACGCATCGGTAATAAAGTTTTGGAATTCATCAACATACAAATAAAAGTCTACACGATCTTCTTCAGGAATATCGGCCCGAGACATTGCAGCCATCTGAATTTTGCTTACCAAAATTAAACCAAGTAGTTTAGCATTCATCTCCCCTACTTTTCCTTTAGCAAGGTTAACAAGTAAAATCTTGCGGCCATCCATTACTTCACGGAAGTTAAAAGATGATTTCGGCTGACCAACAATGTTGCGCATCATTGAGTTTTCGACGAAGCGACCAACTTTAGAAATCAAGTAGCCCAACATTTCTGATTTGTGGAAGTCAGAAGTCTTAGCCATTTCTTTTTCCCAGAAAGCGCGCACTACAGCATCAGTCACCTTACTCACCTTATATTTCTGGAATTCCGTGTCGGTAAAGATACGTGGAATATCGACAATAGTGCCAGGATGTTCTGAGTCTGCCATTAAAGTTAGCATGGCATTACGCATGTTGTGTTCGAACATCGGTCCAAGCATCGCCGGATCTGTTACGAGTTTATAGAAAATTGAGATCATTTCTTGCACAGCAAAATCTTTTTGACCTTCATTGCTGACTTCAAGCATATTCAAACCCAAAGGACGTTCTGAATCGAACGGTTCAAAAAGAATAACATCTTCTGCTCGCTCCTTTGGAATGTGTGGCAGAATATCCTCGATGAAATCACCATGAGGGTCGATAATACAAAGCCCTTCACCGTTCTGAATGTCCTGAACAGACATGTACTTCATAAGCTCAGTTTTACCAACACCAGTACGTCCTAGAATGTAAGTGTGGCGACGGCGATCATCTCTCTGCGCTCGAATAGGAGTCTCAACGCCTCGGTATATATTACGTCCGAGTAGAATGCCCTCGGAAGGAATATTAACCGGGGCTGGTGCCTTTTTGCTTTGCAACCACTTAATATTTGGGGTTTCTAGGAAAGGTGTTGGTAAATGCCACAGGCTAGTAATTTCTTCTGTATTTAAAATGGACTTCTTCCAGCTACGACGATAGATGCGGAACATATAATCTTTTACTACCGCACTGGTCTTACGAGACTTAACTTTAAATCCATTAAATGGCGGCATGTTGTACTGCAAAAAAGATGAAGTAATACTATTTAAATTCACTGCAGCTGCACCCGGAGTTGTAGATGATGTGATGATCCTAATATTAGTATTAAACCCTGGTCGACTAGCCTTTTCTTCGAACTTCTTAACCATCTCCTGCTGCATCGGAGTAAGTTGAATAGCGGAATGCATCCCCGTTAAATCTTGGTGATGCCCTTGGGTATTTGTTGGTTCGTTTTTCCCAAAAGCGCTATCGCGTAAAATTCCGAATGATTCAGAAGCAAACTTTGCACCTGCTCCTTTTACAACACTGTTAGGGTTTTTTCCCTGCTGAATTTCCAAAGCTAAATGACGTGGTTTGTGCTGCCAGTGGTGTCCTGCCGGTGACAAGATGAACTGAATAGCTGCGCCTTCGTTATCGCCCAGCTTAGACATAGCGTTAGTTAGAGCGTTCAACGGATCTGTTTCCATGGTCTTATATGTACGAATTGGAAACATGTATGGACGGTTTAACTCCAATTCAGCAGCTGCAATTTGCCCACCCTTTTGGAATGGATTATATCCCCTAACAATCTCGATAAACGCATGAGGGTACTGCGCTTGTAGTTGTTTTTCTACTAGTTCTTGAAGACTTCGGGGACAGTTAATATAAAAAGAGATCTTTTTTTCTGTACATGCAATCTCTAAGCTGATGTATTGCTTAGGTTGAAAAAACCAATTATGCGCACTGATTTCAGAAAGCGCGGTAAACAACTGTTCGGCAACGCCGATCATATTCTTCTTGGCTTCTGGATTATTAAGTTGATTATTCTGTTTATCTTCAGAATTATCTTTTGGCATTTGAATCTCTAAAAACACCCAGTCCTTAGTGCGCGGCAAAATAACTTTACTGTAGTACCAGTGCCTGTGAATGTAATAAGCCAGGAATGCCAAAAAAGCCAATACAAGTATGGCTAAAAATAAACTGGCTATAATAATCGTATTCAGTTCCATCTTTATTTTTGTTTTAGAAGGATTTTATTCTTTTAAATCGGCTGATAAACCTAAGACTTGCTCCATCTCAGTACTTGCGTCCTCTAAGGGAACCCCGTGGTTAATAAGGCTCTCAAGAACTTCTGCTTCGCGGCTTTTTTGCTCAGAACTGATCATTTCATGAGCTACTCCAGAATCAACTTCATGTGGTAATTCAGATATTGATTCAGAATCCAAAGGTACAACTTGTTTTACATCTTCATCATCAGCTGAGTCGGAAGGAATTCCAAATTCTGGTCTACTTGGAATTTCTGTAGACTCAGTAGATTCAACTTGATCTTCGTTATCAATTTTAAAATCACCAGTTTCTAAACCGCTAATTTTTCTTTCATCTAACTCCATTTTTGTTTCGCTTTCTTATATTTTCAGTTACTTTTACCCGTTTATTATAACACTTTATTGTGTAGAACTGAAACTTGACAATAATAGCCAGGCTAAGCTATTATAGGTTTGTACTCATGAAGCGAAAGCTTTGTTCAGCCAACGGGTTAAACCGCAAGCCGAAAGTGAGTATATTAAAACCGCCCTTTGGGCGGTTTTAATATTGTTTTCTAAAAGACACTGTAAAATATAATCTGGCCTTTTCCTATTCTTCTTAGAATTACAGTTACTAGAACTTCTCTCGGTCCGACAACTGCCCTAATTGACCAATAATCAACAAATTGACTTTTTGCTTCAGTCTTATAGCGTCTGTCATGGCTAGAAAATACAGGACTAGATTTAACAATGTTAAGAGCTGACGGCAATAATTTAATTCTTTTGTGATACTCTTTTTTTGATCTTGCAACTCCCCTACCATCATATCGAAGATGGCGAAGACCCTGAGAATTAAAAATGACATCTTCTTTTAGTGCTAGGCAATAAGTTGATTTTATCGTTCTGTACCATTGGCGTTGTTGATTAATGTATTGGGTTAAAGCCATAAAATATTTTTAGATAAGATGATATCTTAACTAAAAATTCAAGCACTGTCAATAACACTTTTTCGCCCAAAATAAAAAACCATAAAGATTTACTAAGCAGGCAGTTGGCTAGCGCGCGAGGTCTGCTACTTTAGGCAGACCGAGACAAAGCGCTGCCTGCGGGGAAATACTTTATGGTTTTTTAAAATTTTAGTTAAAAAGGCCTAATAACCTTTATAGTCATGCATAGTCAGCTGAGCTTCAACCTGTTTGATGGTTTCAATTACCACAGCTACTACAATCAACATTCCAGTACCACCAAGTGTTAGGGATTGTGTACCAGTCCATTGTTGAACGATGAACGGCAACACCGCTACCAAACCTAAGAATAAAGATCCTGGCAATGTGATGCGATTCAAGACTTTATACAAGTAAGCCGCTGTTTGTTGTCCTGGACGAAGACCAGGAACAAATCCACCACTACGTTGCATATTTTCTGCTACATCATCAGGGTTAACAATAATGTTTGTGTAGAAATAAGTGAATGCTACCACCAACACAAAGTAAACTACTCCATACCAAAGCCCTTGAGTATTAGTGAAGTTAATTACTGCTTGTGCCCATTCAGCTAGCATCGCACTTTTTGCATTCAAGAAGAACTGAGCAATAATAGCTGGGAAAAGCATCAAAGATAGAGCAAAGATAATCGGGATAACACCAGCCTGGTTCAAACGCATCGGCAAGTGAGAATCTACTCCCCCAACCTGTCTGTCGCCGCGCTGTCGTTTTGCATAGGAAACTGGAATATTACGCTGAGCCTCAGAAACTAGAACGATTCCGGCAATAACCAAAATAATGGCTGCTGCGAAAGCAATAATAGTCGGAAGTTGGCTTGGGTCGTAAAGTTGAATTAATGAGCTTAAGCTAGATGGCAATTGAGCAACAATACCAGCGAAAATAATCAAAGAAAGCCCATTACCAATACCATATTCAGAGATAATTTCACCAATCCACATGATGAACATTGTACCAGCTGTTACACAAAGTAGAGTTAAGAACCACTGGAAAGGGCTAAATGCACCCAAAATTTCAGCGCCACCCTGGCTTTGTAGTAAACGAATAGTACCGAAACCAGAAACAACCGCTAAAGGAATAGTTAAGAAACGAGTATATTGATTAATCTTAGCGCGACCAGCTTCCCCGCTTTCCTTCTGAAGTTCTTTCAAAGAAGGGACAATCATAGTCAAAAGTTGCATGATGATAGAAGCTGTAATGTAAGGACCTACACCAAGCATAGCAATCGAGAAGTTAGCTAAACCACCGCCAGAGAAGATGTCTAACAAATTCAAGAATTGATTGCCTTGGAAGAATGCTTGCAAACCTGAAACATTAATCCCCGGAATAGGAATATTAACCAAAACGCGAGTAGCCAAAAGAAGCGCGATGACCATGAAGATCTTCCAACGCAAATCTTTAGTTTTCCAAATAAGTAGTAAAGTGTTCATAATTAGACTGTAATCTTTTTATTTATTATACAGGAAAAGCAATAAACGCGCTCTATGTATTAATAGCTGCGCGTTTTATTGCTGAGTTATTTAGAAAGAGTTCCACCAGCTTTTTCAATGGTTTCCTTCGCAGTACCAGATACAGAAACCTTGAAAGTCAATTTACGGGCAAGCTTTCCTTGTAAAATCTTAACGCGCTTAGCACCAGTTGGTACAAGACCATGAGCTCTCAATGTAGCCATAGTCACAGTATCGCCATCTTTGAAGACAGAAAGAGCATCTAACTTGATAGCAGTAGCTTTTTCAGCCAAGCTCTTAAATCCACGAAGTTTTGGCAATTGGCGAACCAACGGCTGACGACCACCTTCAAATCGAGCTGGCATCTTTGAGTGACCAGTACGCTTGGTCTGTCCCTTATTACCACGAGTGGAATAAGTTCCGTGTCCACTACCAATACCACGACCGACTACTTTGCGGCGCTTTGTGGATTTTGGATGTTTACGTAATTGATGAAGTTTGATCATAAAATTAAGCTTATTTAAAGTGAGCGGAAATTATTTACGGCTAGCTAGAATAGTTTCTTTGCTGCGCATCAACTTGAAGGCTGCGAAAGTAGCACGAACGTTATTAACTTTGTTGTTAGAACCAAGCATTTTAGAGATAACATTCTTTACACCAGCCATGTCTAGTACAGAACGTA
>CAZSSN010000008.1:0-20674 GCA_964609785.1 uncultured Candidatus Saccharibacteria bacterium | reverse complement strand
TCTTTTTTTATTTTCGAAGCAAAGTAATGCGGTAAATGAAAGTGTTCAGTAAAAGTCATTTTATATTCTTTTTATTTTTGTATCGTACTTCTAATTTGTTTCTCTGTGATTGGGCCCTTTCTCAAAACCTCGAATGTTCCATCATCATTAATTTTTATCAACGTTGATGGTTTTCGTTTAGCAAGCCTTCCTGCATCAATAATTATATCAGGTTTATGCTTTTGTTTGGAAAATTGCTTAATTATGTCTTCTGCGGAATAGCTATCGTAGCCACCGGACAAATGCGCGGAAGGGTTAGCACTAGTTGCAGTAATTGGTCTCTTAAGTGACTTAACTATGTCGAGAGCGATTTGATTTTTAGGCACTCGAAGACCGAGCGTGCCCGTTCCAGCTGAAAAGGATTTTAGAAAACCATTATGTTTTGATTCAAAAGCCAAAGTGTTAATCGGCAAAACTAAAGATAGTTGGCCAGGCCAAAACTTGGATGCTACTTTTTGAGCAAACTTATTCCAAACAACATATTTTTTTGCTTGAGCAACTGAAGCCACCACAATGTGCACAGGCTTTTTTGTAGTGCGCTCTTTAATCTTGTAGAACTTTCTCAACGCAACGGGATTGGTGGGATCTACCGCTAAGCCATACGAGGTGTCTGTCGGGTAAGCAACAACTTTCCCATGCTTCAAAGCAAGAGTAACGGCATGAATTATTTTTTGATGGTGTTTCTTTTTGTATTCTAAAGTGATCATTTTTGCCAAGCTTATTTTAAACCACGATGTTCAATAATTTATTTTCAACATAAATAATTCTTTTTGATTCTTTTCCACCCAAGGCGGCAATTACCTTCTCCGACTTCATCGCCTCTGATTTCACTTCTTCTTCTGTTGCGCCAATTGGCAAAATTAACGTCTCCCTTACCTTACCGTTTACTTGCACTACAATTTTTGTAGTTTCTTCACCAAGAACAGTTTCATCAACTTTGGGCCACACGCTAAATTGCAAACTACCATTTTCATTGGCCCCTAAATTTTCTGCAATTTCCTCAGCAATGTGAGGGGCTATCGGATAAAGCATTTTAGCAAAAGTTAAAATAGTTTCCTTGGAAACTTCTTTATCTTTTATTTCGTTATGAAGGCTCATTAAACTAGAAACAACGGTGTTAAATTTAAATGCTTCAATATCTTCAGTGACTTTTTTAACTGTTGCATTAAGTACGCGCAAAACTTCATCGCTATCTTTTTCTGATGGCTTTGTATTATTTATCCAATACCAAACTCTATCCAAGAAACGAGCAACACCAATAATTCCTTTGTCGCTCCAGGATACGCTAGCTTCATGAGGTCCTAAGAACAACTCATACATGCGTAGAACATCAGCACCAAATTCTTTAACAATACTGTCAGGATTTACAACATTACCCTTACTCTTGCTCATTTTTGTACCATCAGCAGCCAAAATTATTCCATGAGGAATACGCTTAGTATATGGCTCGCTAACAGGGATTAGCCCTTGATCATATAAAAATATATTCCAGAAACGTGAGTACAATAAGTGTAAAGTTGTATGTTCCATCCCACCAAAATATAAATCAACTGGTAACCAGCTTTTTAATTTATCGGGGGCAGCAAATGCAGATGCATTTTTTGCATCAGTGTAACGCAAGTAATACCAAGAACTTCCTGCCCACTGAGGCATTGTATTAGTCTCTCGCTTTGCGGGACCATCACATTTTGGACATGTAGTGTTCACCCATTCATCGACAACAGCCAATGGTGATTCCCCTGTTCCAGTGGGTTCGTAATCTTTTACTTCAGGCAAAACCACTGGTAATTGATCTTCTGGTACCGGAACAACTCCATCTTTTTCACAGTGCACTAGAGGAATTGGTTCACCCCAATAACGTTGGCGAGAAAACACCCAGTCACGTAATCGGTAAGTGGTGTGACGAGCTCCAAACTTATTTTGTTCCAACCAATCAATAATTTCATTAATTAACGCAGGCGAAATTTCTTTTCCAGTAAATGGACCTGAATTCAATAGAGTTCCGACATTTTCGTGCGCGTTGAAAGGAGCATCTTCAACAGAACGCTCAACTACTTCGACTAAAGGAATATTATATTTTTGAGCGAATTCAAAATCTCTTGGATCGTGAGCGCTACACCTGATTGCGCCAGTTCCAAAATCCATCAAAGCAAAATTAGCGATCCAAATTGGCATCTTGTTTCCACTTAGTGGATCTGTCGCATAACGGCCTGTGAATACGCCTTCTTTTCCTTCAGCACGAGCTTCTGGGTCCATGGCAGAAATGCGGTTCACAAATTCGTAAACTTCGGCTTCCTTATCAGTTCCCTCAACCAATTTAGCCACTAAAGGATGTTCCGGCGCTAAAACAATAAAAGTATCTGCCCAAATCCATGCAGGAAAAGCTGTAAATGTTTCTAAATTAATATCTAAATCTTCAACTGCGTGATTAATAATCGCGCCTTCTTTCTTACCAATCCAGTTTTCTTGTTGCAACTTAACTGGTTCTGGCCACTCTGGCAAGTTCTTCAAACCTTCCAAAAGCTTATCTGCATACTCAGTAATTTTTAAATACCACTGACGCAACTCTTTCTTTTCTACCTTGGTACCACAACGTTCACATTCTCCAGCAATGACTTCTTCATTTGCTAAACCGGTTTTATCTTTTGGACACCAGTTAATTAAACCTGTTGATTCATAAGCTAACCCTGCTTCGTAGAATTTTAAAAATAACCATTGAGTCCATTTATAGTACTCTGGATCTGTAGTATTAATCTCACGATCCCAATCAAAACTATATCCGATGCTCTGGAATTGTTTCTTAATATTTACAATATTACTAGCTGTGGTATCTTTCGGATCTTTACCATGCTTGATGGCATAATTTTCCGCAGGCAAACCAAAAGCATCCCAACCAATTGGGTACATCACTTCATGACCTTGCATTCGATAGTATCTGGATACTACATCACCAGCGGTATATCCACGAACATGACCCATGTGCAAACCATCCCCAGATGGATATGGAAATTCCATTAATACAAACTTCTTGGGTTTGCCACTGTCATCATTCGCAGCAAAAACGTTATTGTCTTTCCAATAATCTTGCCACTTTTTTTCAACTTGTTGAGGGTTATATCCTCCGGAAGCTTTATTATTTTCCATAAATTTAAATTTCTTTCTGAAAATGCTGATAATCTTGGTATTTTTCCCAATCACCTAACCACTCCCAACCGTGCTCTTTCATAAATTCTACCACCGGATGACCGTTAAACAAAGTGCCAGCTTTCTCTATATTATAACTCCCATTCGCTGGCTGAATTGTTTCTCCTTGGACCCATGGATTAATCCTGGGGTTTAAATCTATTGCCTTACCTTGAGAATGGAAAGACATAATATCTTGCCCTGCTATTTTCCGATAATTAAACCCTGATGAATTGTTTGCAGACATCGAAGCTTCGTCATCCCAATTGTATTTTACAACTGGAGAAACTTCTTCCAATGGAAATTTTTCTTGCTGCATTAACTCAAATAAATCTACAATATCTTTCTGAACATCTTGATGAACAACTATTTGTCCTTCATGAATTTTCGAATCAAAGCCCAGAAACTTTACATCTAGTAAAACAAGGCTCTCTAAAATATCCCGCGGACAAGATGGATCCTTCTCTAATATACTGTCGATGGCTTGTTCACGAGTATAACTCATCTATATATTAAATAATTCTTTAGCGTTCATTGTAGTCACCTCCGCTACTTCCTCAACGGCAACGTCTTTCCACTCAGCAATCTTTTCTGCTACCTCAGGAAGATAGCTCGGCTCATTACGCTTACCCCGGTTAAGTTTCGGTGTTAAATACGGCGCATCTGTTTCCAGAATCATAAACTCAAGAGGCAAGCCTTTAACCACTTCTTCGCTTCGTCCAGTTTTATCAAAGGTAATAATGCCATTCAGCCCGATAAACCCACCGAGCTTTGCGAACTCTAACGCTAATTCTAAATTTCCTGTGTAGCAATGTACTTCGAACCTAAGTTGAGGATTTTCCATCTTAACCCGATTCACAATTTCCAACATGTCTTCGTACGCATCTTGAGTTCCCTCAGACGGGCGACAATGGATGCACAGCGCTTTATTATTTTTTAGCGCAAATTGAATTTGCTTTTCAAAAGCATCGCGTTCTAAAGACTTAATTTCTTCTGCATCTCGATCTTCTGGCATTCGATAGTAGTCCAAGCCACATTCACCTATTCCTACAATTCGTTTTGCATCTTCACCAGCATCATCGAGCAATGCCTGATACAATTCTGCATCAAAAATTTCTTCACGAGTTTTAAATTTTACCTCTTCATCGTCTTCGTAATCATGATGGTAAGTATGCGTAGGATGAAGGCCAATTACAGCATAAACATCATTCGGAAATTTTTTAAGCATCTCTACTGCTTCGCGGCTAGTGTCGATTTGCGTGCCAACATTAACAACAGCAACGCCTGCATCTAAGGCGCGCTGAATTGTTTCTGGAGCATCATCTTTAAATGCTCTCAAATTTACATGAGTATGAGTGTCTATTAATTTCATGCAGTTCTATTTATTCGGTTAAACGTGGAAACATTGGTTCCACTTTGGTAATTTTCTCGGCAGTCACTGCATCTAGAATTTTCTGCGCTGAAGTCGGCATGAATGGCAATAATTGCTGAGCAACTTCTTCAATAATCACTAGAACTTCTTTAGCAACACGGGCAAACTCATCTAAATCTGTTTTGCCTAATTCCCAAAGCTTGGTTTCATCAACAATTTTATTTGCACGAGCAACTTCCTTCCAAATTTCTGCTAGTGCTTCATGGAATTTATAGCCATCGATTAACTCTGCGATGCTCGCAGGAATGACGGGCTGATCTGGAACCGTGCCACGTGGGATTTCACCATCAAGGAATTTTTCTACCAAAGTAGTGATGCGGCTGACTAAATTACCTAGTCCATTTGCTAGTTCTCCATCGTAGCGTGCCCGTAGTTTTTCTTCACTAACATCACCATGCGAATCAAAAGATACTTCACGCATCAAGAAATATCGCACTGCGTCTGCACCATACTTTGCTACCCAATCATTTGGATCAATAATATTCCCAGTAGACTTAGATATTTTTTGATTATTCAAAGTCAGAAACCCATGAACACGAACCGACTTTGGCATTTCCAAACCAGCAGCAAGTAATAGTGCTGGCCAAATAATACAGTGGAACTTCGCGATGTCTGGACCCACGACGTGAGCATCAGCTGGCCAATAATTTTTTGCCCCATCTGGACCAACAACATTTGCTCCAGTCACATAATTAATCAAAGCATCTACCCATACATAAATAGTTTGAGTCGTGTCCCACGGTAATGGAATTCCCCATTTTACATTTGGACGGCTCGCTGCAATATCATTGAATCCCTCATTCAACATTGCCAAAATTTCTTTTTTAGAATGTTCTGGGTAAACAATAAATTCTCCGGACTCAATTTTCTGCTTAATAATATCCGTGAACGCAGAAACTTTAAAAAACCAGTTCTTCTCTTTAATTAGTTCAGGCTTAGTTTTATGATCAGGACACACACCATCCACTAAATCTTTTTCAGTCAGAAACGCTTCGTGACCAATACAATACATTCCTTCGTAGTCTGCTTCGTACAGATAACCGTTATCTTTAATTTTCGTGACCAAATCTTCAACCACTTTAATGTGGTCAGCGTCAGTGGTGCGGATAAACCGATCGTAAGAAATATTTAAATTATCCCAAGCTAGTTTAAACCCTGCAGCAGTTTGATCGGCAAACTCCCCAATAGAAAGTTCTGAACTTAGTGCATACTCAGCTATCTTTGCACCGTGCTCATCTGTGCCAGTTAAAAACCTAACGTCATCTCCCTGCGCGCGATGAAAACGAGCCAAAACATCGGCTGCCACTTTTTCATAAGAGTGGCCAATATGTGGCTTGCCATTGATATAGTCGATTGCGGTTGTAATGTAATATTTCTTTTGTTCCATAGTCACTATATTATAGCTTTTATTGATTTTTCTCTCAAACTAATAAAAAAGAGCGTGCTTCATCAGCACGCTCTAAATCCAAAGTAAAATTATTGTTCAAAATACTTCTGATAAATCGGTTCAAACTCAGTTCTCAATAAACCAAACAAGATTCTGTCCCAGTAGCGTCCTTCGCAATAGATGTCTTGCCGAATCACTCCTTCCTGAACATAGCCCTGTTTCTTTAACGCGCCAGCACTGCGTTCATTAAACTCAGTGACTGACGAATTAATTTTGAACAAGTTCATCGTACTAAACGCATGGTTTAGCAAAAGCATTTTGGCATCAGTTCCATAACCTTTACCCCAATACTCTTTCTCACCAATCAATGAACCCGTTGAACCAATTCGCACAATCGGCCTGATTGAGCTTACACCTACAGTGCCGATGAACTTCCGCTCCTCCAATGTCTCTATGGCAAAGCAAACTTCATCAGAGTTTTTCTTGCTGACTCGGTCAAACCATTTCCGTTCTTCTTCCAAGCTCACTGGGAGAGTTGCGAGTAAATACCGAGTTACCTCTGGATCATTAATCCATCTCCAACAAGATTCCAAATCGGTTTCTATGTTTAATGGTCGCAAAAGAACCAACTTCCCTGTGTAGCAAACCGGGTTACTAACTTTACTTATGTTTTCCTGCATAATTTCTCCTACTAGTTTTTAGTGTACGCCTCAGCGTATTTAGATAACAAAAAATCTCGGTTATCTAACCGAGATCGTGTTGGAGATTAAAATTTGTAAAGAAAACTTACTTCATCTTAGAATAAACACCACCTGAGTTAGACAACGAAAAAACACCACCGTATAGGGGGGTTTCGTTTCCAGCGATATTCATTTGATGTTTAAAATTTATCATGAAAGTATTATACCGATTAATTAAGCAGTTGTCAAATTTACCTATTTAAACGCTAGGTTGTATTTCTAAGTCTTTTTCTAATTGAGGCGCTTTTTCCTGGAAAAGCTCATGGATAACCACAGTAATAGCTCCTGCTAAAGGCACAGCCAGAAGTAGCCCTAAGATGCCCGCCAGCTTAAACCCAACCAGCAGCGCCAGCAATACAACCAACGGTGATGTGCCAACAGTCTTTTCCATCACTTTTGGAACTAATACATAACCCTCAGTTTTTTGAATAATTATATAAAGAATGATAACTCCAACTACAAGCGCTGGACTTTGGATTAAAGCAAAGAATACCGCGGGAATCGCAGCCAGGAACGGACCCACATAAGGCACGATTTCTAATAACCCAGCGATGAGCGCTAAGAACAATGCATATTTTACTCCAAGTATCGAAAGTCCAATATAAGTAAGAGTGAAAATAAATACACTTAGAATGAACTGCCCAACTACCCAAAGACCCATCTTGCGTTGAATTTTTTCTATCAGATTCATCACCACTCTCTGGTGTGGGGCTGGGACAAGATCACGAATAAAATGCTTCATACCACGATCTGCAGCTACTAAGTAAAAAGAAACTACTAGAACTGTAATTACTGCAAACAAACCATTAAACAAACCTACTGTTCTACTGAAAATTTCACTAGTTCCCTCTCCTCCGGAGAACAATGAATGAACTATGGCTGTTAAATCTGCCCCGCCGAAGAATGATGCAATTGTAGGATACCTTACTTGGAAATCAGCGCTGTATTGAGGGAGGTTATCTGAAAGTACTCGAAATTGTTCTGTGACCAATGGAGCCATTAATGCAATGAGTCCGCCCACAAAAGCTATCACAATAACATAAGCACCAAGCACACTCACTGACCGAGGTATTTTCCAACGATTTAAATAATCAACCATTGGCTCCATCGCTGACGCTATTACAAGTGAAAGTAAAATTACTACTACAATATCTCGTACAACCCATAAAAACGCCAATGCCAGCAATACTGCCACGACTCGTAATATAACTTTTGTTGAGTAATCTAATTGGAAGTTCATAAAATAAGTATACTACTAAAACAAAAATCCAGCTATTAAACTGGATTTTGTTCTTGTTCAGATTGCTCTAAAGCTTCTTTTGCTTCTTCATAAGTAACATCAAGACGTTTTAAACCTTCAAGACAGTATGCTTTAATTTGTTCTCGTAAGAAGTCGTTTAAACCATCTGCTTGCAAATCGCGAATCAGAATATCTTTAATAGTTTGATCTAAATCAGACGACTGAATTAGATTTACTATTTTTTGAATTTTTTCTTCCATATATTAACTTTCCTGCCCTTCAAGCTCACGCACAATCGCAGCAATTCTTTTCGCTGGACCCATATTAGTTTCACCTTCAGGGATTCGAATCAATTCACCTTTGAATTTGGCAGCATTTTCCGCTGCGTTTGCTTTCATTGCTTCAGGGTTAACACCCATTTCTATTCCACTCATATTTTGACCTTTTATTTCCAGGCTTTAGCTCGTAAAGCCTTCATTAGCTTGATGTCTGTTTCAACTTTATCATGCTCAGTTTCCAAAATCAAGGGCACGGCCAACTTTTTTTTCTTTAAGTAGCGCAAAATTGCCTCAAACCCCTTAAATCCAATTTGTCCTTCATTAATATGCTCATGTCGATCTTTATTTGAACCCTTATCCACCTTAGAATCGTTAGCATGGAACATTTTTAAGTACTCAAAACCAATAACTTTGTCAAAATTGTCGAAAGTCTTTTTTACTGTAGCTTCATCTCGTAAATCATAGCCACTACCGTACGCGTGTTGCGTATCAAAACATACTCCACCAAAACCCTTATGTTTTTTAATTGGCTTCATCAGCTCAGCAACTTCTTCAAAATTGTCACCAATTACACTTCCTGCACCTGCAGAAATTTCTATTAGCAACTGTGTTGTGCCAGTATAACCGTCGAGAACTTTGGCTAAACCTTCCTGGGCTTGTTTCATTCCTTCTTTTTCTCCAAGATCTTTAAAACTTCCTGGATGGAACATTACATATTTAGCACCAAGTTGAGTACCGCGCTCTAGATCTGTTCGAACGATGTTGATAGATCCATGGAATGTTGATGGTTTAGCAGAACCAAAGTTTAAAATGTACGGCGCGTGAATAACGCAAATTTCAATTCCTGCTTTTTCCATTCCCTCTTTAAACTCTTTCGCAACTTCGGGAGTGATAGGTGCCGCGCTTCCACCGTGCGGGCTTCGTGAGAAAATTTGAAATGTTTCGCATTGCAGTAGCGCGGCGCGAGCTGGTGCTTCTTGCAAACCCCCAGCAATGGAAACATGACAACCAATTAATGGCTGACCAGTTAGAGGCTTATCTATTTTTTTAATGCTCGCTTTTTGAGCAGCCGTAACCACCGTGCTAGAAATTTTGCTTTTTTTAATTGGAGCGGCCTTTTCTGCAACTTTTTTTGTAACGGTTTTTTCGGTTGCAACTTTTTTTATAGCCATAACTAAATCTTACTAATTATGTTTGTAAATTTCTTGTCGCTTCGGAATGGTCCAATAATTGCTAAAGAAGTTTTAGCAGAGTTAAATAACTCATTCGCTACTGCTTGGACTTGTTTTGCTGTCACAGCATCTATTTCTTTAAAAGCTTCGGCAGGACTTTTAGTTTTTTTACTAAATGCAGATTGCTCTAAATACCAATCTAACCGCGCCTGGTTGTCTTCTAAATATAGAGTGGTTCTACCTTTTAAGTATGACTTCGCTTTCATTAATTCTTTTTCTGGAACAGGAATGGTCTTAATGTCTTTGATAACTTCTAATGTTACTTTCAAAGCTTCTTCTATGTTACTAACACGGATACCGGCGCTGATATCGAAAACACCAGTGTCTTGATACTGCCCGTTACCGGATCGGACATAATATGCCAATCCCCGCTTTTCGCGAATTTCGCTAAATAACCGGCTGCTCATGCCACCACCTAGAATGGCAGACAGAACATTTGCAGCAGCATTTTTCTTGCTATTCACGTCGTAGGCTTTAAATCCAAGATTGAAATGTGCCTGTTTAGTGTCTTTAAATTCTATTTTGACGCGCGGAGCTCTTTGAGAGTCTTTTACCTTTGGCCATTTTTGCCATTTATTTGCTGGCAATTTAGCCCAGTATTTATTGATTAACCTGTTTAAAGCGACACGGTCGTACTTCCCAGAAATCCCTAGGAGCATGTTACCTGGTTGGTAATTGCGATCCATGTAGCTTGAGAACATCTTCTGAGTGAATTTATTCACTACTTCTGGTGTGCCGGCAATGTCTCTCCCTAGTGGGTCCCCCTGCCACATGGTTTGCTCCAAAACGGTACCCACATTAATTCGAGGGTTATCACGATACATATTAATCTCTTCTACGATGACACCTTTTTCTCGCTCCAGCTCTTCCTTATTTAAAATTGGGTGTAGAAGCATATCTGTTAGCACTTCGAATATTAACGGTAAATGCGTGTGACGGCTTTTGATATAAAATTGAGTGTGTTCTTTGCCAGTGTTAGCGTTCATCTCTCCGCCGATACCATCAATTAATTCTGTGATAGCCATTGATGTTGGATATTTTTCAGTCCCTTTAAACAAAAAGTGTTCAAGGAAATGTGAAATCCCATTTTCTTTTGCTGTCTCGCTGCGGGAACCAGTCTTAACAAAAAAGTCGACAACAACACTTTCAGCATCATTGCTCGGCACTTCAATAATAGTTAATCCATTCTTTAAAACTTTTTTGTAATACTTCATATAATCATATCTTTTAAATTTGTTGAAACTTTCTTAAAATATACTGGCTTACCCTTTTCTAAATATACCAAATCCTCGATTCTAACTCCACCAAGTTTCGGAATATATACGCCAGGCTCAATACTGAACACCATACCGTTCCGCAAAACATCTTCCGATCTTCCATGCAAGGATGGACTTTCATGAACTTCAATTCCTGTTCCATGGCCTAAACTGTGAATGAAATATTGTTCTAGATTTTTTTCGGCTAAATGAGCTCTGGCAATGTCGTCTGCGACTTTACCTTGCATGCCATTTCGAACATTCTTTACCGCTAGTTTATATGCGCCCTCAACCGCCATGTAGATTTCCTCTAGATTTTTTGGAGCCGATTTAATAAAAACAGTTCTACTAAAGTCACTGCAATATCCATCTACCTTAAAACCAAAGTCTAAAATAATACTCTCACCTGTTACTAGTTTTTTTGTGGTGGGCACATGGTGAGGCACAGCGGCGTTTACACCGCTAGCCACTATTGCAGGAAAACTGATGTCATCTGCGCCCAATCTCAGGCCAGCCAACCTAATGAATTCGGCAAGTTTCTTCTCTGTTATACCCTTAGACTTACGCAGTTCTTTTTTTACTAACTCAAAAACTTTTGCAGTGATTAAATAGGCCGCTTTCATCTTACTTAGCTCTTGGGCATCTTTGTAGACACGCATCTGAACCAATGGCGAAGAAATTGGTTTTAATTTTACTTTAGGTAAATACTTTTCTATAAACCCTAGTTCCCGTAATGAAATATGATTGTCTAACTCAAGAGTTTTCGAGCCAGACATATACTTTGCAATGTTACTAAGGAAATCGTTTTTTACAACGCTGACTTGTTCTAAAAACCCGCCAAATAGTACAACATGTTTTTTGGAAATAAACAAAAACCCGCCATCTAGCAAGTGGTGTCCGGTAAGATAAAATAAATCATTCGGATTTCTTACTAATAACGGATTTTTTACGCTGCGTTGTAATTTTTTGATTCTCTGGTTTGGAGTCATTATTACAATCGAGTACTAATGTAATTCACTAAGTCATCAATATTGATTCGTACTTGCTGGGCAGTGTCACGGTCGCGAACTGTGACTGTGTTATCTTCAAGGGTGTCGAAGTCAACGGTAATGCCAAACGGTGTACCAATTTCATCTTGGCTGTAATAACGTTTTCCAACGTTACCACGATCATCCCACGCCACCATAAAATGCTTACTAAGTTCTGCAAAAATACCACGAGCTTTTTCTACAAGCTCTGGCTTATTTTTCAACAATGGGAAAATGGCTGCTTTGTACGGTGCGAGTTTTGGAGGAAGTGCTAGCCAAACGCGCTTGCTGTCACCTTCTCCTTCTTCTTTGTAATGGTCAACCAAAACCGCTAAGAAAGAACGGTCCACGCCCCAAGTTGGCTCAATTACGTGCGGGACATACTTTTCGTTTGTCTGAGGATCAACATAAGAAAGATCTTGTCCAGATGCTTTGATGTGGTTTTGTAAATCAAAATCTCCTCTGTACGCCAAACCATAAAGTTCTTTTCTACCAAATGGGAAATCATATTCAAAGTCTAAGGTACGTTTGCTGTAGTGAGCGCGGTCTTCGGCAGGAACTTCAAGTTCATGAACTTGTGTCATGTCTAACTGCAAATCATCACGCATCCATTTAATCATTTCCTCTTTCCAGCTTTCAAATACATCGTTCCAATCTGAGTCTTGCTTTGGAACTGGAATAAAGTATTCGATTTCCATTTGTTCAAACTCACGAGTACGGAACACAAAGTTTCCTGGAGTAATTTCATTACGAAAAGCTTTCCCCTGCTGAGCAATTCCAAATGGGATTTGTTTGCGAGAAGTTGTCTGCACATTCTTAAATTGCACGAACATTGCCTGCGCTGTTTCTGGACGGAAGTATGCAACGTTCGCTGCTTCTTCTGCAGGACCTAAGAAAGTTTTTAGCATTAGGTTAAACTTTTTCGGATCTCCCAATACGTTTCCTTTTGGACTTTTCAAATTTAACTCTTTAACCTTTGCGGCCATTGCATCTAAATCCATACCTACAACGTCAACACCAGCTTCTTCTAGTAAATGATCTAACCGGTAACGTTCATGAGTAACACTATCTTCAATTAAAGGATCTGAAAAAGTTGCAACGTGCCCACTAGCTTCCCAAACTTTTGGATTCATTACCAAAGCCGCATCGATACCGACCATATCTGGGCGCTGTTGTACAAAGCGTTTCCACCAAAGTTGTTTAATATTATTCTTTAATTCAACACCCAAAGGACCGTAATCCCAAGAGTTTGCTAGCCCACCATAAATTTCCGACCCTGGGTACACGTACCCACGACGCTTGGCTAAACTAACAATTTTATCCATTTTCTCTGGTGCTATATTTTCTTTTGACATGCATAAATTATAGCAATATCGCTCTAATTGAGCCAGTGTAGAATAGTTTCTTTTTGTTTCTTTTTATCTATACTAATTAACTTTTGAGATGTGCGGTCGAATACCTGCCAAGCATCATCTCTATAGAAGACGATTTGATCTTCACTCGCATCCATTAATGAAAGATAGCGGTTTTTAAATGCCATAGGATCGTACGGATCAAACAAATAAACTTCCTCAACTTTTTTGGTGCCACTAGAAATGTCTAAAATTGCGCCTGGAACTACCGCGATGATATTATTATCATCTTCCCACTTATACTCGCCGAAAGTGCGCAAAGCTGATTTGTTCTCATTGTTATCGTAGCGAAGGTTTTGATATATAGGTTTTACTTCTTTAGTACCAAAATCATACACTCTTAATTCTTCGCCAGATGTGCATGCTCCATAATTATCCTTTTCACGAGAAGCAACATCTGGTTGTTCGCAATGAGAATAAACCCATTTATTTCCATCGGGACTTAAATCACCACGAAGAAAATCCATCTTGTCCTTTTCCACAATAGGATTAACTTTTACTAATTCTCCAGTAGCAATATTTACTTGATAGATATCGCCCCAGACTGCACCGGCATCCCCGCCTAGACCAGACACAATTAAATCTTTATCACCACTGCGCCAGCCGTTAATAGAAAAACCTTGATACACCCCAAGCTCGGTCTTCTTAACTATTTCTTTTTGCTCCTTGGTTTCAAAGTTGTATAACCAAATAGAGCCGCCGCTTTTACCATTAGCCTCATTACCTTCGTAGTTGCGCGCGTAGGCGAGCCATTGTTTATCTTCCGATACTGCGACATCGCGAATTAGAGGATTCTCTGCCAATTCAAATAGCAGGTCTACCTTGCCCTTTGATGCATCTAATAGAGAAATTTTATTTTCTGAATTAACGATGTATCTGAAGTCACCCATCTCGCCGATAACGCTAAAATTCTTTTCTTTAGTTTCAAAAATTTGCTTATCGTCTTCACTTGAATCCTGAGAGTATTGATACAATCTTACAAATTTTTCAACAGAGCTATCGCCTTCACTATCCATGGTTAAGTAAAAACTGGCGCCGGCTTTTACCTTTACTTCTTCTTGTTCAGCAGGTTTTTCTTCTGGAACAACTACTGAAATAGGTTTAGTAAAGTAGTAGTAACCCGCCCCAACACAAGACAAGGCGACTAGTAGTATTAAAGGGACTATTAAATATTTCGCAATTCCTCGGCGCTTTGGCAATTCAAATTGTGCTTCTGGCTTTGGTGTTTCAATTTTAATTTCTGGCATAGTATTTATTACCTTTCTTTATTCATTATATCAAACTAACTTAAAATCTATATAAAATCTGACACAACTAAAAAGCACTAATCATTAGTGCTTTTTGCCAATCCTTTAGGTGGAGTTAAATCTTTGAAGTCATTTAACATATCATCGAAGTAATCGAACTCAATGGCTTTGCGGATTTTATCCATCAAATTCAAATAAAAACGAAGGTTGTGCATAGTTGCCAAACGAGCACCAAGCATTTCATCACTTTTAATTAAATGGTTAACATACGCTCGAGTATGATTCAAACAAGCATAACAATTACAACTTGAGTCAATTGGAGTGAAATCCTCGGCATACTGTGCATTGCGCACATCGATGGTTTCATAAGCTTCTTTGCCGTCTTCTGTACGTGCAGATATATATAGACGACCATGACGGGCTTCTCGCATTGGGATAACACAATCAAAAGTGTCGCAACCTTGCCCCACTGCTTGAACGATATCAAAAGGAGTTCCAACGCCAAGTAAATGTTTAGGGGCTTCTTCTGGAAGATGCGGAATTGCATAACTAACTGCTTTCATCATTTCTTCGTGAGGTTCACCAACTGCAACACCGCCAATTGCAAAACCTTCAAAGCCAAGTTCCACCATGTTTTCTGCAGATTGTTTACGCAGATCTTCAAAGCTCGCACCTTGAACAATCCCCCATAACTTTTGGCCAGGGTTAATCGGATCGCCATGATCCATAATTCTTTTATGCTCGGCAACAGCGCGCTCAGCCCATCGCTTGGTCAACTCGATAGATTCTTTGCTGCGCTTATGCTCAAATGGGAAACCAGGAAAATCGTCTAAGATTAAACAGATGTCGCTGCCCAAGTTTGCTTGAATGTCGATTGATTTTTCTGGTGAAAGAATTTCTTGCTTACCGTCCATATCGAATTGGAATAGCACACCCGCTTCTAACACTTTGCGCATCTTAGCTAAAGAGTAAACTTGAAAACCACCTGAGTCAGTAAATATCGGTCCTTTCCAGTTCATGAATTTATGTAAACCACCGGCTTTGTAAATTAACGCATCGCCTGGACGCTGCCATAAGTGATACGTATTAGCGAGCACCATAGTCGCACCCCAGAACTTAATTTCTTCACTGGTTACAGTTTTAATAGTTCCTTTAGTGCCGATAGGTAAAAACTGCGGTGTAGTTACATCGCCATGAGCAGTATGAATAATACCCGTGCGTGCGCGGGTGCCATCAACTTTTTTAGTTATTTCAAAATATTTTTCTGACTTGTTTTCTAAATTATTTTCTGACATAGATAGATATTATAGCTTTTATATAGATAAAACAAAAGGTAAGCCGAGGATGACTTACCTGTTGCGCAATATGGAGTGAGGTCGGGGGGGTGATTAGCGAAGCCAACTTGGGTCGTAACCCTTGGCTAAGTCAACTCGGTGCTTTGGATTCCCGCCACCATGACGGGTTGGATTAGTCTGACGACTACTCTTAAAGAACCTACGCCGGCTTTCTACTTCTTCTGGAGTATACTCCATTAATATCATTTTACCCGTTTCTGGGTCCAATTCCCTATTTTCCGAACCTGTAGTAAGGTCCAAAATATCAGTTGCCATTTATATTGCCCTCTCCTTAAAATTAAACTTTAGTAGCATACAGCCTTAAAACTACAAAACTGTTTTCTCAAGATAACACATTTTCGCACAAAAATCAAGAGACGCCCTTTCGGGCGCCTCTGTTATTTACACTATATATTTATGGCTATGATCGATTTGCCCCAGTTGGGCGTGGGCTACGTTGCGGGAATCCAGAACGAGGACGACCACCACCATGACGATCTCCCCCACCAAATCCACCACGACCGCCGCCTGAGCCACCGCTTGGACGTGGACCACGATCATTACCGCCACCTGTACCAGCAGAAGCTAGTTGTTCAGCGGTTGGTTCTGGAGCGAAAGGTTTGTGAGTTAAATTAATACGACCTTGATCATCAATTTCTTGAACTTGAACTTTCAAAGTATCACCTACCGCTACAACATCTTCCACTTTATTAACTCGGTAATTTGCAAGTTGAGAAATGTGAACCATTCCATCTTTGCCTGGTAAAATTTGTACGAATGCACCGAAGTCCATTAGCTTAACAACTTTGCCTTCGAAGACTTCACCGGCTTGTACTTCGCGAACAATATCTTGGATCATCTTCACTGCTTTTTCGCTTGCAGCTGCATCAACAGATGAAACCATCACAAGACCACTGTCTTCAATATCAATTTTCACACCAGGACATTCAGCGATAATTCCATTGATGGTTTTACCACCGCTACCAATAACTTCTCGAATCTGATCCGGCTTGATCATGAAGCTAGTAATACGAGGAGCATATTGAGAAAGTTCTTTTCGAGGAGCATCTAACGCTTCTTTCATCTTAGAAAGGATGTGCATGCGAGCTGGTTTAGCAGCAGCTAAAGCTTGAGCTAAAATATCTGCAGTCAAACCTTTAACTTTAATATCAAGTTGAAGTGCGCTAACACCCTTTTCAGAACCAGTAACTTTAAAGTCCATGTGGCCATTAAAGTCTTCGATACCAGCAATGTCTGTTAACACTTTAAAGTTGCTTGGGTTAGATTCATCCATAACAAGTCCCATAGCAACACCACCAATAATATCTGTAATTGGAACACCGGCATCCATCAAGCTCAAAGATGAACCACAAGTTGATGCCATTGAAGTAGAGCCATTAGAAGACATAGTTTCAGAAACTAAACGCATTGTGTATGGGAAATCTTCTTGTGCAGGTAATACAATTTCCACAGCACGTTCAGCTAAAGCACCATGACCAACTTCGCGGCGACCAGCACCACGATTTGGAGATACCTCACCAACTGAATATCCTGGGAAGTTATAATGGTGGATGTAACGTTTTGCGCGACCTTCGGTTGGATCTTCCATGCCGTCTAGTAACTGCTCATCACCTTTACTACCTAAGGTAGTAACAGTAAGAACTTGGGTTTCACCACGAGTGAACAAAGCAGAACCATGAGTACGAGGTAATACGCCAACTTCAGCAGTAATTAGACGAGTTTCATCCATTGCACGGCCGTCTACACGACGATCATGTTCAAGAATTTGCTTCTGCATGTACTTCTTTAAAACCGTATCAATTGCTAAGTATGCATCTTTAGAAACGTTAACGCCTTCAAGCGCTACGTCTGAAGATTCGGCTAAGGCTTCCACAGTTGCAGCAACAATTTCTTTTGTTAACGCTTTGGAGTTGCTTCCTCTCAACTGATGACCAGTTACATATAGAGCAGCTTCAATTTTTTCTGCAGTCAAAAGTTCTTTCACTTTTTCAGTTACAACATCTGCAGGTTTGATAACAATATAGTTTTCAGTTTTTGGCTTCCCAACTTGGGATTTAAATTCATCTTGAATTTCTGCTAAAGCCTTCAAAGAAATTTGAGCAACTCTAATTCCTTCTACTATATCTTCTTCAGGAACAAGATTAGCACCAGCTTCAACCATAATAATGTGTTCAGCTGTACCACAAACAATTAGATCCATTTCAGAGATAGCGCGTTGTTCGCTGTTTGGGTTAGCTACAAATTCGCCATTGATTTTACCAACGCGAACTGCACCAACTGGACCATCAAAAGGAATTTCAGAAATATGAAGAGCCATGGAAGCAGCATTAACTGCAATCATGTCTGGTTCGTTTTCACCATCAATTGAAAGAACGGTGGTAACAACTTGAACGTCATTACGCATTCCATCTGGGAACAGCGGACGAAGAGAACGGTCGATAACACGTCCAGTTAAAATAGCTTCGTCTGTTGGACGGCCTTCGCGCTTTACCCAACGGCTACCTTTAATTTTTCCTGCAGCGTATAGCTTTTCTTCGTAATCGACTAATAGAGGGAAGTAGTCGATTCCTTCACGCGGATTACTATTTAGAACTGCTACTGCCAAAACGACAGTATCACCAACGCGAGCAAGAACTGCTCCGCTAGCTTGATTCGCTAACTTACCAGTTTCAAACTGCCAGTCAGCTCCTGCAATATTTGCAGAAATTTTCTTTGTATCCATTTAGATACCTTTCGCTTTGCTCCTGATGCAAGCGACCAAAAGTGCAGAGTTTGATGTAGAGAGAAATATTATCACGCAGACAGTGCTCACGCCACTTCGTGGCTGCGCTTACCGTGACTGCCTGCTTTGCTAATATTTCTCTCTTTCAAACGCTATACTCTTGGAACTTGTTTCGGAAGAAAGCTTAATTAATTAGATTAATGATTAAATTAATAATTACAGATCTGAATTGATATTAAAATCTTTAAGGAATGCATCTGGGTCCGGAGTACTGCCGAATAATAAGTGATGGATGTTGTCTTCAAACATATTCTGTGGTTTAGGCATTGCTGTTGCTCTTAGCTTATGCCAATGCTGCCAAGCTTTAGAGAACTCTGCATATCCTTCTGAATCTTCTGGACCAAACTTAGCAAAGATTACATCATATTTAATTTTGTTCACCAATTCGATGAACTGCTCACGATCGTCTAATTCAACATGACCTTGCGCACGAACGCGCTGTTTAATCTGTTCAATGTCTGGATTAGCTAAAAGTTGATTAACAACTTCTTCCATTGCGGCTACCCATTCCTTTTCAAATTCTTCTAAATCCCAGGATGCTTGTTGTGTCATAAAACGATATCAAGCCTCACCAGCCTTTCGGCCAAGATGAGGCTTGTAAGAAATTAATTAGAGTCTCTCTTTAGTTTAAGCTTGTCAGAAATCTTTTCGTAACGCTTAACATCTTCACCTTTTAAGTAACGAAGCAAACGACGACGATTACCAACCATCTTTAGAAGTCCGCGACGAGAATGATTATCCTTTTTGTGAACTTGTAAGTGTTCGCTAACCTGTTCGATTTCTTTAGTCAAAACCGCAATTTGAACTTCTGGAGAACCAGTGTCATCTTTGTGGGTCTGAAACTTACGCATGATTGCGTCTTTCTCTTTCTTGGTCAACATATACTTTGCCTTTCTTTACACGACACCAGCAGTATATTCTGGCGCGTACAGTTAATTTATGTATGAATTATAACGAATTTATTTAGATTTGGCAAATTCATTTTCTGCCTTCTTTATTAAGGTAAAACGGACCAAACCAGGCAATCTCAACATTCTTGGATGAGTAGTTTTGAGACCAATCGGCCTATCCAAACCCAAGGGCTCGCTTAATCCTTCATTTAAAACCTTACCCAATGCGACCCAATCAATTTTCGACTTTTCAAAAATGAATAAATCTTTTTTATAACTATCTTTTCCATCGAACTTATAGTCTATGTTAATTAGCTCATAATTTTCAGGGTGCTTTAAATAATCTTCATATTTTTCCTCATCATCCTTCTTATGAAACTCATAGCCATTTTTTAGTAGCCATTCAGTTGTAGTAGGTTGAGATGAATTCGCGGCAAATTTACTTACTGACTCATATTCCAGGTCAGATACTTTGTTCATAAAATTTTCTGCTTGTTGCAAAAATTCGGAACCAGTAATACCGACTTCGCCGGTTTCTACTGTCCTATGAATTAATTTCCAGTGGGTTGTACTACCTTCTTTCTCAAAAATGATTTCTGCTTTTTTGTTTCCTTCATGATCAATCAATTGAAAATCTACACACCGACCCCTCCTGTCTCCTAAATAAGCTTTCAAAGACCAACCTTCAAAATCTCGATTCATCATAAGCTTGCTTCGATACAAAAAGTTTTTCTGCCCCATCACTGACCATTCTGAATCTATTTCATCATCACTAAAAGGCTTCAGAAATTCTTCTTTGATTCTCTTGTATTTATCCTTCGACATTTCAGACTCATGAGCCTGGTCAGGATTTATTCCTATCTCGCTTCTGTTCATTTGAAAATTATAATTAACTTAATTACTCAACCTCTGAAAGTATGTCTTTTTTAAGATGAATTCTCAGCAGCCCCTTAACTTTTAATAGAGACATATTTCCATCTAAAAGCTCTGACTTATCTTCAGTTCTAAAGTTGTCTAGCTCTGTCCACTCAACCTCATCAGTTTTAAAAATGACTAATTCTCTGTCGAGTCATTCCTGACCCGAACCATCAGTTACTTTAAAAAACTGGTACTCATCTGGATTATTCAAGTAATGATCGTACATCTTACCGTCTTCAGCAGAGCTAAACTCAT
>CAZSSN010000007.1:0-21529 GCA_964609785.1 uncultured Candidatus Saccharibacteria bacterium | reverse complement strand
GTCTGGGTCTGGGTCTGGGTCTGGGTCTGGGTCTGGGTCTGGGTCTGGGTCTGGGTCTGGTAGAGATTCTGTTTCTGAGTTTCTAGGATTGCTAGCTCCAATAGAAAAACTGGCTGATTCTGCGAATAAATCATCTCGAATTAAAGAATTATTCGCCGGTGGATTGTCCGAGCTCACTGATGCAAAAGTGTTCGCAGTACTTCCCCAAGCAATACTATCTACTATGTCCCCGCTATCATTTGGGCCTTGTCTCAAGGCAATGCCATTGTTATCAGCTAATGTGGCTGATGAAGTAGCATCAGGGGTAACCGCAACCCCTGAAAAACTCGCATTAGCCCACAAGAAAAAATGATGTGGCAAAATTACTACAGAACTCGACCAAGACTGAATGGTAGCATCTGTAACGCCAGTAGCGGTCCTTTTTACTAGCCTGTATCCACTTAAGTCGAATGGCTGATCTGTGGGATTATATAATTCGATAAAGTCCTCGTGGGTATGCCCTGACCCACCGGTTATTTGGACGGCAGAAATTATTAACGTGGGGTTAGTCTGAGAGGTCTCGGCTAAAGCCAATTGTGGTGATGGGCCGAAAGCCATTAATTGAAAAACCAACACGCCTAACATGAATTTGTACCAGATGTTTTTATGCATAGCATTGAGATTAATTACTCAATCATTATGCTCGCACCAACATAAATTCCTGTTCAAGAAAAACCCAAACTTTTATAAAACAAAAAACCACCTACTCGGCGGTTTTAATTTCTTCGGGTTTTGGAATTTCTGGAGTCGGGGTATCATCACTTTCAGGCTCATCTTCTAACTTCATATTCTTATATAAAGTACCAAGCACCCCATTTACAAACTTACCGCTAGATTCCCCACCAAAGCGTTTTCCCATTTCTACAGCTTCATTGATAGCCACTTTTGGAGGAATCTTTTTTGAAAATTGTAGTTCATAAATCCCTAAGCGCAAAACGTTTCTATCGATAACAGTAATTTGAGAGATTGGCCATTCAGGCGCAGTATCAACAATAATCTTATCTAGGGATTCCATATTCTCTACCACCCCATTCACAAGCTCAACTGCAAAATCACCGTCCTTTGCTCCAGGAGCAAATTCGGCTACAGAGCGGGTTGTAATCTCTGCGATATCACCTTGCTGATTATTAAAATCCCACTCAAATAATGCTTGTAGCGCAACAGTGCGCAATAAATGTCGGTTTGCCATATGTATATATTATAACTCAAGCAAACAAAAAACGCATAGTGCTAAACCACTTTGCGTCCTTTGTAATAGCCACAGTTTGGGCAGGGCTTATGAGGCAGACAAGCGCTTCCACAGTTTTGGCAAGTTGCGAAATTCTGTGCTGTTAGCGCATGGTGACTACGACGTTGGTCGCGGCCGCTGCGGGTCTTATGTTTCTTAGGAACTCCCATGTAATTGCTTTAAGGTAATAAATTGATAAATATGATCTTCTGCTGATTCGACAGCTCTTTAACCAATGCGATAATTATAGCTAAAAACTGCGTAGACGTCAAGGCTTGGGTAAATGGCCATTTTTGCATAAAAAAAGCTGCGTGGTAAGTAATCAAGAACCACGCAGCATTTTACCGAACCCCTAAGAACACTAGAAAGATGAAGTTCGGTAAGTCTTAAGTAAAATTTGCCATATGGCTATTTAGCCGCGACTTGTAAGCGGAGCAAATCGATGCAGCCATTACTACTAATAATCCCCACTTTCGAATTGAGGCTATCGGCGACGGCCATGTATGCACTCCACGCGTTTTCGTATTGCAAAGGCTCTTTAGTCTTTACGACGAACTTCATGGAGCTAACTTGATCGGTCAAAGGTTGACCGGTCGCTACGAGGTTAGTCGTCGTGACCTCTCCGTCTTTGACGAGCATCTTAACAGCCAGGCTAATCTGATTTGCCTGAGCAAGGCTCTTTGGAGAAGGGAGATACGCGACAATTTCTACCACGTTAAGACTCCCATTGCAGGTCATTGCCAATTTGGCAGGGACAACAACCTTTCTTACTGAAGAGGTCTTACGAACGACCTTCTTCTTTTTCCTAATTCCGTCTAGTTTAGACGCTGACACCAATGACGGCATTAGCAGCATCAAAACAAAGACAAACAAAAAAAGTCTGTGGAATTTTACTTTCATCATGTTGACCTCCGTCATCGCTAAAATTACCCTAACCAAGTTTAAATAGGTTTTGGGCGCCAATATATGGCTTTGCTTAAAGTATACTCTCAAATACTAGGATGGCAAATAAAAAAACCGCATCATATGATGTGGGTTTTTAAGTGCCCCCAATCCGAGTAACCGAAATCAGGAGCCCGCGACTTTAATAACGCCTGAGAAAAAACTGAGAAAGAAGTAGAGCGTTAATTTAAGTAATATATCTAGCTCTTTACGAGCACGACAATATATGATATCGTATTCAGTACGTTTTGTCAAGGTGGCCATTTAGGCAATAGCGTAGTTCGAATATAACGGAGGATCTTTTTAATCTATGAGTGCTGTGAATGATGTAGCGAAATTATTGATAGTCTGTCCAGACAGAATCATCGCATATTTTATGCAAACCAAGCTAAGGGAGAACGTTCCCGCGGACTGCCCAGAAAGTTGGGAAATTGTTGTTTTTGACTTCTGGGCGAGTAGGGTTAATCTCCGGGAAAAAGAGATCTCCAAACTAATGGGCGGAGAACTCAGTGCCGCGGTATTCTATGATCCGCTAAATAGTAAGCACAAGATCCGTATGGGTATTATCAGCGACCTTTGTCTAGAGGTTGCCGCGAAATATCCTAAATGCCTTGTCACATACTACCCGGTAAATCCAAATTTGGTTCCGAATGAGATTTTGAGATTTGGCACAGATGAAAGGCAAATTGATGTTCGCACAAACCTTGATTTGCCTGTAATCGCTCAGGATATGGCAGCTCTGATAAAGAAAGTTGCCATGTTGCCAGTAATCAGCGGCTTGCCCGCTGATGACAGGAAAGAACTTTATAACGCAGTCGAAGCGGGTTAACTAACCATTTATCGAACAGTAAAAGGCGCGTCCATCTCAGATGGAAACGCCTTTTCTTCTTACCTATTTACCTATCTATAGCTATCTTGTAGTACGGAACCTAAAATCCCATTCCACCTGGCATGCCGCCGCCCATTCCTGCGGCGCTATCTGCCTTTGGTTCTGGCTTATCTACAATGATGGTTTCTGTTGTCACCAAAGTAGACGCGATGGAAACAGCATTTTCAAGAGCTAAGCGAGTCACCTTTACAGGGTCTACAATTCCGGCAGCAATCATGTCATCTTTTTTGCCTGACTGCCAGTTCATTTCGTCGTAGTTTGCAAAGTCATAACCAGCATGACCTTCTGCTTTTTGTACGAAAGCTAATATGGCAGAAGCCTCAGCGCCAGCATTCTCTGCAATCTGACGGAAAGGTGCTTCCAAGGACTTACGCACAATAGATGCGCCGCGCTTTTCGTTTTCTTGGAAATATGATGAGTTCGTAATTGCTTCTTCAAGGATTGGTGCGATCTTCGCTAAAGCCGAGCCTCCACCAGCAACTATCCCCTCTTCAACTGCTGCACGAGTGGCGTTCAAGGCATCTTCAATTTTGAATTTCTTTGCTTTCATCTCTGTCTCTGTGAAAGCTCCAACTTTTATTACACCGATTCCACCAGCTAAACGTGCAATACGTTCCATCAATTTTTCTTTGTCGAATTCTGAATTAGATTCTTTGATTGTCGCGCGCATCTGAGCAACTCGGCCATCTATAGCAGACTTGTCTCCTTGGCCATCTACAATAGTAGTGTGCTCTTTAGTCGCAATAACCTTGCGAGCTTTTCCAAGCTGCTCTATTTCGGCCTTATCTAAACTTAAGCCTAGTTCTGAAGTGATAACAATACCACCTGTTAGCACTGCGATGTCTTCTAATTGTTCTTTGCGACGGTCCCCAAACCCTGGAGCCTTTACTGCAAGCACAGAGAAAGTACCACGAAGCTTGTTCAATACAAAAGTGGTCAAAGCTTCGCCTTCAACGTCATCGGCAATGATTACCAACTCTTTTTTACCGCCTTGAGCAATTTTCTCCAAGAGAGGCAAAATTTCTTGGACACTTGAAATCTTTTTGTCTGTTATTAAAATGTATGGATCTTCCCAAACTGCTTCCATGCGTTCAGTGTTTGTCACCATGTAAGATGATACGAAACCGCGATCAAAACGCATCCCTTTTACGACTTCTTTTTCAATGCCAATGCTTTGACCTTCTTCAACAGTGATTACACCGTCATTGCCTACTTCTTCCATTGCTTCGGCAATCAACTTACCTACTTCTGGGTCTAATGAAGAAATAGTTGCTACTTGCTGAATGCCTTCTTGACCGGATACAACTTTTTTTACTTTGTTCAATTCTTCCACAACAAACTTCGCAGCCTTATCCATGCCACGCTTTAAGTCATTTGCTTTGAAAGTGTTGCGTTCTAATTCTGCAAAAGCTTCTTCAATCATTTTCTGAGCAATGACTGTAGCAGTTGTGGTACCGTCGCCGGCGTCATCGTTAGTTTTATTCGCAACTTCTTTAATTAGAGATACGCCGATGTTTTGGAATTTATCTTCCAATTCAATTTCTTTAGCAACTGTTACACCGTCGTCAGAAATAGTTGGGCTACCATAACCTCGGTCCAAGATAACTGCTTTACCTGTTGGCCCCAATGTTACTTTAATTGCATCAGCTGCAATATCTACACCTTCTTTAATTGATTTTTTGGCTTCAAAGCCAGTCTTGATAATTTTTGACATGCTAAACCTTTCTTATGGAAAATTGATTACTGAGCAGACAGTCACGGTAAGCGCAGCCCGAAGGGCGTGAGCACTGTCTGCGTGGTGACCAATTTTCTATATAAACTTTATTATTCAATAATCGCAACAGCTTGGGAGTCTTCATCATCTGCAACGTAGACGATCTTGTACTTTTCTTTGGTAGTTACTCCGTTAGTATCAACTTCAGGAACCTCCACTTCAGCAATACCGTAGCCGTTAAACACTACTGTATCACCTACCTTAATTCCATACTCTGAGATTAACTCTCCAGCACCTACTGCCTTAACAACGCCTTGATTCGGCTTCTCTTTGCCTTCACCCGATGGCAAGACGATCCCGCTAGCAGTGACTTCTTCTGTAGAAAGTTGCTTAACTAAAATTCTGTTTCCGAGTGGTTTGATATTCATATAACTCCTTATTAGTTAATTAATTATGTTTAGTAAATAGCTAACTAAGCGATAAAGTTAGCACTCTCATTATAAGAGTGCTAACCGTGTGCTGTCAAGGTTTTAAATAAAAAAGCGGCTACTGGAAAATTTCCAGTAGCCGGCTAAACCTTATCTTAGATTTTCGGACTGAATGCTACGATATAGCTTCAATCTTTAAATTCTCTAAGAATTCCTTATTGTCCCAATTCTCGGTCGAACATTCTTTGCGAGTAGTGCAACTGGGGAGCATTGACATTGCGATGTTTCTCTGCTCGTTGATAATCTTGAATATTTGACTATCATCCAGACCACCTTTTTTGAACCAAAGTTTTGCCTGTTCGAGATCGTATGGCAAACCGAAAGTTCTGGTAGTGTCTCCGAGACCATTCTGGTTGCCATCAAGATATGCACCCAAGAAGTTGTGGCCCACGAGAACCGCTGCTTTCTTTGCAGAAGCAACGTCCCCCAACTTCGTATAAATTGCATACGAAATCGTTGGGACGTTTTCCGAATACTCGCCATCAAATGCATGTGCGCTAAGATGATACTCGGCGATGTAGCGTTGCCACTTCGCCTGATCTTTTTTATCGCCCACCTTGGTAGCGATGCGACTCAGGAAATCTATGTTACGGATAGCATAAACTCCCGTGCCATAAACATCTCTCCAACTTTCCTGATTCACATACGACTTCCTGACATCAAAATATTGCTCTTTCTTTAGATCAAGCAATAAAGCGTTCTTGATGCCCGGAAGGAAACTTTTCAGTTTAGTATTTGCTGGGTATTTCTCCAGCAAAGCCAAAGTATGCTCCGCCATGTCGCATGGTTCGGCACCGAATTTGATACCTTTTTCCATGTTGATTAATGCTGGGTGGAGATATGATTCATCCTTTAAAGCCGCGCGGGCGTAAAAGATTAAAGCATATTCCAAATCAGAAACGTTCTCAGCCTTCGATTCGGCTTTCAAAAAATCAGCTTCGCTGCGCTTTGCAAGTTCGACATCCTTTTTGAGGTCAGCTTCATCTTTCGGCACCAAGCTATCGTAGCTCAGATTTTCGTAACGATTTTCTTGACAACAAGTCGCCCAGTAACTAGGGTCGTTGTTGGGTTCAACAGTTGGTTCCGGTGTCGGAGCCTTGCTAATATAGCGTGGCTCATCTGACGAAGTCGTCGGCTCGAAATCATTCGAGCTTTCCGAACAACCCAATGCCAAGAATACCAAAAACAAAACAACCAACAATAAGTTTCTTATATTTCCTCTATTTCTCATTTTATTCTCCAAGTCCTGTGTTTTCTGAATTACTGCAATTTCTGGACGAATTATAGCATAAAAACAGCATCTTGTCAATCTAAGCTTATGCTATAATACCCCCATGTCAGAAACTCAAAAATACAATACTTCCCTAGAAAGCTACGATAATGCTGAAGGAGCCAAGAATTATATAGACTTCTTAAACAACGAAGATGGGCAGTTTTTCCGTAAAATTTTATACGAATCTTTCGCGAAGCGATTGGGCAGTTCAGAAATTAATAAAGATCAAAAAATCTTAGACGTCGCTTGTGGGCCAGGTTGGCTTGCAGCTGAGGTAGCCAAAACTTGGCCGAACATTGAAGCTTGTGATGGTTCTAAAGAATTTCTAAATTACGCAAAAACAAATTTCCCGCAAGTGAAATTTACTTATGCCGATTTGAACACTCGCCTGCCCTACGAGGACAATGAGTTTGATACTTTAATAATGTCTATGGCGGCACATGATGTAGAAGATCAAGTTAAAACTTTTACAGAGTTATGTCGAATTTTAAAACCTGGCGGCAGGCTAATGCTGACCATGGTCAATCCATATTACGCTTTCCCAGTTGGAGTTTGGAAGCGTGGAATTATTGGTCGCTTGCTTATGCGTAAACCGCGCCTATTAGTAAATCCGTATCACTGGCTCGCGAAACAACATAGCCGGAACTTTACGTTTAACAAAACTTTGGAGTGTTACTTCTATAAACTAAGTGAGCACTTAAACTGCATTACTGATGCAGGGTTCGCTTTTACCCACATGGAAGATTTAGAAAGCAAAGAAGATAGCTCCGACTACAATCTGCAGTACAGACTACATCGCTTCCCCGTGATTGTTTGCATAGAATTTAAAAAACCGGCATAAGCCGGTTTTTTAGTTGAAGAATCCTTGGAGCAAAGATTCATGTTTACTTTCAGGATGAAAACTTAACTCATCTTTTCTAACAAATACAAACTGATCCTGGCGGATTCTTTTTTGTTGCCAATTACCAAGTGTTCTTTCTAACCAATTACCAAGTGAGTTATTAAAGAATTTTTCTAGAAAGAATTGAATTCTAGATGTAGACTGGGATTTTAATACTGGGAAGGTGACGTTCGGGAAAAACTGGCGCATCCAACTTTCATTAGAACGCTGGAACTTGCGAATATGTTGTGGCCCCACAACAGAACGTAGCTTTGTGTATTCCATGGCTTTATATAGATTGCGCTCAGCATCGACTTCTCTAGGGTTCGCCAAGTAATGATTCAAGCAAAAACGATTAGTGATTTTTTTACCATGGCGGCGGACTCCAAAAATATGGAACCAAGCAGAAAGAATAGTTCGCGCAGTCCACATCCGATTTGGATCTGTAATTATTAACAAGTCGATGTCAGAAGTAGCACGTTGCTGCCCCAAAGCCTGAGAGCCTGCTAAAGATATGCCGCGTACAAACGGGATATGCTTAGTTGGAGTTAGATAGCGTTGAACTCGCTTCTCTCTAGAGAGACCGATTAAATAACTGCGAGCCCGATCTTGAATAAGCTTCTCCTTACCTGGCAAGGTGTAGAATCCATTTTGAGCACCTATACGCTTCTCTCTACTCAGTATATGCAGCTGAGTTAATATAGTATCAAAATGAACTGGAGGGGCCGGTGGTAAGTCTTCCATAGATAGCTCAAATCGGTTATCTAGCTTATCACGAAGAGTTGCTTTATCGGCAATAAGATATTTGTGAATTTCAAAAGCCGTTAAGGGAAAGTTTTGCAGATCGAAAAAGCGCAACGTTGAAATTATGCGCTCTGCTAACATTTTGCCATTATTAATATCTTAGGCATTACAGTCCTAATTCTCCAGCAGTGACTTCCTGCCATTCACCGTAATCATCTTCCTTATACACGCGAAGTTTATGGGAAAGTTCTGTGTCCGAAAGAATATATTTTGTTTGTGCAGTATCACCTTGTCTGTGAGAGTAGTGCATTTGCTTATCTAAAACCACAGGGCGATTTTCGCGAACAATTCTATATCGATCTTCTACACCATCACGAGGCAAAGTGAATTCGATCACATTCTGTGTGCCAGTTTGAATTTCATCGCCGCGGTCATCAGACCAAGTTTCATCTTTAACAACAACATCCTTAAAACGAGTTTTGCCATCCTCCACAAATTGTTCCCATCGATCGTCTGTCATGGTTTTATGAATTAATTATTTTGTGTATTGATTAATTAAATCTTGGATAGAACTATTTGCCCCTTCACCGGCAGCGCCAGTAAGACTATCTAGCCCGTAGGAAGAATAAACTGAGGTTAAGGATTTAAGAGCAAACGGAATCATGATTAAAGTTATAAGTAGCGGGATTACAACAAGAGCAACAGTGATGATCAACTGCCACTTCATGTAATTTTTGGTCTTGCGGGAGTTATCGTGAATTTCTTCTAATAACTCGCGGTCGGTTTTTTGTGGTTGGTTTTGAGTATCCATTATCGTTGTTCCTTAGGGCAAAAACTTGAGGTTCTGCCACCTAATTTGAGGCTTTTAATTATTGTACCACAGCCCAAGCAAGGCTTGTTTTTTCGCCCATAAACATAGTGATGCTTACCCATACTTCCCCATTTTCCATCTGGCCGGACAAAGTCACCGACACTAGAACCTTTGTATTTAACACCCATTTTTAACACAGGCTTAATTTGATTAAAAACTGCTTTCAATTCTTTAGTGCTCAGACTATCGACTTGTCTGTCAGGAGCTACGCGCGCATGATACAAAATTTCATCACTATATATATTCCCAATCCCCACCACAACCTTGGTGTCCATGAGTGCGAGCTTGATTGGAATTTTTTTACGGTTCTTTAACGCATCTTGAAAAACTTCGAATGTAAAAGATTTCTCTAAAGGTTCAGGGCCATAATTTTTAAACTCTGCGACTTTATCCATATCTTCATCTTTTACAATGCGCAAATACCCAAACTGACGCATGTCGTTATAGAACAAAGTTGAGCCATCTGTGAAATGGAAAACAACATGCGTAAATTTACATGGCAGTTGCACAAGTGGCGCAGTCTCTCTATTCAAAATTTTGTACTTTCCGCCAGTCTTTTTATGTTGCGCTTTATCTTCAAAAATAAATTGCCCTGTCATTTTTAAATGGACTAACATTGATAGCGGTCCATCTACGTCGAAGATAAGCATTTTCCCACGGCGCTTTACGGAGGTAAATTTACGCCCTTCTAAAAGCCGTGCAAATTCATTTACAGTTTTCTGGGAGACATCACGAATATTACTAACTGTTTGTGGGCCTACACTAATGAGCTTGGCCATATTAATGGTCACGCGCTTGATCTTGCGACCAACCAAGCTCTTATTCAACTCATTTACAACAGTTTGTACTTCCGGTAGTTCAGGCATGTTTTTAGCATATATAATATAGCCGAAACAGGCAACAAAACTGAGTATGTTAAACTGAATATATGGCAACAGACTTTTTTAAATCAATTCCCCATACCTTTACTGAAGCAGAAAAAGCGCTTATTCAGAAAGCGATTGATTTTGCAACGACTGCTCACAAAGACCAGAAACGTCGAAGCGGTGAGCCGTTTGTCACCCACCCCATGTCCGCGGCAATTATTCTTGGGCAAATTTTTCCTGATGCAACCGCCATCACAGCGACCATTCTTCATGACATCACAGAAGATACAGATACAACCGACACAAATTTAAAAGAAGAGTTCAGCGAAGAAATTGCTGCACTCGTAGACGGAGTAACCAAGTTAGGCCACGTTCGCTTACGCAACAGTACAGATGAATATTATGTGGAAAATTTGCGTAAAATGTTTATTGCAACTAGCAAAGACATTCGCGTGATGCTAATTAAACTTGCTGACAGATTGCACAACATGAGAACAATTGGCGCGCTCTCCCCCGAAAAGCAAACCAAAATCGCCAGCGAAACTTTAGAAATGTATGCGCCCATCGCTGGGCGCCTCGGTATTGGTGCATGGAAAGATGAACTCGAAGATCTATCTTTCAAGATTGTCGATCCAGAGAACTACGAAAAAACTGAACACCTTTTACAAGAACGTTTAGAAGAGCGTCAAAAAGGTACTAAAGAAATGCAAAAAGAGCTGGCTACAATTTTGCGCGTAGAAGGAATTAAGTTCAGAGATATTTCCGGTCGCATCAAGCGCATTTATTCTCTGTTTAAAAAATTGGATCGCTACGACGGTGACATCACTAAAATCCACGACAAGATTGCCCTACGCATCATTACTAAATCAACTGCGGATTGTTACGCCGCTTTAGGGGCTATTCACAAGCATTTCAATCCTATGCCTGGCCGTGTAAAAGATTTTATCGCCATGCCAAAACCAAATGGCTACGAAAGCCTGCACACTACTGTATTCGACAGCGAAGGCCGCGCTTTTGAGGTGCAAATCCGCACAGATCTTATGCACGAGACTGCAGAACGCGGAATTGCCGCTCATTGGTTCTATGAAGAAACTGGCAAAGATGATAGCGCGACTCCCCGTCCGAACAAAGGTCCAAGCTGGTTCAAAGAGCTTCATGCTTGGCAGGAAGAGATGGCATCGCATCCAGAGGAGTTCTTAGAAGGTTTAAAAATTGATTTCTTCAAAGATCGAATTTTTGTTCTTACTCCTAAAGGTGATGTAAAAGATTTGCCAGTAGGCGCTTCGGTAATTGATTTTGCTTTTTCAGTTCACTCTGACTTAGGCTATCAAATGTTAGGCGCTAAAATTAACGGAAAGATGGGGAAAATTTCAGATGAGCTGCATCAGGGAGATGTAGTGGAAATTCTAAAAGCTAAAAACGCCGCAACTCCTTCCAGGGATTGGCTAGTTTCCGCTAAAACTAGTCATGCCCGCGCCTTAATTCGCAAATACTTAGCCGAGCATGATAAAGGCCTATTCCAGAGAGTAAGAGAATTAAAACTCCAAGATATTTCCTCTCGTCTACCTGGCCTCCCAACCTTCTTCCGGAAAAAATAAAAAACCACCGCGCGCGGTGGTTTTTTATTTCTAGCTAAATTTTTAAGCTAAAGTGTGTTTAGTGTATGTAGGATTATGATCTACAAGCTCATCTTCATTAAACCAAACATCAATTTCAGTCTTCGCTTCTTCCACGGTAGCAGATCCGTGAATTAAGTTATAAAGCTTGCCACCTGGATTAGCGTTAGCATGCTTAAATGAAACATGGGAGTAATCTCCACGAATTGTTCCAGGTGTAGCAGACTTTGGCTCAGTCTCGCCGATCATCTTACGAACTAATTCTACTGCTTCGATTCCTTCTAGAACGATAGCAACAACTGGGCCAGATGCGAGCATCTGAATCATGCTGTTGCGAATTGCTTCACCACGGCGCACGGCTAGATCTTCTGTATAGTGCTTACCCGCTGCTTCTTCTGTTGGTTGCATAAGCTTCATACCAACAATCTTTAATCCCACGCGCTCGAAGCGTTGCAAGATCTCTCCTACTAGACCACGTTCTAAAGTATCTGGTTTTAGTAAGACTAAACTTTGTTCTGTTGTATCCATATGTTCTTGCTTAGATTTGATTAATTATTTATCAGAAACTACTGCTTTTGTAATTGTCACAGTATTTTTAGGTTTTCCACTTTGATCACCAGTCAAACCGATCTTGTCTACTACATCTTGACCTTCAACAACTTTACCAAAGATTGTGTAAAGTTTTCCTAAAGACTGGTTCAAGTCCGCCAAAGTAAAGAAGAATTGACTACCGTTTGTATTTGGCCCGCTGTTAGCCATGGCAACAACACCCTTAACATAACCGGTTTTAAAGCTAGGTGCATCTGGATTTAGTTCATCCTCGAACTTAGCTCCGAAAACACTTTCACCGCCAGCACCTGTACCTGTTGGATCACCACCCTGAACAACGAAGCCTGGGATAATTCTGTGGAAAGTTAGACAGTCATAGTAACCGCTTGCGGAAAGACGTAAGAAGTTTTCTACTGTCTTTGGAGCATCTTGATCAAATAACTGGATTTTTACATCACCGAATCCTTCAATGGACATAGTGACAAACTTATTCTTGATATCAATTTTTTCTTGCATAACTTTATTATTAACTGTTCGAGTACACGGTGCGGAAGTTTTATTTTCCGACTGAGCTGTTTCTGATTTAGTATTATTGTCTTCTGCTGGATCTTGAGAATCTGTAACTTCGTTGCTGTTTTTGGTTTCATTACCGTTGCGACTAGAAAGGAAAAAAATAGCTCCTATCCCAACCACTACGACTACACCAATCAGCAAATATATTTGCCATGTTTTCATAGAGTATTTGTAATTATTTTTTCAAGTTTACCATATTTCGCCTGTTTTTGCAATCGACTATGTCTGCTATAAATATATAGCATTAAGACTGAATAATAGATGAAAATTAGCCACGGTGGCGCTATCACTTCCACGCTCGCATAAGGAACTAGCGCAAGCTTTTCGGTAATAAATAAAATTGCAGAAGTAATGAGTTGCGCGGGCATAACGAACACTCCCCCAATCACCGGCAAGAGTGCCAAAGCTCCGAACAACATAATCCAAGTCACGAATGGAAGCACTAGTAAGTTTGCAAGCGGGGCGATTACGCTAAAGGAATGAAAATGTAAAATGATGATGGGCGCAGTTAGAATAATTGCACCAAGCGTGGGTCTAAGCATGCCGACAAGAAATGAATCCTCTTTTTCTGGATGCTTGAGGTTAAAGGCCATTAGTACCCCAAAAGTTGCAGCGGCACTAAGTTGAAATCCAACATCCCAAACAACTATTCGAGGATTAATTAGTATCATGATTACAGAAACTAAAAGCAGCGCATACAAACTTGCATATTGCCTGCCCATCAATTGAGCAACAACCATAATTATAGCCATGATGCCGGCGCGCACCACCGCAGCCGTCGCCCCTGTTACCACCACAAACCCAATCACGATCAATATCGTCAGAATATTTGTGGCGCGCCTGCCTATGTACCACACAAGCGCACCGCAAGCCGTCGCGATTATAGTCATATTAAACCCTGACACAGCCACAATATGCGTCAGTCCTGTGATCTTAAAAGCTTGCTGAACTTCCTCAGGAATATTTTGCTTTTGACCAATGAGCATACCAATAATTAATCCGCCTTCACGTTCAGGAAAAACTTTTCCCTGTTTTAGTACAAATTTACGCACCGCTAATAACGGCGTTCGCCAATTCCACTCCACGCGTTTGAGAACAATCACGCGAGGATTCTTTAGTTGTGCGTAAACTTGCCAGCGTTGTAAATACCCAATGTAATCAAAATCACTAAAATTTTCTGGTAATTCTAACTGACCACGAATCCAAACTCTATCGCCTTTCTTCAAACCTGGAATTGGTATATACAAAGATCCGCGAATGAATTGCGAATAGCCATCTGGTAGTAAAGTGACCTGCATATTACGACCACTCATGACCGGATCCATAGCAACAATTCCTTCTGTATTTATATTTTCCCCCAAAAACTCTTGATACTCATTTTCAGAAAAAGATTTCCCAACATACAAATATCCAAAAACCAAACCCGCAATGATGCACATTATACTTAGCCCAACTACTCGCGCGTTCTTCCTGGGTAAAGCCATAATTCCCATAGACAAAACTGCACCGCCTAGGAAAACGGTCCAAACTAGTGACGATGGAATATTATATAGTGAGCCTATTGCTACACCAACAATAAAACTGCAAAGCAAGATAGAAATAAAACGAGGCGCCATGCTTAAAGCATAGGCGCCTCGCTATCAAGTTTAAATAAAGACTATTTCAACTTCTCTGCTAACTCAGCGGTAAATATAGTTTCTTGCTCACGCTTAGCTAAATCTTTGAGTTGAACTGTTTCGGCTTTAACTTCTGTTTCACCCATTATAATTGCATATGGAATACTACGACTCTCCGCGTACTTGAATTGCTTATCTAACTTTGCTGCTGAATAATACAGCTCTACGTTAATCCCTTGCGCACGTAAATCCGTTGCAAGCTTCAAGTAATTCTCCATCAAACTTTCATTTTGATTTAGAATCAAAGCACGGATTGGTTGAGCAAAATTCATTTCACCCATATCTTTTAGTGCATCTATTAGACGATCAATGCCAATACTTCCACCAACAGCCGGCAGACTTTGACTAGAGAACTGATCTACTAAGCCATCATAACGGCCCCCGCTACAAATACTGCCAAATTCTGGCTTATCTTTAAGGTAAATTTCGAAGACGGTGCCAGTGTAATAATCTAGACCGCGCGCGATGGTTGGATCAAATTCCACATCCCCTCTTAGTCCATACGCTTCAATCATTTTCATGATCTTCACAGTAGATTCAGGAGCTGTAATAAATTTTGGATCAGCCAAACTTTTTGCTCTTACGATTTCTTCTTCAGGAACTCCCTGAGCTTCCATCTCCGCAACAATTCCATCTACACCAATTTTATCTATTTTATCTATCGCGCGAATAGCTGCGACTGAGAAATCTTTCAGTATCTCGCGATCGTTTAATCTCACTCTATAATTAGTGACTCCAACAGCTTCGAGCGCCTGACACAAACAAGCAATTACTTCTGAATCAGCGACTAGTGAATCTGTACCAACAGCATCTACATCACACTGATAGAACTCACGCAGTCTTCCCTTTTGAGGATTATCCGCACGCCACACTGGTGCAATTTGATAACGCTTAAATGGAAAGGTTAACTGACCTTGATTCTGAGCAACATATCGTGCCAAAGGCACGGTTAAGTCATAACGCATAGCGACGTCACGGTCACCGTTGTCTTTGAATGAGTAAACTAGTTTTTCATCTTCTCCGTACTTCCCCATCAAAATTTCTTTGTATTCTAAAACTGGAGTAGACAACGGCAAAAAACCAAACCGTTCAAAAACGCTTTGGATACTAGAAAACATTTGCTGACGAGCAAGTTGCTCAGCAGGTCCGAAATCTCGGAATCCCTTCAGCAGACGCGGTTCTATTTTATTCTCTTTTTCTGATTTATCATTTAGATCTGACATAAAATGATTATACCAATTTTGATTGGCTTATGCTAACTTAAATACTTTAATCTTACTAGCCGCTCCTCTTTTAATACTTAGGCGAGATTTAGCGACTCCTAAATGATTTGCCAATGCTTTGGTTATTGCAGTGTTAGCTTTCCCGTCTGATGCTATCTCGGTGACGTATATATCAAAAACACCCGGGCCTTTTTGGAGGATCCGGGGTTTCTTACTCTTAGTATGTGCGTAAACAATAATTTCCATTATTTACTGCTTCTCCACAAAATGAATTTTAGGGCAGTGCTAATCTTTGACTTCTTTAACTTCGTAGCTCGGTGAACAGTTTCACCTTTCACTTTCCTTAAAATCTGATCAGTTTTTTGGAATTTAATGTAGCCATGGATGGATAGCCAACCTCCTACGACAATGAAAACCCATCCTGTAATTTGTGTGAGTGTATCTGTATCAAAAAACTTGAGCAATGTTGCACCAGCTGCAATTAAAGTTAATGCTGTCCTAACATAAGACATAAATGATGTCTCATTCGTCATTATGGTTCTATCGACAGCTAAATAATCACGAAGGATCATTCTCTCATGATCATGTTCGTAAGGAATGTATGGGTCTTCTGACATTGATTTTTACTTATCCAGTACTTTTTGTTTCACTTGTGATCTAACTAAATTAATTATAGCATAAATTTTTCACTTCCTCAATTGAAAATAGCCAAAACAAAAAACCTTCCTGCTATATTTGAACGATTGTCGAGCCGAGGCACGGGATGCCAAAGGCGAGACTCAGTGAAAATATAGCAGAAAGGTTTTTAAGTTTGTAGTTATTTCATTTTCTTGCGAATGAACGCAGGGATATCTAGTTCATCATCAGGATCTTCATCGGAAGATTGCATTGGTACTGGATCAGCCGGCTTAGGGCTAAATAATGGCTTGCGCACTTCTGGACGAGGAATTTCTGGGCGGGACTCTTCAACATCAGGAGACTGGAAAGCAGACATACTAGACAACGGTGGAGTCTGAGCAGGAGCGTTAGTAATTAACGGCTTCATTGGCTCATCGTTTACAGGAGCAAAGTTCAACGCAGATGGACGTCGATTGTGTTCATCGAATCCAGTAGCAATAACAGTGATGCGAATCTCATCGCCCATTGTTTCATCAATAACAGTACCGAATTTAACGCGAGCATCAGGATCAACATTTTTAGTAATAACGCGGGCAGCTTCATCAATTTCAAACATTCCAAGATCAGAGCCACCAGTAATGTTGAACAATACACCTTGAGCGCCATCAATAGTCATATCAAGCAATGGAGAGTTCACGGCAGCCTTAGCAGCGATCTCAGCACGACCTTCACCAGAAGCTCGTCCAATACCCATCATGGCTGTACCTGCGTCTTGCATAATAGTGCGGATGTCAGCGAAGTCAGCGTTAACCACACCGTGAGTAGTAATCAAGTCGGAAATACCAGCGATACCCTGACGAAGCACTTCATCGACAGTTTTGAAAGCGTCAATCAAAGAAGTCTTCTTGTCGATGATCTGCAAGATGCGATCGTTCTGAACAGAAATAATTGCGTCTACTTTATCTTTCAAATTTTCGTAACCAGCTTCGGCAATTTCTTTACGCTTGCTTCCTTCAAAAGTGAAAGGCTTAGTAACAACAGCGATTGTTAAGATGTCGCGGTTCTTTGCAAGTTCAGCAACGATTGGTGCAGCACCAGTTCCAGTTCCCCCACCAAGACCACAAGTGATGAACACCATGTCTGCATTTGAGATGACTTCTTCAATTTCTTCTTGTGATTCTTCTGCAGCTTGGCGACCAAGCTCAGGATTCATTCCAGAACCAAGTCCTTTGGTAATAGATTTACCAATGTGAACTTTTTTGTCAGCCATGTTATTGTGCAAGGCTTGTGCATCTGTGTTAACAGAAATAAATTCTACACCGCGAATTCCTAGCTCAGCCATACGAGCTACGGCAGTTGTACCGGATCCACCGATACCCATAACTTTAATGCGAGCGAATGTTTCAATTTTTGGTTTAACTTCCATAGTCTTTTTCATGCTATTTCATATTCTATATTAAAGAAAAAAACGCAAAATAACAACTTAAATAGAGGGGTGTCTGCTTCAATTGTTGTTTTGCGTTTTATTTTACTATTAGCTTTTTACCCTAAAGGGATACTTAGCTCTTATTTTGCCCAGACGGTAGTTTTTGGCCTAAGGCATAATGGTCTTGAACCATTTCTTCAATTTTACCACATTTTCACTTTCCAACAAACCCTTAAATGGCTTACTGAAACTAAAGTCAGAAAAGCTTCCTGTGAAGTTGCTGCCCCACAAAGATAGCCCAACTACTGTGGCAAATGATGGATCTACAACTTGATCAATAATTGTATCTGTTTCGCTAGGCACACCAATACTAACAGGCAAACGCAAATAGTGTTTTGCGAATTCTACTGTACCAGGAAGCACCGCTCCCCCACCAGTTAGAACAATTCCTGCTGGTAATTTGCCATCACGATCAATTCGTTTTAATTCTGCTGTGATACGATCAAAAATTTCTTCCAAACGAGCCTCGATCATTTCTGCAACAAGTTGCTGCGGAACACGAGTCTCTTCTTCTGGATCAATTTTCGACATATCAATTTCAGCAAGCTTGTCTACAAGTTGAGGGCTTGCTTGGCCATACAAAGTTTTAACTTTTTCTGCCGTGTCGATTGTACAACGAAGTCCAATCGCAATGTCATTTGTAATGTGCATTGAACCGATTGGAATAATTGCTGTGTGCAGTAAATTGTTTTCTTCGTACACTGCAATGCTAGTAGTGCCAGCGCCTAAATCGATAAGAGCCACGCCAAGTTCTTTCTGACGCTTATTCAAAACAGACTGAGCTGCAGCTAATGGAGAAAGCACTAATTGATCTACTTCCAATCCAGCTTGAGTGATGGCTTTATTCAAGTTCTTTAAAAACGGCAAAGCACCGTGGATAATAATAGTCTCCACTTCCAAGCGAATACCAGTCATACCAATTGGATCTTTAATACCAGATTGACCGTCTAGAGTAAAGGTTTTCGGGATAACATGAATAACTTCACGGTTTGGTGGGATAGAAACTGCTTGAGATGCATCGATAACACGAATAACATCATTCTCAGAGATTTCACCGTCAGCTCTCGAAACAGCGATTACGCCCTTAGAATCCATGCAAGAAATATGGTTGCCGCCGACTGAAACGTTTGCGTGCGCAACTGGAACTCCAGTCATGCGTTCAACTTTTTCTAGTACAGCGGAAATTGAAGAAACAGCCTCATCGATATCTACGATGACGCCTTTGCGCAACCCGTTTGCAGGTACACTAGCGGCTCCAATAATATTGATGCGTCCAGTCTCTTCTAGTTTACCTTGGACGACGCGGATGCTATCTGTTCCGACGTCCAAGCCAACGATGTATTGTTCTTTAGGCATTCTTTGTTTTTCTACTTAGTTTCGAGTCTAGCTCAGTTTTTCTTTTAAGAGTTTTGCTACAAGTGCACCATCAGCAGTATTGCCGAAATGCCCTTTTAGCGCGCCCATGGCTTGGCCAAAATCTGATTTTGCCCATCCAGCTTCAGCAATCTTTGCATCGATTACTTTAGCGATTTCTTCTTCACTAACTTGTTCAGGTAAAAATACTGATAGTACTTTTAATTCAGCTTCTTCTTTATCTGCGGCTTCAGTTCGTCCAGCATCGCGGAACGCTGTTGCAGCTTCTTTGCGACGCTTAGCTTCTGATTGAACCAATACTAAAACATCAGCTTCGGAAAGTTCCGAGCCTTTAGAAATTTGTTCATTTTGAATTCTGGTTTTAAGTGCGCGGAGTGTCTCAACAGTGATTTGCTCGCGGGCCTTAACAGCAGTCTGCAATGCAGCTTCTACCTCAGAAAGATTAATCATGCATAATTTTTATTTAAATTTTGAACGGGCAATAATTTAACGACGGCCGCGAGATGGTTTAACGGGTTTTCCTAGGCGCTTTAGTTCTTCGCGAACAATACGCATTTCAGAGCGACGTTGTGCATCTGTACGCAATAAATTACGGCTTCGTTCCGGCGCGAAAAAGCGCGTCTTACGAGCACGGATTAAAACACCGCTTTGTTGAATCTTACGATTAAAACGGCGTAATAGGCTATCAAAATTTTCGTTATCTTTACGTTTTACTTCTACCAAGAGAATTCACCTCACTTCACATATATGGGCATACCATGGCTCCAACCTGATGCTGCACTTGCAACTAATCAAGCCTTACTGTGGTATGACGACCTTAATCTTTCGTAATTATACGTTATTTATGCTCAAAAGGTCAAATATTGATAAAATAAAAAACTATTACCTCCTCAACTAGGTCGCTACGCTAATGCTTCGCACTTACGTGCTCGCTAGCTGTGCTCCAATAGTTTCGTTAGGTAATAGTTTTTTATTTTTAAATTATTCTTCTAGTTGTTTACCACCAAGTAGGTGCATATGAAGATGTTGGATAATCTGACCACCTTCTTTTCCAGTGTTCAATACAAGTTTGTACCCTGACTCAGCAATTCCTGCCTCAGCAGCATAATTCTTTGCAGCCATAATCATCTCTGTAATTAAGCTGCTATCTTCATCACTTAAACCATTAACAGATTGAATGTGGCGTTTTGGCATTATTTGAACGTGAACAGGAGCTTTAGGCATAATGTCCTGGATAATTAGCACGTTTTCTGTTTCGTGCAAAATGCTGGATGCAACTGTCTTATTTGAGATGCTGCAGAATATACAATTTGGATCGTTTTCCATATTTCTAAATTTTATTAAAACTTACTAGCGTTCTAATCGCTTCTTAACTTCTACAATTATTTTATCATAAGAGAAGACTTCTTGCATGCCAGACTTAACATCTCGCAAAATTACCATGTCATCCATAGCTTCCTTTTGACCCATAATCAGTGCAATTGGGGCTTTGCTTTCTTCTGCTAACTTCAGCTGGTTTTTAACTCCTACTGTTCCAAAGTGGTCATGAACTTTTACATCCACAGCGATTAGATCGCGGAACAAACGCAAGCTGCGCTTTGACGCTAACTCGCCTAGCGGCACCAAGAATACTTCACTGTGAATTTCGTGCTTAGGTTCTATTTCCGCCAACTGCATAGCGCGAGATAGACTGGATAGACTGCCGCTAAATCCGAACGCAGGTAAAGCTTTACCTGTAATGTTCTTCAAAAGTAGTTCGTGATGCGCAGCCTCGCCAATGATTACAGTTTCATTTCCTTTTTTATACTTAATAACTAAGTTAGTGCCGCTAGAACCTTCTGGGCCAACGTATAACTGATTTAACTGATACGGCAAACCTAATTCGTCTAAAGCTTCTAAAATGTCTGTAAAACGTTTGCGTTCATCCGGTGCAAGAAAATCCACAATTGCTGGAGCTTCAGCCATTAATAGCTGGCAACCTACTTTATCACAACGTAGTACATTCAACACGCGACCACGCATGTGCTCGTTACAAGCCTCACACAACTCAAACTCTTTGCCTTTTAGAAAATCTTTCAATACATTTGTGTACGAAGCTTGGACCGCTGCATCACCGACTGTATTAATTTCTAATAGCACATCTTCGCCTAATCCAACGCGTTGGGTTAAATCCCAAACACTACTCACTACCTGAGCTTCTGTTAAGTGATTGAATACACCCAAGACTTCAAAACCAAATTGATAGCTAAAATGAACAGCCTGCTTTGCATCAATTTCGGCAACGTTACCCATGTAGAACCACTTAGAAATGGAGTGTTCATCTAAAATGGCTTTATTCTGAACATAATGGCGCAACACTGATGGAAGCACTGCAGAGCGAACTCCCAACGCTTTGCCACCTGTTTGAGCATACATAATACGCTCTAATATTTGAGGTTGGTTTTTATAAAATTCTGTGTAAGTCTTTTCTTCTTCTAAAA
>CAZSSN010000006.1:0-24862 GCA_964609785.1 uncultured Candidatus Saccharibacteria bacterium | reverse complement strand
AAGAAATAGAAGCAAACTCTGTCTCTGTTCGTGGCCGAAACGATGAAGACCTTGGCACAATGGAAATTTCTGCGTTCATTGAAAAGATGAAAGAAGAAATCACCAACCGCAAGTAGCACTAAAAATTTAGACAAATTAAAAGATCCTCTTGTAAAAATTACTGAGGATCTTTTTTAGTTCCTGATTTAGATTTAGGAATATAGTAAGTTGTATTTTTAAGTTTCTCAGGTAGCAAATCTTCTTTGGTGTACTTTTCATAGCCCTCTCCATAGCCCATATTCTTCATCAACTTTGTGGGAGCGTTTCTAAGTTTCATAGGAATTGGAAGATTGCCATGCTGTTGTACATCTGCCAAAGCTGCAAAATAACCTTCATAGCTAGCCTTATCTTTGGGAGCTAAACTTAGGTAAACAACACCATGCGCTAAGTTAATCGCCGCTTCCGGCAAACCAATAGTCTCTACGGCCTTGAACACCTCATTGGCTACGACCAAAGCAGTTGGTTGAGCCATACCAATATCTTCTGATGCAAAAATAACCATGCGCCGCGCTATGAACTTTGGATCTTCCCCACTGTCTACCATACGAGCTAAATAATACAAAGCAGCATCAGGCTGTGAAGCGCGCATGCTTTTAATAAAGGCGCTAATGGTATTGTAATGTTCCTCCCCTTTTTTATCGTACCTGAGAAATTTATTCTGCAAAGTATTTTTCAACTCTTCGGTTGTAATTTCGTCTTTTGAGTTCTTACTATGAATCTGAGCAGTATTCTCAATCATAGTAATTGCCTGGCGCGCATCACCATTCGCCATTTGCACCAACCAATCCCTAGCCTCCTTCTTTAACTTGAAGCCAGTAGTTCCAATTACTTTTCCCATTTCTACATCACTTAACTCATGCAATGTGAATACGCGCATTCTAGAAAGAAGTGCAGGAATAACCTCAAAGCTAGGGTTTTCAGTAGTGGCCCCAACTAGAATTAATCTCCCACTTTCAACATAAGGAAGAAGGAAATCTTGTTGAGCTTTATTGAAACGATGTATTTCATCTAAAAATAGAAGTTTAGGTTTTAAAGCAGGCTGTTTGTCATCTACAATTTTACGAATATCATCTTTACCAGCTGATACTGCGGATAGCTCAAAATACTCAGCCTTAATTGCCTGAGCGTAAATACGAGCCAGCGTGGTCTTGCCTACTCCTGGCGGTCCCCACAAAACAAAGGAAAAGATGTGTCCTTGTTCAATAGCCAAGCGCAATGGCTTTCCTTTTCCCACCAGATGTTCCTGACCGACATAGTCTTCTAGAGATTTAGGTCTAATTTTTGAGGCTAATGGTTCCATAACTTTTATTATAGCCATGTTCCTGATTTTTTGATAATAAAAAAACACTCGACTAGCGAGTGCTTTTTAAAAAGTTGTAATTAAGCTGCTGGAGTAGCGGTGTGATCAACAGGAGCTTGAGGAGCAGACATTGGAGCTGCACCGCTCTTAGCGCGTTTTACATCAAGATACAAAGAGTATTGATACAAAATTGCTAACGGAGTAAGAACCAATCCGGAAATATTTTGCAGTAGCATTCCTAGTTGTTTACCAAGAACTGCGCCGCCAACTGTTCCCACTATGCTGGAGATAACTCCTATAATTAAAGCGATTACAATTAAACGACCAAATACAGCCCACCAATATCCAGATACATAAGCCTTACTCGCCTTTAGTGCATCAACTGCGGATTTATTTTCATTTACCACAATGAATAGTGCAAAGCTCAAGTAAACACCTACAATAATTCCAGGAATAACTATCAGTATCAAACCGATTATAGTTAGGATCGCAGATAGAAGACCTGTTAGGAACAAAGGCCAAATTAATGGCTTTGCGTTTGTGTAAGCTTGCTTCAAAGTCATTGGTTGATCTAGCTTGTGAACTTTATTCAAAAGCGCACTTAAACCCCAGATCATGCCGACAATGTAAACCACTGATGATACTAAAGCTAACAAAGCCAAAGTAGCATTCATTGTTAGGCCGTCCCCTGCCATAAACAGGAAGATTGTTTGCAGGTACAATCCAATACCTGCTACTAACATGATAGGCACTAATGATTCATAGTGCTTTTTGTACTGCTCCCAAGATCCTTTTAATAGATCAGAAACAGCTTTAAGACGAGCTTGTTCGTTCATGTGTTCTAAATTAATTGTTTTAATTATAACAAATTTTTATAAAGTACAATAGTTTAAGTCAGAATTCTAACACCAGTCTTTGTCACTGCAATAGTATGCTCGAAATGAGCGGCTAAACCACCATCATGGGTACGAATTGTCCAACCGTCAGTATCGAAGAAGATTTGCGGTTTATTCTCACAAACCATTGGTTCAATTGCTAACACCATATCTTCTACTAAAACGATTCCCTTTCCAGGTTTCCCATAACATGGCACAGCAGGATCTTCATGAACAGCATAACCTACACCGTGACCAACCAAGTCACGAACTACGGAATACCCTGCACCCTCAACTGTAGATTGAATCGCATGGCCAATATCCCCAATAGTATTTCCTGGCTTCACTTGTTTCAAAGCATTATCTAAAGAAAGCTTAGTCACATCCATTAGTTTATTAGCAACATCGGATACTTTACCCACAGCTACTGTAATAGCTGTGTCAGTGTAAAGTTTTTTATATTCCATTCCAATATCTAACCCAAGTATGTCCCCTTCTTGCAAAATATCTTTCGAAGATGGCACGCCATGAACAACCGCATCATTAATAGAAGTGCATAGTCCATAGAGAAATGGATTCTTCCGGCTACCATAACCAATAAAGCTTGGGCGACCACCGGCCTTGATCATCTCTTCTTCTGCAAAATCGTTAATTTGCAGAGTAGAGACGCCGGGCTTTGCCATGGCCGCTGCACGATGAAGAATATCGCGCAAAATTTTTCCGCCTTCATCGATTATTTCAATCTCTTCTTTAGTCTTAGTATATCTAGCTTTTGCCATTGTTATTCTCTTTATATATCTCTTGATAATTCTTTAAGTAAAAATTGATTGCTTTTTGAATTCGCGCTCGAACTTGAGTACGAGTTCCCATGCCATCTATGTTGGCAAAAGTATAAGTGGATTTGAAAAATTCCACAACCTCAGCAATATTCTTCCGATAGTACTTAGCGCGATTTTTTAGAGCTGCCGCGCTATCATCTGCGCGTTTGCTGAATTTAGTATTGAAGTATCCTTGGCGCTGCTGGATTCTACTAACAACTTCCTGTTGAGGAATTCTAATGTAGAGCACTAAAGGTTTAGTCCTATTTGTTTCCTTTAACAATTTAGCAATAATTCTTGCCTCCCCGACCATTTTTGGATGACCATCAAATAAAATTCCAGTTTTTGTAGGCGTACGCAGAATAGTATCGTTGTTCAGTTTTCGAACTATAGCCGTTGGTGTTAGTAGGCCTTTATCATTTTTTTGCTGGAGTACAGCATCAATTTTTTTGTCTTTTTGACGCAATAAAGTCAGCTCACGCCCCATGTCATAATCGAACATTTTGTACTTCTTAGCAAAATATTCAGCTTGAGTAGCCTTTCCTGCACCAGGATCACCTAAAAGCACTAAATTTAATGGAGGGGTTTTAACAATCTTGCTTGGCATCTTATTATTATTCCAATGCTTTATTAATGCGCGCGGTAATTTCTTCGATTGTGCCAACGCCATCAATAGTATGCAGATCTCCTATGCCTTGCATAAATTTCAAAACTGGCTTCGTCTCTTTGTCGTAAGTTGCTAAGCGGAAGCTGATCTTTTCTGGAGTATCATCAACACGGAACTCGTGATGAGCTCGTTCAAGTAAACGCTTTACCGATTCCTCGTTAGGTACATCAATATGAATTGCTCCAAAACTAGTAAAACCGTTCTGCTGTAAATAGTGGATAAGATGCACGGCTTGAGGAACTGTTCTTGGGACACCATCAAAAAGCAATCGCTTGTGTTTAATTACTTCTGGTAGTTCTGTTTGAAGAACGCGGAATAACTCGTCATCTTCTAGCAGTTTTCCTGCATCAATTAAATCTTTAACTTTGATTCCGAACGGGGTGCTCTTCTTTGCTTCTTCGCGAAGAATGCCACCCATTTCCCAATAAAAATAGCCGAGCTTAGCAGCTAAGGTTTTACCTTGCGTACCTTTACCCGACCCTTGGGGTCCAATCATGAATATAGCGTCGTATTTTGGGATTTCCATTAGTTTAATTATACATTTAGCCTTGATTTTAAGCAACTTTGAGTATTTTTGTGGTATAATTATTTTAATAAAAGGCAAAATCAAGAAACAAAAAGTAAAATGGATCATATCTTCCTGGAACTTACAGGCATATTAATAGTTGCTGGTGTAATTGCATACATACTGCATTTTTTAAAGCAGCCCAGTATTATTGCTTACATCATTACAGGCCTTTTGATTGGTCCTTTTGCATTATACAGACTAGCTCACGGAGAAATTCTGCACAGCCTTTCGGAAATCGGTGTGACTTTGCTTTTGTTCATGGTTGGATTGGATCTTGATATCTCCCAGCTAAAGCGCATTGGTAAAAATGCCATAATCGCTGGTGTTGCACAAATTATTTTTACTTGTGGCGCAGCATTTGGAATTGTCACCTTGCTTGGATTCGGATTAATACCAGCAATATATATTTCACTAGCGGTTACATTCTCCTCTACAATTATTGTTGTAAAAATTCTTTCCGAGCGAAAAGATCTTAATAGCTTATACGGCAAACTTGCCCTGGGAATATTCTTAGTGCAGGATTTCGCCGCTATTTTAGTTTTGATTTTAATCGCCGGCGCAAATACAAATAGCACTTTTCTTGATACAGGTACCGTCTCTGGAAATTTAATTCTTACTCTGGCTAAAGCATTTATGGTCTTAGTAGTTGTGTTGTTCTTGAGTCGCAAAGTATTTCCAAAGCTAATGCACTCTTTGGTTAAATCTGACGAAATGCTTCTTTTGTTTTCGCTTGGATGGGCACTTGGCCTTGCTGCGTTTCTGAGTTCACCACTTGTGGGATTCAACTCAGCAATCGGCGGTTTTATTGCTGGACTAGCATTGGCTAACACCGGAGCTCACTATCAGGTAAGCGGTCGAATTAAATCTTTACGCGACTTTTTTATTATCATTTTCTTTATAGTTCTGGGTACAAACTTAGTGTTTAATAACATTGGTGCGGCATTGGTGCCAGGAATTATTCTGATTCTGTTTGTGTTAATAGTTAAACCGTTAATCGTTACTTTAATTTTAACTTTCTCTGGTTACAAAATTCGTACCGGATTTATGACAGGCATTACCCTAGCACAGATTTCTGAGTTCAGCTTAAAGTTAATGGCGCTTGGCTTACTATCTGGTCACTTAGACCAATCAGCCATGACAATAATTACTTTAGTAGCAATTAGCACTATTGCGCTTTCATCTTATGGAATGCTGTTCTCAGATAAAATTTATGCAAAGTTCTTAGCTAAGTTTGCTCACCGGTTAGAACGCAAAGCTGCAAATGCAGATAGGGATTTACTGACTAAGACTTTCAAAAAGCATGTGATAATTGTTGGGGCGCACCGCTTAGGTTCTCACCTAATTGCAAACTATCAGAAAACTAAAGAAGAATTTTTATTAATTGATTTCAACCCAGACGTAGTTAGCCGCTTTAAACATCAAGGTGTGCCAGCAGTATGTGGAGATATTACCGATCCATACATTCAAGAAGTTGCTTCTTTAGCTGATGCAAAACTAATCGTTTGTACCGTCCCCGATTTTCATGACACACTCGCCTTATTAGAAACTGTAAGAACTACACTAAATAAACGCACACGAATAATAGTTGCTGCGGCAGACGAGCAAGAGGCATTAGAGCTCTATCAAAAAGGTGCAGATTATGTTCTACTTCCCCACTTTGTTGGCGGCATGCACTTACTAGATGTTATAGAGCATAATTCAGATCCCAAAAAGTTACACAAGCTTCGCGATAAGCATTTAAAAACCCTTCACAAAGCGTTGGCAGCATAGCCGCCCTTCTGATACAATCCATCTATGATACTTAACCTATACAACACTTTATCTCGCAAGATCGAGCCCATTTCCCCTGCAGACGGCAAAACTATTCGCCTGTACACTTGTGGCCCAACTGTGTATAACTACGCTCATATCGGGAACCTTCGCTCATACATAATGGCGGACGTCCTTTACCGCACCCTTAAATTTGATGGTTACAAAGTTGAGTACGTAATGAACATCACAGATGTAGACGATAAAACTATCGCCAGCACAGTTGCAGAGTTTGGCGAATCCGCGAGCGTTGCAGATTTAAATACATTTACGACTCGCTACCTTAACAAGTTCTTAGATGATTTAGCTGCTGTAAACATTGATGCACCAAACATAAAAATTATTCGTGTCTCTGATGTCATTCCACAGATCCAAGAATTTATTTTGACTCTTATTGAAAAAGGGATCGCGTACCAAACAGATGACGGTACATATTTTAGTATTGAAAAATACCAAGCTCAGTTTGGAGATTACGGCGCTCTTGTTGGGGATAAATTCCTCGAAGGCAAAAAGATTGGTGCTCGCGTTGCAGTTGATGAATACGAGAAAGATAATCTAAGTGACTTTGCTCTTTGGAAAGCGCATACTGACACAGATAGAAATATTTTTTGGGACCATCCAAGCCTAGGCAAAGGTCGCCCAGGCTGGCACATAGAGTGTTCAGTAATAAACAAAGTTGCTTTTGGAGATAACGCTATAGATATCCACACTGGCGGAGTTGATTTAATCTTCCCTCATCATACAAATGAGATTGCTCAGTCACAGCCGTTAGGGCCTTTTGTTAAACACTGGATGCACTCGGAGTTCTTGAACATCGAAAATGACAAGATGGCAAAGAGTAAGAATAATTTTTACACTTTACGAGACGTAGAAGAAAAAGGTTTCTCTGGTTTAGATTTGCGTTATTTGTATTTGCAAAGCAACTACCGAACCCAGCAAAACTTTTCTTGGGACTCTTTAGAAGCTTCAAAGAGTGCTTTACACAAACTAAAATCAGCGGCACAGCAAGATTCTTCTACTGCCGAGCCAAGCGAAACATTTAACTCTGCGCTTAACAACGATTTAAATACTGCACAAGCATTAGCAACTGTGTGGGAACAAAAAGAAAACTTTGCCAAGTATGACGAAGTTCTAGGGCTCAAACTTAATGAGCAAGATGAAGTTGTTGAGATCCCAACGGAAGTACAAGATTTACTAGATGCACGTCAAGCCGTACGAGACGCAAAAGATTTTGAAAAGTCAGATGAACTCAGAGACGAAATTGTTAAACTAGGCTTTGAAGTCAAAGACACGAGTGAAGGCCAACAAGTTTCAAAATTATAAATAATACAATATAAATAAAGAAAAGGCGCTTGCGGATATAATCCACCAGCGCCTTTTTTCAGATTCAGAACGAAATGGCTATTTTGCCGCCTTCGCTTTCAAATCTGAAAGAGTTACCTCGACGATTGAGGAGTAATTCCTCAACCAAATAGAATTTTTTTTCTCAACGACCATCGCAACGGTGTTCCGACACGCAGCTGAGAGTTTCTGGTTAACATACTTCTGATACCTGACGGGGTCGTTTTCATACCCGGCCATGTTCACATCCCTTCTGGATTCCAATGTCCCATCGATATCGCAATCCAAAAGCTGATAGTCCGGTAGCTTATGATCACGGCCTTGGTTTGAGACCGTTACGATGAGAAAGCGATCTTTGTCATCATCTTTCATGTGAAAGAAGTATCTAACCCCTTTTTCGGACCCTTCGGTCCTGTTAAGATGGACAAAAACTTCAGTCCCAATACCCCTGCTTCCGACGCTGCATTCAGGTCTGTCGCAGCTGGTGGATTCGTATCCATCAAACCATCTATACAATTCTCTTGAGAGCAAAGCATTTTTCAACTCCGCCACTTCTTTCCGCGGAGTTTGTGATTCAGCTACAACATCAGCAGCTTTGAGTTGGGGTGAATTCTGCGACGAATTCAACTCATTGTTGGAGTTGCAGCTTACGCCCAATAACGATATGACTAGACATGCTGTCAAAATGAAAATTCTCACGATAGATCCTCCTAGAAATCTAACTGTAATTTAAATAAATCAAAGTTCCTCATTGGAACTTTATGGGATTATACAACATTTATATAAAACCGTCAACTCTACACCAGAGCAAAAATTCTGCTACAATGGATAGACATGGCAACCACTCAAAACAACAATCAAGGTAGTTCGATAGACCGTCTACCCCCACAGAACATAGAAGCGGAAACCGCTCTTTTAGGCTGTTTAATGCTAGATAAAGACGCAATCATCAAAGTGGCTGACCAGCTTATCCCCGATGATTTCTACGATTATCGCCACCGCGTCATCTATGAATCTGTCTTAGAGCTATTTACAAAAAATGTTTCTATAGATGTTTTGACCGTCGCAAACCAAGTTGAAGAGAAAAAGCTTACAGATAAAGTTGGAGGTTCTGGCTATCTTGCAACTTTAGTGAACTCAGTTCCTTCAGCTGCCCACGCTACCTATTACGCAAGCATCGTGCGCAAAAAAGGAACACTGCGTCGCCTCATCCAATCTGCCGGAGAAATTACTAATTTGGCTTTTGCAGAAGAAGGTGAAATTGAAAATATTTTAGACAAAGCTGAGCAAAAACTTTTTAATATTTCTCAGAACAACTTACAGCAAAACTTCGTAGCTATTAGCTCTGTATTGCACGAAACCTTCGAACGCATTGATTTACTTCACAAAGATAAAGACAAAGGCCGTTTGCGCGGTCTTCCAACAGGATTCTTCGATTTAGATAAAAAACTTGGTGGACTCCAGAAGTCTGATCTTGTAATCCTAGCCGCCCGCCCTTCTATGGGTAAAACTTCTTTGGCTTTGGACATAATGAGATACGTTGCGGTAAACACTAAAACTCCTGTGGGAATTTTCTCTTTGGAAATGAGTAAAGATCAGTTAGTGGACCGTCTACTTGCTGCTCAAACAGGAATAGACTTTTGGAAAATTCGTACTGGTCAATTAGAAGATTCTGACTTTGAAAAACTTCAAGAAGGTATGGGAATTTTAGCTGACTCCCCGATCTTCATTGATGATGCTGCCGGTGGAAACATTATGGAAATTCGCACTAAAGCGCGTCGTCTTCAGGCTGAACACAACTTAGGATTAGTAATTGTTGACTACTTACAGTTGATGGCTGGTCGCAATACAGATAACCGCGTTCAAGAAGTTTCTGAAATTTCTCGCTCGTTAAAGATCTTGGCTCGTGAATTAAACGTTCCTGTACTAGCTCTTTCACAGCTATCTCGTGGAGTTGAAAGTCGTCCAGATAAAATGCCACAACTTTCTGACTTACGTGAATCTGGTTCTATTGAGCAAGATGCTGACATTGTAATGTTCATTTACCGCGAGGATATGTATAAAGCTCCAGGAGAAGCAGATACTGGTGTAGCTAAAATCCTAATCAAGAAACATCGTAACGGTCCAACTGGCGATATTGACTTAGCGTTTGAAGGTAGCCGTGCATCATTCAGCAACCTTACCTCTGCTTTCGATACTAGCCCACAAGCAGTCATGCAAACCTTAGAAGATCACACCGAGGAAATCTAAAAGATCAAATGAGAAATCAAAAAAACTTAAGATAATTTTTAATGCTTAAACTCCCTACATCACTTGAACGAGTTATAAACGAATTTGGAAAACTTCCAGGCATTGGCCCAAAAACAGCCCAGCGCCTAGGATTCTACTTACTCAAAAAAGATTCTATAGATATTAACGGTTTGTCAGATGCAGTCCGCGCTCTGAAAACAGATATTACTTTTTGCGGGCAGTGCCACAATATGGCCGAAACCGATCCGTGTAGTATTTGCTCAGATTCTAGCCGCGATCAATCTATTATTTGTGTTGTAGAAGAGCCGCTGGATGCCATCGCTTTAGATAAGACTGGTCAATTCAAAGGACTATTCCACATCCTAGGCGGAGTGCTAAATCCAATGGAAGGGATTGGCCCCGATCAATTAAACATTAGTTCTTTGCAAAAGCGTATTGAAGATGTTGGTGCTAAAGAAATAATTATTGCGACTAACCCAACTCTAGAGGGTGAAACTACTGCCATGCACATTGCTAAGTTCCTAAATGGTACTGATGTAAAAGTAACTCGCATTGCTCGAGGCCTGCCGATGGGTGGAGATTTAGAGTATGCTGATGAAATTACTCTATCACGCGCCCTAGACGGCCGCCGCGAATATTAAGAATATTACATATTAAAACACCAACCGTTTATAGGTTGGTGTTTTTTAAATCTACTATTCTAAAATATTGGGTGTAACCAAAACGATGATTGGTTCAGCGTTTCTTGTGACGCCAAGGGTAACGACTTCACCCGGAGTGATGCTGGCTAGCAAAGTTTCTAGTAATACTTCATCTGTCACCTTCTGTCCATTAACAGAAGTGATGATATCGCGCTTCAGAAGTCCTCCTGCAGCCGATGGGCTTCCTGCAACTACATCTGTAACCTGCGCACCAGAAACAAGCTGAACCGCTCGCGCTTCACTAATAGACAAATGTTTGTAATTGAAGCCGAAGCCAGGGCGGATAACTTGCTTGTTGTTTCGGAAAAAATCAGTAGCAAAAACTCGAATCGCATCGCTAGCCATAACCATGGAGCCATCCCACATACCAACTAAACGACCATTTAGATTGAAAACTGCTTGTCCAGGAGTAATTGGGCTCACTGATTGCAAGCTTATGCTACGCTGGGCTCTATCGCTGGAAAAAATTTGTCCTGAAACACTGTTAACAGATGATCGCAAATAGCTTTCTAAATAGGTTGTTTGATTCGGTGCAGGAGCATTAATTACTAGCAACATCTTTTCTGCTGGTCTTAGATCTTTACCATCGATTGGTTCAACAGTAGCCTGACCTTTTGCATCTGTAGAAAGCATGACCAAAGAAGAGGCTGTGTCTTTATAAACGGCAGTAATAGGAAAAATATCGCCATTATTCAAAATCACCGCATAAGTCTTATTTGCAACTGCTAAAGCTGCAGAAGTAGTGATGAAATAACCATCACTAGTCCAATTAATTGCGCCACCAGAAGGAACTACTCGCGCATCAGCTCCAGTGCCATCATAATAAACTACCAAAGCTATTTTTGATTTAAGACTGTTAGTAGTTTCTACTGCGTCGTTTGCATCACTTACTCGAACAGTTTCTTTGTTAGTGACTACAATTGGGGCGCGAGGATTATACAAATTCAAAGAGCGCACCAAAGGCAAGGTCGCTAAACGAGCAGAAATGAAGTTACCAAAAAATACTTGCACAGCCAAAGCTATGAAAGCAGCGACTAAAATGATGATAACAATTTTGTAATTTTTCATATATAAATTTTGATTAAGACTGAATGCTCCACGGCGTAGACATCAACATTACTAACGCAAGTATTAAAGCCAATACCAAATGGAATTGAACTTGCTTGCGAGTGAGAGTTCTATATAAGTAATGATAGTAGATAATCCACAGCACGTACAGAACGTTAAAAGCAAAAATTGCTAGCGCCGAATAGTGCAGTGGCAAGAAACTAATTGCCCAAAAAAGTTCTGTCGCGAATAAACCTAAAGACAGCGATGCCACCCATTTAACCATCGGGTCATGTGGCACTAAATCCAAAGACGACCTTACAACAACCGCAACAGATAAAAATACAATTGCCAAATAGATTACACCAGGCAATTGGAAATAGTAGCTAAACCCAAACAAGCAGAGCATTAACGCAGCCATGGTAAGCAAAAATTCATTCCACCCTAATTGCTGCCCAGTATTTCCTACTAATGATTCAAAAAAGAAAATTATAGGCAGTGTGATTAACAAGAACATTCCGCGACCAACGCCGGAAGGAACTAGAAAGAACAAACCAAACCATGTTAGTAAAAACAGCGGTAGTCTTAACCAGACCCAAACATTCAATGCTAAATTTTCTCGGGTTAAATACCATCGGTTATATATAGCTACGACGATTAAGTAAGCCAAGAACGCAGGAACCAAAAAACGGAACACTGGTAATGGTGAAGCAAAGATTTGAGTGATCACCAAAAATAAAATGGCGATGATTGCACTAACTATTAGATGAGTTCGGTATGACATCAACTGATTCTGACTTTTTAAGTTTAAGAAATAGAGCTAAAGCGATGAGCGCCAAAATTCCAGCGACAATTGCATTTATCCTGATATTACCGTAAACAATACTGCCTACGCGTAAGTATTCAAGGAAAAACCTCATCACATTATACAACAAAAGCCACAATAAGAAAAGCCTGCCATGGCGCAGTTTAAGCTTTAAAACCAATACTAAAATCAACGCGCTACCCGCTGCTTCGTACAAAAATAGTGGGTGGAAGAAGCTAACCAGCTCATACGGCGGGGTTCTGAACTGTATTGGAACGAACATCTTCCAAGGTAAGTTCGTCGGGTATCCATATAATTCATAATTCATAAAGTTGCCAAACCGTCCCACAATTTGCCCAACAATAATACTAGGCGTTAACCAATCCAATAGACTAAGGAAAGAGATTCTAGATTCTGCATCTTTCAAGAAAAATTTCTTATACAAGAAGACCGCTAATACTGCGCCAATCGCCGCACCAAAAATACTGAGTCCCCCATTCCATACAGCAATGATTTGGCTTGGGAACTGAATGTAAAAAGTTATTTCAGACAGTACATGGTAAACTCTAGCTCCGATGAAGCCGAAAATAATTGCAGCAAGTATTATTGAGTCAGCATGCTCTGCAGGAATTTTATAACTTGATTTTCTTCTCATGGCGAGCATGTACCCTGCCAAAGCCCCTAAGCCAAGAATTAAACCATAGAACTGAATTTTAATCTGGCCTATTCCGAAAAACTGCGGAAGAACCACTGATCCAGAGAAAAACGGTTGCAAGATGAAAGCGACAATAAAAAACCCCAGGCCACCAATGGCAACTGCGGTTAAAATATTAACTATTAATTTATTTTTTTCAGGATTCATCTTTAAAATTCTTATTTAGAATAAAACTTCTTGGCGAAAAACACCTTCACGGCCTACTGGCTCACGACAAGTTAGTGGCATTTCTCTGATATTGAAATAATCTCGGTATAAAAGTTTCTGATTCTTTAAAGCAAAGTCATACACTTCTTTTGTAACTCTTACATCGTCAAGACAATATTTCTTTAGCAGATCCATTCTACCGTTTTTGTAATACAACAGTGCTTCTAAGCCGTTGCCAGATTTACCACTGCCAATAGTCCCCTGTGCGACTGATTCCAATTTTACACGATGACCAATTACCTTCTCAATTTCTTCAAGTAGATCAAAATATGGAAGGTCGTCAACATTAAAGTTTAGATACGGCTGAAGTACTGCAAAATCAAAATTTTTAATATTAAATCCGATTATTTGATCGGCGCTCTGCAGTATAGCTGCCAATCTTGGGAGTTCATGCTCTTCATATATAGAATATTGATCAGTGCTATAGTCATAGATCCCGCAAACAGAGATTTTAAGAAGATGGTTTTTGCCTCTCCCACCTACCTCTTCAAAAGATTTTTGGGTTTCTAAATCTAAAACTATCTTTTTTAGCATTTTTTGTTGGTTTTTGTTTCTAAGTTGTTTATTACTTCTTTATTATAACTTATAGAAAATTTTAAGAGAAATGTGGATAAAAATATCTTTATTTTTAAGCCCGGTTTTCTTAATTTAGTCACCCCTAAAATCATCCCTTGACACAAATCACTTTTTGTAGTACAATGCTCTTAATCTACTTTGATTCTAAGTAATAGGTAGTGCTCAACGCCATGAAGTTAATTGGTATTTGGGAAATCTTAGAAGTCTAAATCCAAGGAGAAAAAAATGAAACACTCACTTTTTAAGGCCATTTGGCCACCGTCTGTTTTCGGCAACTTTGTAGATACCTTTAGTCCTTCGATCGGCGACCCCGGCAGCGACGTCAACGGCGACGGCGACGGCCACACCGAAATTTCTCGTGATTTCTGATCGACGGCGAACGTCGGCCACAATACCAACCGGGCAATAGCCCAAGGAGGTGGCAATGCCATCAATCAGATCCCCGACCGAATAGCTAGGCTAGGACAGATAAAGAAATCAGTTCAAATTGTGAATCTAGAGCCCGTTGCGAACGAAATGTTACGCACCGGGTTCTTTTTATTTATGTTTAGCCGATTTTTAAGAAAATAGGGTTTTAAAGCACCGTTCCCAATAATAGTCTTGACAATATGTCGGGTCTATGCTAATATTTTTAGTCGATGATCGAAGAGGAAGACAACGTTTGTGAGGACCGTTGATCTTTACTCTTGCCACCTTTCTGGAGGGGTGGGTGGCGCTACATCGACCGGGTCCCGTACAGACCGAGCCATAGCGGGGCCCCGCACTAATACTAAAATAAAACAAATACAAATAAATAGAATCCGCAAAGGATCCTCCGCAGAAGCCAGTACGTGCGCAAGCTAAGACTGGCAAGGCCCGGGAGAAAGAAAGGTTTTACTACTTTCTTCTCCCGGCATTTTTTTATCTAACTTTTTGCCCATTTTAACTAGACATGATATAATTACATAAAGCGATGAAGCCTCTGACACGGCTGAGCTAAACTGAATATAACGAGGTTGCAACGCTCTAAAATAGAGCAAGCAATGAAGTAAGGTGGCACAGCGCCCTTAAGCGCCCTTACAAACTACTCACTAGTTGGGTAATTTGTAAGGGCCTTTAATTTAGCTATTAATCATTAACTCCAAACCTATGGGCAAACAAATAGAAAGAACGTTGTCGAAAGACACGCCGAGCAAAGTCGACCAGGAAGTAACTCTTAAGGGTTGGGTTAATAATACTCGTGACCACGGCGGATTAATTTTCATCGATTTACGTGATCACACAGGTCTAGTTCAACTAACAATTCACCCTGAACAAGCAGAAGCTTTTCAAAAAGCATCTACTATTATTAAAGATGAGTTCGTTCTGCAAGCAACAGGAAAAGTGATCAATCGAGAAGCTGGCTTGGTTAACGACAACATTCCAACAGGCGGAATTGAAATTCTGATTTCTGATCTTACAATTTTAAACAAATCCGAAACACTTCCCTTTCCGGTATCGCATGGTACTGAAGAGGTAAACGAAGAGCTTCGTTTGAAGTACCGATTCTTAGATTTACGCCGTCCAAAGATGCAAGCTCGCTTAAAGCGTCGCAACGAATTCAACATTGCAATTCGTAAGTACATGAACGAGCGTGAATTCGTCGAAGTAACCACACCGATTCTAACTTCATCTAGCCCAGAAGGTGCGCGTGATTACCTTATTCCATCACGTTTACATCCGGGACAATTCTACGCACTTCCTCAAGCGCCACAACAATTCAAACAACTGTTAATGGTTGGTGGTCTTTCTCGCTACTTCCAGATTGCTCCTTGTTTCCGTGATGAAGACCCTCGCGCAGATCGTCATCCAGGAGAGTTCTATCAATTAGACTTAGAAATGTCTTTCATTGAAAAAGGCGAAGATGTTTTGCAAACTGTTGAACCGCTAATTGTTTCTTTAGTTACAGAGTTTGCAGGCAAAGAACTAGTCACAACAGATATCCCTCGAATTCCTTACAACGAATCCATGGATAAATACGGCTCAGATAAGCCTGATTTACGCTTCGGAATAGAAATGACCGACTTAAGTGATACTCTAGCTAGTACTGAATTCACTGTGTTCGCTAGCGCAATTAAAGGCGGTGGAGTTGTAAAAGCAATCGTAGGTCCTGGCGGCGCTACTCTAACTCGTAGCCAAATTGATGAGCTAACTGAACTTGCCAAGCAAAGCGGTGCTGGTGGTTTGGCTTACATTCAAATGGCTGAAGAAGGTCCAAAATCCCCTATCTTAAAATTCCTTTCTGAAACTGAACTGGCGCAAATTGTAGAAAAGACTGGTGCTAAAAGTGGAGACATTATTTTCTTTGGTGCAGATGAACGCGTAGTGGTAAACAAAGTACTTGGAAACTTGCGATCTACTTTAGGTGATTGGTTCGGGCTTAAAGATCCAAGCAAAGTCGCTCTAGCTTGGATTGTAGACTTCCCTCTTTACGAAGAAAGCGAAATTCACGGCGGGGTAGATTTCGGCCACAACCCATTCTCTATGCCTGTTGGTGGAATTTCTGCTTTAGACAACCCTAACCCACTAGAAATTAAAGCTGATCAATACGATATGGTTGCGAACGGATACGAAATTTGTTCAGGCGCCATTCGTAACTACAACCCAGAAGTAATGTACAAAGCATTTGGTATTGTTGGAATTTCTAAAGAAGAAGTTAACACTAAGTTCGCTGCAATGATTAACGCGTTCAAATTTGGAGCTCCCCCACATGGCGGCTGTGCTTTCGGTTTAGACCGTTTGTTTATGATTTTAGAAAATGAGCCAAACATCCGCGAAGTGATTGCTTTCCCGAAGAATGGATCTGCTATCGACTTACTAATGCAAGCACCTTCTAACGTAGATGAAAAACAACTAAAAGACTTGCACATCAAATTGGATTTACCGCCCAAGAAAGAATAGTTCTCAGCTCGCAGAAATAAAATGACACAAATAAAAATTCATCAATTTGAAGGGCCTCTCGATTTACTACTCTCTTTAATAGAGCAGCAGCAACTTGATATTACCCAAATTTCTTTAGCTCAAGTGACTGAGCAGTTTTTGAAGTACGTTAAAGATTTAGAACAGATTGATGCAACTCAGCTAGCCGATTTCCTTGGGATTGCCGCAAAACTATTAGTGATAAAATCTAAATCAATTTTACCGACTCTAGAAGTAGAAACTCCTGAAGAAGAAGCCGAAGAAGACTTAACCGAAAAGTTGCTTAGATACAAGCAGTTTAAGGAAGCTGGTAAATACTTTAAACAGCTCGATTTGCGTCGTCAGCAGAGTTTTACCAGGACAATGGTATTTTCCCAGCGCATCAACTTTTGGCCCGATCCTGCGGTTACTGGAGACGTTTTGCGCGATTCCATTGGCAAGGTCTTAGATTCACTTAAGGAATTAGACAACTTGCCGAAAGCAAAAATCAAAGAAGCGATTTCTATTCAGGAAAAGATCCAGGCCTTGCAAGTTAGGCTATCAAGTCAAGTTGAAACCAAATTAAGCGACCTGCTTAAAAATGCGAAGAACAAAGAAGAAGTTATTATCACTTTCCTGGCTTTGCTTGAGTTAATTAAACAACGGATGTTTAGTGTTGACCAAGATGAGCTTTTCGCAGATGTGACCATTAAACAATATACTGTTTCAGCTTTTGCCGAAGATGAAGTGCCCGATGAATCGGACTTCCAGCAAAACGAATCTGTATTTGCGGTTGCTGAGTCCGATGACGACGATGATGAGGATGAAGAAGATGAAGAGGACGACGATGATGATGAAGAAGAGAATGACGAAAAATAGTGATATAATTTATATATGCAAGAACTAATTAGCCAAATCGAAAGTTTACTATTTGTTTCCAATAAACCGCTTACTCTTAAGCAGTTAATTAAACTTACCGGCTCAGACGAGCAGTTTGTTAAACAAGCTTTAGAGCAAATAGCCTCTGACAGAACTGACCGAGGAATTGTGCTGCTAGACGCGCCCGACGGATATCAACTAGCAACGAACAGCGCTAACACAGAAGTGGTGAAGAACTTTTTAAACGCTGATTTACGAGAAGCTCTAACAGAAGCAACAATTGAAGTATTAGCAATCATTGGTTACAGACAACCGATCTCCAAAGCAGAAATTGAGTCTATTCGTGGAGTGAACTCCCAATACAGTTTGCGTGCTTTGCTTATGCGTGGGCTTATCGAAAAAATCCCAAACCCTGGAGATGGCCGTGGTTCTATGTATCAAGTGACAACTGAATTCTTACAGCACATGGGAATTACTTCTGTTGATGAATTACCTGAGTTCCAAGAACTAGTTGCCAAAATTCAATTACCCGAAACTCCTCAGATCAATTCAGAGGTTGCGGCTGAAGAAGTTGCTGAAGAAGCTACAGAGGAAAACGTTGCAGTAGTAGAAATCATAAACGAAGAAGGACCAGAAGCAACTCAAATATAAAAAAACTGCCTATCTAGGCAGTTCTTCATAACTAGCTTTTGGGGAGGTTGGTGACTCCCTTTTTAGCTCAACACTAGTGCATCCTGAAGCAAGTAAGCCCAAGATGGCGATTGCGAATAGTATTTGTTTCATTTGGGTTTTTATTATATCTATATTATCGCACATTTTAAGGGCTTTGCAACAGATACCTGGTTTTGCTAAACTATACAAGTTAAATTAAATATGGCGATATCGTCTAACGGTTAGGACGCGTGGTTCTCATCCACGTAATCGGGGTTCGATTCCCCGTATCGCTACCAAAAGAAAATGCTTCACCAAAAGGTGGAGCTTTTTCTTTTGTTTGTGTTCGGTGATTGAACCTTGGTGAGATTCCGACTACCCTAGCTCACCACCGCAGGTGGTGGAAGAAATAGAGGGAGTGACGGAGCGAAGCGAACGGCCGAGTAGCGCTATCACAACGGGAAAACCTACGCTTATATATTGAAAACACTGCTCTAAGCAGTGCTTTTTTACTTATATGGGCTATATTATAAGTATTATGGAAGTTTTCAATTCTATCTAGGCTGAGCAAAGCTAACTGGAAAACATTATTGTTTTATTTATAACAAAAAAGAGTATAATTAAGCCATATGGAAGATTATTACAAGATTCTTGGGATACACCCAGATTCCTCTTTTGAGGATATCAAAGAAGCTTATAGACGCAAAGCTCATAAGTACCACCCTGATAAAGGGGGTGACTCAGCGCGATTCAAAGAAATCCAGAAGGCTTTTGATGTCCTTTCCGATACAAATCAAAGAATCGAATACAACGCAACTTTTGGCCGGAAGACAACTTCCAATGATTTTCAGGGTAGCTACCAGAACGAATCTACCCCACCCCAATCAACTTCTCCTGAACATACTGCAACCAAAAATCGTACCATTGCTATAGTAGCGATTATTCTTGTGCTGGGGATAGGTACAGTTTTATTATGGAATACCACCAACAGAACAAATAATAGTATTACCTCTGCTCAGCAATCGTCAAGCAATAAACTTAGCTTTTCAAATTCCGAAATAGAAGAACTACTTAAAAAATCTGTGCCACAAAACTATGCACTATATAGTTACGAACTAACGAACTTAGATGATGATTCAGAAAATGAATACTTAGTTTTATATGAAGAGCACAAGTTATACAATCCCAATTCTGCTAAAGAAACTGAGGGAATACGAACCTTGCCTGTCAGCATATCCATTGGAGATAAAACTGAATCAGGTACATGGAAATTTACCCCACATCAACCTATAAATACTAGCGAGTTTCCAAGCGACTACTTCTATGCCCCCTATTTTTTGGATAAGCCTTTTAATATAACAACTGACACCGATGGAGATAAAGTATTAGCTATATATTCATATAAATTTTCAATGGATGGATATTCATTTGCAGTTGATATATTTAGATTTAATAGTGAATATGGGATAACCCCTGTTGGCAAGTCTGAAGATACCTCGTACTACCCGATAGTCAAAATTGATAATAATTTAGTCTTTACAGTCTGCAACCCATTCTTTGATGAGGATGGGCTAATGAACATCATCACCTTAAACCTGACTACCTTTAATGGACGCAATTACACCTCTGAGGCTAATATAAGTTGTGAAAAATACAGTGATGAGCTTTTTGAACTGATTAAGTCTGGTATAGATAAACTCTCGCAAGAAGCTTTAGCAAATAGAATAAAGCAAATATTTAACGAAAATGAAGTGACTTTTTAAAATTAATTTAAATATATGCTGAAAAATACAAAATCAATAAGTCTACTAGTAATACCCACTTTACTGATTGCAGCAGGTTGCAATTTTTCTACGCAATGGACCGGTTTTTATTACAAAAATGGTAATACTTCAGCTGACCCTATAACGCAATCTGGGTTCGCAGATTCAGCTTCATGTCTTTCATGGGCCAGAAATCAAAAACAAGTATTTAATGATTTAGAAGGAACATATGAGTGTGGGAGTAATTGCGAAGTAAAAGACTCTAGTTTAGGATTATATATCTGTGATGAAACTATCGACTAAATTTTATCGCTTATGCATATATACTTAATTGATGGGGTTTCTGGTGCGGGAAAAACTACTGTCTGCGATGAGCTAAACAAGCGTGGATATAAAGCTATTGAAGCGGATGAAGCACTTGCTGAATGGATTGATCCCCTAACAGGCTTACCTACTGAGAACCACTCTTCATACAATTGGCATTGGGACAAGAAAAAGTTTGATAAACTAATTTCAGAAAGTAATGTAGGTACTTTATTTATTTGTGGTGGGGCTATGAATAAACCTGATTTTCTACATCACTTTACTAAAATCTTCACTTTACACTTAGATGATGAAGTACTCAAAGAAAGGCTTTTAAATAGGACTAATAACGACTACGGAAAGAAACCAGATGAACTAGCCTTTCAACTAAGGGAAAATCAATTAACTGTACAATACTCCAAAGATCGTGGAACCATACTTATTGATGCGACTAAACCTATAGAATCAGTAGTAGAAGAAATAATCAAAAATTTGGAATAGAGATTTGATACAAGTATACTTATATGATATATAGCGATATCCCCTCATGGGAAACAAATACCGAAGACGAAAGTAAATACGATATTGTCTTTGATATCCATACCGACGAATTAAAAGACATAGCTATTGATTTAGCTAATAATATCAAAAGCGAGAAAGTTTTAGTTCATAGGGTTTATGCTGAACTTGGAGGTGCAGACCCAGAATTGTGGTTGAATTTCGTACACATAGTTCAACCCGTATTAAAATTTGTGGGACTGGCAGTAGCAACAGCTGTAATTACAGACTTGTATAATAATGACAAGGCATTATTAAAAAAACTATATAAAAAACTTAATAGTAGATCTGCTCCTGTTTTAGATGATGACTGGAATAAACATCTGCCCCTCTTTCATGAAGTATTAGGATCAAACAATTCATCTCTGCAATTCAGATTTTTGTCTTCGTTTGATGAAGATGAGTATATGGATGCGTGGGGAGCAATACCTGCTGCTTTAAAAAAATCGGAATTCATCGACAACACATCACATATATACCTTTTTAACACAAAAAAGAAAGAATGGTTTATTGAAGGACATTTTTCGCACAAAAATGATACTTAAAAATTTAGTTCACCTTTGAATAAATTATAAACCTCCCGTACCAAAGTCAAATAAGTTTTCCACCTGTCTCGAGATGGTCTACCAACTAAAAAAGTACTTCACTTGTTGGAGTACTTTTTTCGTGGTATATTGCCTTATCCATAGTGCTTTTTATAAAATCGTGCTACATTAAGAGCATAAATAAAATTGAATTATGTTCGATAAAAGCACTAAAATTCATCAGTATTAAATTTGCGGAGTTCTATCCAAAAAAAATTTAATTAATTAATGCGATCAAATGACAGACTTTGATAATCCAAATGTAGAAGTGCCCCCTAAATCTTTAATTAAAATCATTCTCAGATGGTTAGCAGTTATACCTGTGGGTATCATTGGATTATTCTTAGGTATGATTGTGGTTAATATTTTTGCATTGTTTGGGGCATGGTACACTGGGGATAATCTTGAGAGTAGTGGATATTATAAAATAATGTATAATGCGATATCTCCTTTCATAGGAGGAGTACTTGCTGTTTATTGGTCTGCGAAAGTTGCTCCAACTCACAAAAAAATAGTAGCTACAGTAATGGCGGCAATAATCCTGATTATCGACGTCATTAGTACAATGTACAGTATTTCTGCAAAAGAAAATTCTTTGTTCTGGGTCATCATCACAGGCCTAGCTATTGCTATAGGCGCAGGATATATGATGTACTACGTGTATGAAAATGAGGATGATTTTAAGTTTCTAAACGATTAACAAAGCTGCTGACTGAAAAGTGTTCTAACAGGATTTTATAAAAACCGCCTTTCGGCGGTTTTTTTTATAGCAATCTATTTGCTAATCTGCTTGCGGAATAGGTAAGCGGCTATTGGAATAGAGACAATAGTAATGCCTGCGCACCATATCACAGCAAGCAAACCATGATCACCCATCGGTGTGTTATTCATTAACGCACGGATAGCTTCAATAACATGCGTCACTGGTTGGTTCTCTGCAAAGATTTTTAACCCCTTTGCCATTGTTTCGGTTGGTGAAAACGCTGCACTAGCAAAAGTTAGAGGGAATATCAGTAAGAACCCCATCCACTGCACAGCTTCAACGGTTCGAGCAAGTAAACCCATAATTGCAGACAACCAAGAGAGTGCAAAAGTGAACATCAAAACAATTAAAGCAATCAATAACCAATCGCTAACACTTGCATTTGGGCGGAAACCAACAATGTATGCAACGCCAATCATCACTAAAGAAGAGACGATATTACGAACTAAATCTGCGACAACGTGTCCTGTTAATACGGTCCAACTAGCAATTGGCAAAGACTTTAATCTATCGATAATCCCTTTCTGCATATCATTTGCTACGGAAAGTGATGTAGTTAAGGCACCAAACGCAGCCATTTGGATTAATATGCCCGGTACCAAAAAGTTTACATAACTCATTCCTTGTACTTGAATGGATCCACCGAAGACATACCGGAACAACAGCATAAACATAATCGGCTGAACAATTAGGCCAATCAACTGATCTGAGTTCTTAAAAATGTGACTAACGCTTCTTCGAATGAAAACCAAAGAATCTGCGACTACCCAATAGGCTTTAGAATGATTTTGAGGCTTGATAGCGCCTGCAATATAGTTATCCATATTATTTATTTCCTTTCTCTTGCTTTGCTTCATCAGCATTAGCTTCTTCTTTTTCAGCAGAACGGCCTGTTAACTGTAAAAATACATCATCCAAAGTTGGCTTATGTAGAGACAAAGAATCTACTTTAATTTGACTCGTCTCCATAAGACCCAAAACTCTTTGAATGTCTTTCACGCCCTGACTAACAGCCAAACTAACAGTGCGGCTCTTTTCATTAACTTGAGTTTTCACATCACCAAGCGCTTTTATCGCTTCTTGCAAATCGCTTTGAGGGGACACAGTTAGCTCAAGTCTATCGCTTCCTACTTTTTGCTTCAGTTCATCCGCAGTTCCTTGCGCAATAACTTTTCCATCATCAATTACTGCAATTTTATCTGCCAATTGATCCGCTTCATCTAAGTATTGAGTAGTAAGTAAAATTGTCACTTTCGCTTCAACTAACTTTTTAATTACTTCCCACATTGCAATCCTACTGCGGGGATCGAGTCCAGTTGTTGGTTCATCTAAAAAGATAACTGGCGGAGTTGCAATTAAACTTGCTGCCAAGTCCAAACGACGGCGCATACCGCCAGAATATGATTTAGCACTACGATTCGCTGCTTCTGTTAAATCAAACTGGTCTAGCAACTCATAAGCGCGAGTGATTGCATCTGCTTTACTTAAATGATACAGTCGCCCCATCATTACCAAGTTTTCATAACCAGTCAGATATTCATCAACAGCAGCATACTGCCCGGTCAACCCAATGTTCTGACGGACTTTATCTGCATCTTTTTCTACTTCAAAACCATTCACTTTCACTGAACCGCCATCATACTTAAGTAATGTGCTCAAGATGCGGACAGTTGTGGTCTTCCCTGCTCCATTAGGGCCAAGCAAAGCCATTATGGTTCCTTTTTCCACCTTCAAATTTATGCCGTCTAGAACCACGACATCCTTAAAGGACTTCTTTAAATTTTCTATCTCGATTGCGTATTCTACTATGTTTTCAGGCATATTTAAAAGATTCAATAATAATCTATTTTGTAATTATAATCCTATTTAACTATGAAATTCAAGTGATAAGACCTTTAAGCCTCTATCCCTTGTTCATCAAACTCGCGGATAACTTGCTTTACACCATATATCCAATTTGGACTTCCAGGTTGTACGTATAGTCCGATGAATTCTTCCGGTGGAACATCTTTGTAGCGACGTTCTAGAAGGTCGTCAAAGTCACGAATCCACTCAGCGTAACTATTGTACTTGCGTAATTTTGGTGGAGTGCCGCCTATACCACTACAGTTATAGTAGTAACAATTCTTTCCGAAGGTACTTTCCACAAAAGAAATTGCCACCATTAACTTCATGTTCTTCGAGGCGACGAATGCATCCAAAGCGCTTTCTTCTTTTGCGAATGGAGAATTTTTAGATTCTAAGTACGCGCGCAATTTTTCTTTTCTTATTGCTAACTGATCGACTGGAGGTTCTACATCTGGAGCGCGGTTCTCTTTAACTAAACTGGCGAACACTGGAGATGCTACATCGATTACTTGCTGAGAGAATACTTTTACGCCATCTTCAGCTAATTGAGCTCTCCTAGCTGCCGCCGTGTAGACAACGCTATCTGCGATTGGTTCAGACAAGCGTAGTACAAACATAGATCCTGCAGCAAATGAAAGCACAGCCAAGGCAAGACTAGCAATAATCAAACGCTCAGCAAACCAAGCAACTGTTGTTGAATAACCCTCTTGAACGCCGGTAGCCTCAACTAACTTTGTTAGTAAACGTGATCCCTTCTTTGGCTTAGGATCTCTCTTAACGTGCGCATTTCTGTTAATTTTTTGATCTATTCCCTGGCTCAATTTTGGCTCTAATTTCTGTTCTGGCTTTTGTTTCGGCATATTGTTTTTCCTTTTTTAT
>CAZSSN010000005.1:0-27200 GCA_964609785.1 uncultured Candidatus Saccharibacteria bacterium | reverse complement strand
AAGCTTGAGCAGCAGCAAAAGAAAAAGGTGAAGAAAGTGGAAGTGAAAACTGTCCGCTTAAGCACTAAAATCGCTATGAACGATATTATGACCAAGGCTCGCAAAGCAGATGAATTTCTGACTGACGGTGACTGGGTTAAAGTAGAGCTTCGTATGCGAGGACGTGAACAAGCCTTTCTCGATGTGGCCGAAAAGCAAATCGAAGCATTCCGGGCAGCCGTGACCGTCCCCTATCGAGTCGAGGTTGAGCCTAAAAAAATGGGTAACACACTTACCTTAACTATTGCACCGCAAGCAAAACAGTAGTAATAATTTAAGAATTTCAATTTACATATATGCCAAAAGCTAAAACTCACAAAGGTGCAACAAAGCGACTTAAGAAAACCGGTACTGGTAAGATTACTCATCGTACAGCTGGACAAGGTCACTTTAACTCCCGAGAAACTGGAAAAGTAACCAAGAATAAACGCCGCGACTCAACTATGAGCACTGCAAGCAATCGTTTAAAGTCTTTACTAGTTCACCAATAATCTATTATTCAAGTATCCAAGAAACTACAGAATCTAATTTTACTTTATGACAAGAATCAAACGTGGTGTTGCTGCTAGCAAACGCCGTAAAAATTTATTGAAGAGAGCAAAAGGTTTCGATAACCGTCGCTCTACTAACTTCCGTCAAGCTCGTGAAGCTCTTCTAAAAGCTGATACATACGCTTACCGTGATCGTCGCAACAAAAAGCGTGATCAACGCGCATTGTGGCTAGTTCGTTTAGGTGCTGCACTTCGTGATAGCGGAACTACATGGAGCAAGTTTGCTGCTGTATTGAAGAAAGAAAATGTGGAAGTTAACCGCAAGATGCTTTCTGAAATGGCTATCAAAGCTCCAACTGCTTTCGACAAGATGGTAGTTGATCTAGCTAAATAAGCTTTAATCCAAAATTTAAAACTCCTGCCTCCCTTCTAGGGACGCAGGAGTTTTTTTATTGCTCTACAAGCTTACAGCTCAAGATGAGCAACCACTGGATTGTGATCAGATCCACTCACTCTAACAGTGAGGATTTTCCCACTGCTGAAACCTTTTGAATAAACAAAATCTACTTGCGGAAGGAGTCGCAACCTTTTAGGGGCGAAATTCACAAATCCGTGTTCATGCAATTTTATAAATAGCTTCTCAAAGCGCCTAGTGGAAAAAGAGTTAAAGTCACCGGCCATAATAACATAGTCATCATTTTTTTGTTTATATGAATCCAAAATAAAATCAATTTGATGCGAACGCCCCGAAGGAGTCGTCATGTTCTCTAAGTGAATGTTATACACGCCAATAGTTTTGCCATCTTCAGTCTTAATTTGCGTGTAAAGAAACATTCGATGCAAAAACTCAGTAGACCGTGCCCAACTACTATAGTTGGTAACTTGAGGCAAAAGTTTAACCTCTGACTCACCATAAGCAAAACGGGAATAAGTTAATTGTCCGCTGTGAGAGAAAGGAAAATACGCGTGTTCTCCATTAAACTTATGACTAGAGACATAACTCCTATTCCCCTCCACACCCGCAAATAGGGGCAAGGCAGCGCTATTTTCGTACATTGGAGCCTCTTGTAGTAGCCATAGATCAGGTTCATATGACTCGCTTAAAAGAGACATAGAATTGTTTATTCTATCTTGATAATATCCTTTGAAGATGTTCCAAGTAACAATGGTAATAGTATTTCCTGAGACGAAGCTGGAGTTCTCAGTAACATAGTCGGATTTAATTAGCTTCTCTAGCTCTGCCTGATCTTGTGTGACTGGACTAAAAAAAATAGACCGCATTAATGTTATTAATGTAGTTTTAATTTCCCTAAAGTGATGCATCCACAATTGAACAGTGGCCCTTTTCTTAGATAACATCTTTTCTTAAATTAAGAAGGTAACCGATTAAGACTGTTAATAGGTGGAGCGCGAACCACAGTACAATTGTTAAAACATACTGTTGCAAACTTAATTGAATTAGTGGCGAAGTAATTAAAATTGCCCCGAGGATATAGTCGATTTGGTCAAAAGGAAACCAAGATGAACCTGAGGCAATCCCAATCTGGCGCTTGAAAAAGCTTTTACTTGCATCTCCTAGCAACGCCCCTGCACCAAGAAGCAGACCAAACAAGAATGGATTAATTGGTACGGCCAATGTACTAGTGGCTTCGCCAACTAAGGATTGTAAGTAGCAAACTATCCCACCAACAATCGCGCCGCCGACTAGACCTCTAATTGTCTTGTGATCTCCAAGTAATCTTACGCCACGCCACTTCAATCCAAAGTCTAAAGGCGCATTTAATTTAGCTAGGCCAGGGATTTTAGCAAAAAACACTGGTACCATATTAGCAATCCCAGCTGGTAAGAATAACCATAGAACAAGAAATGAATCTGATAATATTTCTTTAAGCAAAACGTTTTTTAAATCTATTAATAGTAGGGCAAAGATACGATAGCATAGGAGCGAATTTCTCCTCTCGACTTCCTGCTAGCAAAAGCGCTTGAAGGCTTTCGCGAGTCGGTGGCTCAGATACAATACTGTAAGCTGTGCCAATACCGAATCGACAATGAGCATCACTACTAGAAGCAAAGGGTAAATTCGAGAATGGTGGCTGTTTAGTTTCTAAACTGTGATTGCGAAATCTCCCACGTGCATTAAAGGTCTCGATAATATCTACCTCTTGTATTATTGAAGTCAGGACTTCCTTACTCAAACCTTTCCGCATTGTTTCAAATGGGTGAGGAATATACACTAATCCATTCTGCTCTCGAATCTTCTGAATTGTTTGAATTGCAGTCAATCCTGGTTCAATACGGCTTTTCAAATATAGCCCGATGATTTCGCCATCAGTTGTAAGAATCTCTTCACCAACGATTATGTTTTGACCAAGAGATTCTTGCAACTTTAAAGCGCCGGAAATATCATTATGGTCTGTGACAGCAATGTAGTCTAAAGATTTATTGGCAATTAAGTTTTTATACCGTTCAAAACTAATGCCGCCATCTTGTGATACAATTGAATGTGTATGTAAATCAATTCGAAACATTAACAATATGCTTAAACTATTTAAACCTGGGGTAGAGAAAGTACTTGCTAAAATCGTTAGCAAAGGCCCCCAAATACCTCCTAACGTTATCACAGTTATTGGGATCTTGCCACCAGTGCTATTCTACTATTTCCTGAGCCAGCAAATGATGCTGTGGGCAGTGCTCAGCTACTGCGGAGTGCTATTAGATTTACTAGATGGGGTATACGCAAGGGCTACTAATCGAGTTACTTCGTACGGAGCATTTCTAGACTCCACACTAGACCGATTAGCAGATGGAATATTCATTGCAGCGTTTGGCGCTGCTGGCCTAGTAAGATGGCCGATTGTCATTGGGGTAATAATTTTCTCATTCTTAATTAGCTACAGCAGAAGCCGTGGCGAGACAGTCGCACCAAAAGGCGAAGCCATTTCCCAAGGACCAATTGAAAGAGCAGAACGATTAGGTCTAGTGTTCCTCGCGTTAATTTCTCAAATAGCCTTTCCGCAATTTTCATTCCAAACGTTAAATATTGCTGAAATAATCTTCTTAATCCTATTCTTACTCTCAGCCATTACTGTCATCAGAAGAATGAAAAAAGTTTACGATGTTACCAAATAAAAAAACTCCCTCGCATGAGGGAGTTTTTTTATCAGTATTACTAGCAGCGTATTAATTAGCTGGAGTATTTCCTGCAGGAACAGCAGGAGTTTGAGTGTTTGTATTAGCAGGTGGTGTAGCTGCTGGTGGATTCTTTTGGTATTCACGAATCGCAGTCATTACACGACCATCTTCTTTGATATCTTCATAGAAGAGTACTTGATCACGGTTGATTTTCATTTCATCAACTGGACCATGAAGTTCTTCGCCAAGTTTTACCAAAGATAGCTGTTGCTGTTGAGCAGCTTGTTGTTGGTTCAACTGAGAACCATCAGCTGTTGGAGGAGTTGTAACTTGAAGATAGTAAATATCTTTCAAAGTTGCGTAAGATGCTGTCATTCCAGATAGTTTACCGAAGTATACTTGTCCATTTGTAAGGATACAGCTTGGTAACCAGATGATGCTTGGTCTTCCATTGTTGTGCTTGTGCTATCGCTTGGGAACAAGCGGTCGCGGAACAAAACACCTGCAATCACGAACACCAACAATACTACGGCCAAGATTACCCAAGGCATAGCACTAGCACCGCTCGGACGAGGAGGCATCATGTTATTGTTTTCTTCAGACATTATTAAATTTCCTTTCTTTTGTATTTGTTACTAAAAGAGTTATTGATAAATTTATTGTACCACAATTAACGTAGTGTTCCAATAGTTTCTGGGGGTAAAGTGTCACCTGCAACTTCCGGCATCAATTCAGTAGCTATTACAGGTTCACGGTGATATATAGTGCTGACTTGTGGTTGTGTAGATCCGAAGAACTGACCCGATACTACTCCATAGCTAATTACAGCAAACCCAGCGATCACGGCGGCGGCAGATACAATTGCCATAATTGAATAACGTGGTTGAGGTGTAGGAGCCCATTTTAAAATTGGTCCTTGGTTTAGAGACTCGATTCGGTCATCTACTACTGCATCTTCCATTGCCACGTTATGGCTAGAATACGGTGAGTTGAAATCAAAGTTTGAGGCGTAAGAGTGCTTTAATTGATCTGCGACTATGTTACTGGCACGTTTTTGTAAAATTTCAGAATGATTAGCCACCTCGGCCATTAATCTAGTTAGCAACTGCCTTAGGTCTTTAACCTCACGCTGCAAGTTTTCAATGCGAAGAGTTGTCAAAATGTTTTGAACGTTATTCATGCCCCTAGAAGACATCGGAATAGTGCGGATTGAAATTGGCAATCCTTCAACTTGGCTAACAGTGATATTCTGTAGTATCTTCGGGGCTGTAAAATCAAAACTAGTCTCTTCATCTGTTTGGGCTTGTGATGAAGCTATGTTTTCTGTCTCATCAGCCTGAGCGCCGATACTTTCTTGAACACTTTCTTCATTCTCAAATACCTCGGCAGCCACAGAAGTAGATAGCGTGCTCAATGCTTCTGGGAATGTGAACCAATTACGACCAACTTTAACTGCTGACAACTTTCCTAGACGACAAAGCTGCCCAAGATAGTCTTGATGATACCCTGTTAATTGTGCAGCGCGCGACAGCGATATTAAAGCTGAGTTATTTTGTGTATTTGTTTCTAACATTTTCTCTTAACATGATTTTCCTATGTAATATTATACCATTTTTTTAGGCCACCCACTAAAATTTCATACTTTTTACTCTTGACGGCGTGCCGTTGTTGATAGTATGATGAAAACACTGATTTTAAATTTATTTTATCGCTATGCCACGTCCTCTATCTGAACTCTCTCGCCATATTTTAGTTCTATTAAGCCACAAAGGGCCCCTCATGTTGCACCAGCTGTATGATCTGTGCCCAGAAGATGCTAGCAAGAAAAAAGTCTACGATACTTTATTTAGACTTGAAGGCCAAGGGCTAATAAATTTGGAGAACGACCGCTACTCTATCTCGGAAGATGGCGCGATACTTATCCACACAATTGATAAAAAACGCGATGGCGTTTGGAAAATTATTTTATTTGATATTCCAGAAACAAAACGCCAAGTAAGAAATGTTTTGCGATCTAAGTTAAGTTCACTTGGATTTAAAAAATGGCAAAACAGCATTTGGATCTCTCCATATATCATCGCTCCAGAAATTGAAGCTGAGCTAAATGAACTCGCCAAGCACTTTTTCATCCGCTTAATGAAAACCACAGACATCAACGTTACTGATGACCTAGAAAAAATGTTTGAAGTAGATGAACAAGCGAAATAGCAATCAAGGAGTTGAAATAAAAAAGAGCCAATCGGCTCTTTTTTAAATTACCAATCCAACGTTCCACCAGTTTGGTATTCAGTTACGCGAGTTTCAAAGAAGTTCTTTTCTTTGTTTAAGTCGACAGCTTCTGACATCCAAGGGAACGGGTTAGCCACACCGTATTGTGGAGGCAAACCGATAGCTTGTAGGCGACGATCAGCAATGTGTTCAATGTACTGCTTGAATCCTTCGGCGTTCATTCCAAAAATTCCTTTAGGGAAAACAGTTTGTGCGAATGTGTATTCAAGTTCAGTCGCCTCTTTTACAAGGCCGATAATGTGCTGTTGGAACTCTGCTGTCCAAAGCTCAGGCTGTTCTTGCTTAATGCCATTAATCAAACTAATACCAAAGTTCAAGTGAACAGATTCATCACGCATGATGTACTGGATTTGTTCTGCACTTCCAACCATTTTCTTTTGGCGCTGGAAACCAAACATAACCGCGAACGCACTGTAGAAGAAAATGCCTTCCATGATTAAACAAGCGACGACCAAATTCTCTAAGAATTTTTGATCATTCTCGAATGTGCCAGTTTTAAATTCTGGATTAAATATTCCTTCGTTAAAGCTTAAAACAAAAGATGCCTTTTCGTAGATTGCACCTACTTCACGGTACATGTTAAAGATTTTACCTTCATCTAGGGCCAAGCTCTCTACAATGTACTGATACGCATGAGTGTGCACTGCTTCTTCAAAACCTTGGCGCAAAAGATACAAACGACATTCAGGAGACGTGATATGTTTGTAAATTGCCATTACGATATTATTCGCAGCAATTGAGTCAGCGGTAGTGAAAAAACCAAGAACAGTTTGAAAGGCTTCGCGTTCTTCATCAGAAAGAACGTTATTAGACTTCCATTGTTCAATGTCGAGTTGCATGCTAATTTCTGTTGGCAACCAGTGATTAGCGTTTCCAGTGTTGTAGCTTTCCCAAGCAAAAGTGTGTTTCATTGGGTAAAGCTGAATTACATCAGCGTCTTTTCCATTGATGATACGGCGGTCATTAATATTTACGCGGTCAGCATTTTTTGTAATTGGCATATGGTTGGTTAAAATAGCGGCGGAAAAACTTTTTTATGAGACAGCTGTGCTGCGAAGAAAAAAGTTATTGCGGCGCTGGTTAATTACTGGCAAGCTTCACAGTCCGGCTCATCAATACGGCAAAGCTTTAAAGCGGAAGCAGGAAGTGATGATACACTCACCCCTCCACCGTCTGTAGCAAAGTTATTAGCCATTCCGCTCATCGGTGCTGGTTCGACTTTGAATGTACCAGCCTGTGGTTCTGAAGCTGGCGCCGCAACAGTTGCAGCTTGTATAGGATTAGACATTGGAGAGTTCGCGTAAGTAGAAGCTGTCTGCGAACCTACAGTGGAAGTGGCTGCAGAACGAGGCTCTGTAGCGAACGCTGGCGCTGGAGTTGCAGCCATGACTGGCGCAGCCTCAGGCATTGGGGTTGGCATTGCCGCAGGAACTTCTTCGCCAACAGCGTTAGAGCCAGTATTCTCTCCACGAACGTGAGTATTACCAAATGCAGCTGTATCAACAGTGGATTTTTCAACCTGAGAAGCAGCTAGTGTACGCAAGTAATAAGTAGTCTTGATACCCATGTCCCAAGCGTAAATGTAAATATCGTTAATATCTTTTCCGGACTTGCCGGCATAGAACACATTCAAAGACTGAGATTGATCGATCCATTTGCCACGGAAAGCAGCAGCACGGATTAACCATTTTGGATCTACTTCGAACACTTCTTTGTACTTATCTTTCAAAGCTTGAGGGATGCCAGGGATGTTTGCCAAAGTACCATCGTTGAACTTCAATTGAGAAAGCATGTCATCGTTCCACAAACCAAGAGCTTTCAAATCGGTAATCAAGTAAGAGTTAACAACAACGAAGTCACCAGAAATATTGGACTTCACGTAAATGTTTTTGTAGATAGGTTCAATTGATGGAATCGCTCCAGAGATATTGGAGATAGTCGCTGTTGGAGCAATCGCCATAGTGTTGGAGTTACGCATTCCATATTCTTTTACAGAAGCACGAACAGGAGCCCAATCTAATTTTCCAGTACGAGACACTGGGATTTGTTCGCCACGTTCTTGTTCAAGAAGAGCAATTGTATCTACAGGGAAAATACCACGGTCCCATTTGCTACCACGGAATGAAGAATATGCTCCGCGTTCTTTAGCAAGTTGAGATGAAGCGTAAATAGCATAGTAAGAAACTGCTTCCATGCTAGCATCTGCAAATTCCACCATTGCTTCAGAGTCAAAAGGAATATCTTGTTGGTAAAGCGCATCGTGGAAGCCCATGATTCCCAAACCAACTGGGCGATGCTTTAAGTTAGAGTTCTTAGCTTCGATTGTTGGGTAGAAGTTTAAATCAATAACGTTATCTAGCATGCGCATTGCTACAGTTACAGAATACTGAAGTTTTTCAATATCCAATGCGCCTTGGCGAATGTGCTTAGCTAGGTTAATAGACCCCAAGTTACATACAGCGGTTTCTTCCTTGGAAGTGTTCAAAGTGATTTCAGTACAAAGGTTTGAACTGTGAACTACGCCAACATGATCTTGAGGTGAGCGAATGTTGCTTGGATCTTTAAATGTTACCCATGGGTGACCGGTTTCAAACAACATTGTAAGCATGCGCTTCCAAAGATCTTTTGCCTTCATTTGTTTGAACAAATTCAATTCCCCCGCCATTCCCTTTTGTTCATACTTTTCGTAAACACGCTTAAATTCAGCGCCGTAGATTTCGTGAAGTTCAGGAGTTTCATCTGGAGAGAACAAAGACCACATTCCATCTTCCTTAACACGTTGCATGAAAAGGTCTGGAACCCAGTTAGATGTGTTCATGTCGTGAGTACGACGACGTTCATCACCTGTGTTCTTACGTAATTCCAAGAAATCTTCGATGTCGTAGTGCCAAGTTTCCAAGTAAGCACAAGTTGCTCCGCGCTTACGACCACTACGAGAGATAGCTACAGTTACATCATTAGCAATTTTTAGGAAAGGAATAACCCCTTGGCTTTCAATACCATTCTTTTTGATCATTGCACCAGTGCCACGAAGCTTGCTCCAGTCATTTCCAAGTCCACCGGACCATTTTGAAAGTTGAGCGTTATCTCCGTAAGATTTGAAGATATGGTCTAGATCGTCTTCAATAGTGGTTAAATAACAAGATGATAGCTGGGAGTGAATCATACCAGCGTTAAATAGGGTTGGTGAAGATGGGACAAAGTGCAAAGTAGAGATGATTCGGTAGAACTCTACAGCTTTTGCCTCTTTGTTTTCTTCTTCTAACGCAATACCCATAGCCACGCGCATCCAGAACATTTGAGGTGTTTCTAGAAGCTCTTTTGTTTCTGGGACACGAGTAAAGTAGCGGTCATTCAGAGTCTGAACGGACAAGTAAGTTAGTAAGCTATCTCGTTCTGTAGCTAGTTCTGATGCAATGTACTCCAAATTGAAAGTCAGCATGCGTGGATCTAAGCGACGCGCTGATACACCAGTGTTAATACAACGGATAAATGCCTCGCGCAATTGTTCATCTAACTTAGAGAAATCAATCTTGTCTGCACCAATAACTTCTTTGTAAAGTTTGTTAGATAGAGCACGAGCAGCAATCTGAGAGTAAGCAGGGTCTTTTTCAATGAATGAGCGAAGAACCATAATCAAAGCGCGCTCAATTTCTTCAGTGTGAATGTTTTCGTAAATTTCCAAGCGAAGTTGATTGATGACCATGGCGACATCAATGTCTTTTGCTTGTTCGCCCAGAATCTTCTCTAGACTCATTTGAACTTTTTGTAGAGAAAAAGGTTCAGTAGTACCGTTTCGATTTTGAACCATCACTTCTGCTTTATCGATCTTCTCTAGAACTTCAGCTTTCTTTTCTTCACGAACCTTAGTGTGTTCGTAGCGGTAGATGATATAAGATTTTGCAACGTCAAAAAGGTTACTCTCCATCAACTTACGTTCTACTATATTTTGAACATCTTCAACGCCAGGAGTGCGATCTCCGAAAGTTAATTCAATTTCTTGAGATACAGCCAAAGCAATTGGTTCTGTAAGTTCATCGTTGGTTTTGTAGTAAACATCTACGTAGGCTTTGCTAATAGCAAGTTTTATTTTTGATTGATCGAACGGTACAATCTCTCCGCTTCTTTTTTTAATTTCCATGGTTTTGTTAGATTTAAGTTATTTATAGTTTAAGAATTGCTTCTTTGAATTCTTCAATGTCTTCAAATTGTCTGTACACACTAGCGAATCTAATGTAAGCCACCTTGTCGACTTTCCTAATGGCCTTCATTACTATCTCACCGATAGTGTTGCTGGTGATTTCTCCACTAACTGCTTTCTTTTGAATTTCTTGTTCCACACTTGAAACAATCTTCTTAAAAGTCTGGTCAGTATGCTCCCGTTTTTCGAACGCTCTTCTTAAGCCTCGTTCCAACTTTTCACGGGAATAGTTTTGACGTACCCCATCTCTTTTGAGGACCTTTAGATCGAGAATTTCGATCTGCTCATAGGTAGAGAATCTAAACTCACATTTCTCACATTCGCGGCGTCTGCGAATGGCTGCAAGTTCCTCAACTGGCCTGGAATCGACCACTTTTGTGTCGACATTCAGGCATTTAGGGCAATTCATAGGCTTTTTGTGTTTCTTAGTAATGTTTTACTCATATACTAAATGTAGTATGCGCTTCCTAATTATACCGCTAGATGTTGGGTTTAGGCAAAATTTAATTTTTCTTGAGATTGAGGTACTTTTTATGAGAGCGGAGAATTTTTGTGGATAAGTAGTGTATAAAAAAACTCCCCCACCTTACAGGCAGAGGAGTTTTGTATGGTGTTGTTAAGTTAGGTAAATTACTCTCTATTTTTCCAGAATACCACTACGGCTACCATGGCGGTTATGACTAAAAGTACCGCAATTAGTCCAAATGTCACCTGTTTTTGTGATGAGGCATCGGCCTGGGTCTCGGTAGTAATTTGGCTAGCGGTTAGGCCTTGGGAATTCTCTTCCTCAATAGTCCTGCTAATGGGTTGATTATCTTTAGGTGAGGTTTGTGCTAAATGATTATTCATTATATTTATCTTACTCAATTATAATATAGGTTCCTGCGACAGGCGCCCATGATCCACCAGGACCACTATTAAAGTTTTCACTAATTAGACCAGCGTCGTAAGTTAAAGTGGCGCCTCCGCTCATACTAATTTGTTTTGCGGTTAAAGCCTTTAAAGAACTTCCACCATTTACATTAGCAGTACCATTTTGAGCCACTAAAGCCACTGTACCAGCCCCACCGGACAAGGAAATGGCAGGATTGCCGCCACAACCAGCAGAAGCAGGGCAAGCGCTAGTTGTAATTACAAAAGGATAGCTACCTGCAGTTCCGGAACCTGCGAAATTAGATCCACCACTTAAACTAACATAGCCATCTACTATAATAGCTCCGCTATTACTGCCATAACTTGGAGAGAGTCGAACTTGCCCACCGCCGTTTACTGTAAGATTTCCTTCGATCCAAAGCGTGCCAGTGACTGTTAAAATTCCACCACCATTCACTGTGACGTTTCCAGTAATCTTCTTCGGTCCATTTGTTCCTCCAGCCCAACCAACGTTGTAGTCCCCTACAGTAGTTCCCCCGGAGACTGCATCATCTTTCCAATCTTGAATATTATTATCTGATAGCGGCATGGTCTGTGCAGGCGGACTCGACCTGGAAGTATTGCAAGCCTTATTTGTATAGCTTGATGTCTGACAATACAAAGGACCGGTCATTGTTGCGCCCATTACATTGTGAGCCCAAGCTTCATCGCTTGCGGTTGTTCCTACGTATACACCAGTGTTATAAGTATTTCCACCAATCATAGAGGTACCACCACCTAAATTGATGCGGAAGTATCCATCTAGCCCTGCAGGTGTTGTGTTAGACCAAGCGCCAGTGCTTTGGCGACCGATTTTTGCCTGACCGTTTGCATAGCCATTTGAGTTAGCGCCAATTGTGTAGTTATTCGAAGCGTTAGAGCTGCCATCCATTACAATCCAATATGTTTCTCCTGGATCTAGTACTGGAGTCGTTGGCATAGCTACTGTTACCCACCCAAAACTAGTAGTCACTGAAGACGATGACATAGTTGCTGTCATTAACACACTAGAACTTGGGCTACCAGCGTTATCTGCAACGATATTAATAGTTCTATTACCAGGGCTTCCAGTCTTCCTAATGTAGAACTGGAGATTATTCATTGGAACGTCATCTGAGATTGTAAAGCTTTGAGCGAAATCTTCAGTAGCTGTTGCATTTCCGAAAGTCACACAAGTAGAGCTAGTACATGAAGAAATGGTTGCAGGTGTTACGTTTTATTGATCGGCATACAAGCTAGCTGGGTTAGCTGCTACGGCGCTACCTGTGATACTAACACCAGTGGTCGCACTGATGTTCCCGTTTGAATATACACTTCCATTAATAGTAGAGCCGCCAGTTAGAGAGAAACCACCGCTCCCCGCCTGAACCCCATATCGAAAAGAGATAACTGAAGAGTCAATTCCCACTCTCATTTTTACTGTAATTTGAGATGTAGGATTAATGCTGTTAGGAATGTACGCGGTAGAAGTCAATTGCTTGTTAGTTGAGTCGATATTACTAACAGTTGTGGTGTAAGTCCCCTCACCAACAGCAACGTTAGACTCTCCGGAAAAAGTAGTGCTTTGATTTAGCTCGTATACTGCTTTGTCTAAACCAGCTTCTGCAATGTTTAAAAGTTGAGTGCGAGCAACGGACTGCCTGCTAGACTTAACCTGAATTAAACTAGTGGTCCAAACTGCTGTCGATAGCACCACCAAAACTGACATAACAACAATACCAATTATTAGTAAAGCGCCTTGCTCTTTTTTGTTTTTAGTAAAATTCTTCATTTATTTATTTCTTAAAAAGATGGTGTTGGCAACATGGGCTGTAGTAACACTACCACCCCTAACCGTTGCCTGGGTTTGCAAGTCGACTATTACTTGAGTGACTTGAGTTAAATCTACTGAATCGTAAGTAAAAGATAGGCTTTGCGCATAGGCTGTCATTATTTTTGTACCAGCATTACGACTACTACCCGAACCAATTTCAGTTATTTGACTGAGTGTTGTTCCTGACTTGTTATAAACAACGTAATCGTAAATGCTAGCAAGCAAATTACCACTGCTATCGAAGGCTGGTAGCTGTAAGACGACAGTATCTGCATCCGTTGTATAAGTAGTACCGCTAATTGTACGACTAGCTTCTATGTTCGAGGCTTGCGCGATGTAAGTTGCCATGTTGTTCATGGTAATTCTAGCTGATCCAACAGCTTCGGTATCTGCTCTTTCCAAATTAAAGAGCTTATTGTGCCAATCGAAAACATTTAACAGAGCTAATGCTAGCACTGTAAAGATTGAGGTGACTATTACAACTTCAATTAAGGTGAAGCCTTTTTCTTTTTTGGAATGGATCATTGTCCAATCCCTCCTTCAGCGATGTATGTTGTCAACCTGACTTGTTGAGTAGACCCATTTTGTGGATTGGTCCAAGAGACTGTTACTAATACAGATTTAGTTCCATCATTTACATCTGAAGTTGTAATTGTACCAGCGCCACCAGGCAAAGATGAGATTAAAGAATCTGAAAATGATCCGCTAGCTGGTACAGCGCTGTATCCAGCAACACGAAGGGTCTGCACTTTTTCATCTGCAATCCTAAGCGCGACTTCTTTATATTTGTTCACTTTATTAATAACCACAATCTTTGAAGTGGCGTTGTACAAAACAAGAGTTGCTCCAATTAGCAGGATTGTAACGACAACTTCAATTAAAGTGAAGCCTGATTGACTATGTTTTCTTTTTGTTTGATTTAACACTGTTTTGTTTCTCTGCTTTATGCCTTAAGGCCGTTCTCTATTTCTATCTATATATTATCACGGAAATAGCAAAAAACCTAAGGAATAGCTATTGATAAAATCGGGGTTCTTTGCTAATATATCGAGGTACCAATTGAATATTCGGGAGTAGCTCAGTGGTAGAGCTATCGGCTGTGAACACACAAAAGTTCCCCCAGCGTTCGCGTTGGGAATACGCAGCATTCTAGAGTAATCTAGATTGAAAACGAGGTGAATTGCTGGAAGCCTAAACGGTAACGTACGGTAATCAGCAGCCAAGCCCAAAAGTTTTGGGAAGGTTCAGAGACTATCCGCAAGGAGTACATGGGCGGTGCCCGTGGAAGCGCCTCGCATCCTCTAGAGGATGATGATATAGTCCACCCCCTATCGAAAGATAAGGATAATGTGTAACCGATCGGTCCTGGGTTCGAATCCCAGCTCCCGAGCCACAAAATCCATCAGATTTATCTGGTGGTTTTTGTTATAATAGATTTATGAATAAAATATGTATTACGTTTGCAGGCGCAGTTGGAAGCTCTAAAACTCCAATTGCAAACTATCTAAGCTATAAACTTAATCTTCCTATTTTTAACAATGATGCGATAAGAACCGAAGTTATCGAAGATTTTAGTATTTTTAATAAAGACGAATATTTAAACCGAAGAAATGCGCGGGGTAAAGAAATTATTGGAAATGGGAAATCGTTTATTTATGACGCAAGCGTCGATCGTGAATGGAAGCAATTAAAAGAATGGCTGGACGAAGCAAATTATAAATACTTTATCATTAGTTTAGATTTAAGCCCAGATTTCCTGAAAAAGTTATATGCAGCGAAACAGTACAATGAATCACTAGAACGGATTGACCAGATTATATCTGACCACGAAAACTTTATTAAAAATCATTCCGACAAAATTGCATTACATATTGACGACTCGACATTCTACGATAGATTAGAAATGAGTTATAGGGCTGCAAAACAATTTTTCAACCAATAACAATGTATATGAAACTTTATCGATTCAGCCCAATTCAATCCAAAGAACAATTACTTGAAGCAATCAAGCACATTCATTTAGAGTGCTATAGGCTTTGCGAGCAGTCTTTTGGTAAATACTACCCTAATGCCGGCAACATGGGTGTCTTCTGTCATTATGATGATGAACATACTTTCCTAACCTCGATCCGCAAAGAACTGACTGAAGAGTCAGATGATGTTAACCAGAAGTATTTCAAATTGCACGAACCAATTGTGATGCCAGCAGAGGGTGATATTCCCGAAGCTATATATACTCATTTATATATTCGTAAACCAGACCCTTATCGTCATCACGTTGGAGATGTAGATTTCTACATCGAACCCGAAGAATACGCTAAGCTCAAACAATCATTATTAGACGGTGAGCACATTGAAGGTGCGCGTATTTTCCCTAGGGAAGATTTGGATATGATTGAACTTTATAATCCTGACAGTGATGCCTTGGCTTACATTAGCCCAAGAACCATGACTGAAAAAGTTCGCATTAAACAATCAGAAGAAACAAACTTATAACTATGGATAGTTTTGTAATACATGCATGTGAGCAAGTGCTTAGATTCTCACGAGTTAATCAGTGGGCTGATTTATCTGAAGAGATAAAGGTACAGCTTGGTTTTAATATGGGAGCTATGGCTCACGGTTTGGAGCTAAGCAAGGAAGAAGGGTTCCTAGCCCTTTCCAATGTTCGTCAGGGAGTTGTATCCATGAAGGCATTCCGAGAGCATATTAAATCGCTTATTACCTCTCATGGAATAGAAGTTAACGAAACAAACATTGCTAGACCGTTTTAAGCCATCAATAGTCAGGTTTCTAGGTATTGTAAAATAAAACGACCATAAGGTCGTTTTATTTATTGTTCAATTTTTGAGCGACAAATATAATTGGATTCTTTCTAAGCTCATACTTATTATCATATGCTGGATCAATTTTTGCATCAGGGTTAGCGATTCTGGAAAACTTTTTAATCTTGAAGTTAGCCAACTCTAAACTCGCTTTTATCTCGTCTGGTGATTTAGATAAAACATGTATGCGAGTTGATTCCTTGCCCCTACCTAATAGCATTGGCACTCGCTTGTTGATTAGATTTAAGTCTGTAGTCAGACAATTAAATACTGCAACAAAATAACCGCCAGGTTTCAGTACTCTGGCAATCTCTGCAAATTGCTGTTCAGTATCTTTCAAATAATGGATTACGAAGTTGGCAAAGACTAAATCAAACTGATTGCCTTTCAACGGCAAAGTATTCCCATCAGTCACTATAAACTTAATCTTAGAGTTACTGTTTACTTGCTTAGCTAGATCTATCATTGGCTTGCTAGGATCTATACCAACAACTTTCTTTGCCCCAAGTTCAACAAACTTCACAGCGTCAACGCCGTGACCACAACCAAAGTCCAAAATGACTTTATCCTTAATACCAATTTTCTTAACCAATGGGAACACGATACTGTCTGTGGATCTATAGCTATTGCGGTGCTGAGTGTAATGATCTACAACTTTTTGAGGGTATTCATTCATATCAATATTATAACCCAATTTAAGTTTATGTTATATTTAAGACAATTAAACTTGAACTTATGTCATTAGTCCTTACAATATTTTGGATATTGCTCATATCCATCTTTGCAGTAGGTGGTGCGTATTACGCCAAAAGGTACAATCGCTCTGATGCCTTAATTGCACTATATGTAACGCTTATAGTGATCTCCAATATCATTGCATCTAAAACAATCGCATTTGATTTCGGATTCACAACGTTCTTTGCCCCTGGAGCCGTATTACTTTTCTCTGTTACTTTTTTGCTTACAGATATAGTGAGTGAAAAGTTTGGTAGACGCGAAACTCAACGCATGATTCTATTGGCACTATTCTGCCAAATTGCACTTATCGCATTTTCTTATTTGATCGTTAAAGCAACTCCTGCACCATTCTTCCAAAATCAAGCCGCTTTTGAGTTTATTTTTGGCACAGTACCAAGAATAGTTATTGCAAGCTTAATCACTTTCTTTGTAAGCGAAAACCTAGATGCTTATCTATTCCAATGGTTTAAAAAGTTAACTGGTGGTAAGCAGTTATGGATGAGAAATGCATTTAGTTCACTGCCTGCTATGTTGGTAGATAGCGTACTCTTTGTAACTCTAGCGTTTTACGGTGTAATGCCAATCCTACCTTTGATAATTGGGCTGACAGTAGTTAAGTGGCTTGTGGGTGTTATTGATATTCCATTTATGTATCTTTCTAGAGCTGTACTAGGTAAGAGCGAAGAAAAAGTCTAGACCACTGGCACCAGCACCCTATTCTCCACAAAATGCGTTCTAAGATCAATGGCTAGTGGGGAGCCAAAAGAAAATGCGGCACCGCAAGGTGGTGCTTTTTCTTTTGTCTGGATGCGTGTGCAGAGCCAGCTCCCAAGCCAAACAGAATTCACCCATGGATGTGCGTGATTTTTGTTTGATCCAAGTGGGATGTCGAACTTAAAAGTGATATACTAAAATCATAAGATATGAATCTTAATAATTAATCATAATATTATGAAAACAGTGAAATGTGATTTATGCGATGCCACTGCTCAAGGAGAAACATTTGAAGAGTGGATGAATAATCTTAAGCCTCATTACGCAGAAGCTCATCCTGAAGTAATGAGCGATCCAAATGGCGACATGCAAAAATGGATGTCAGATAATAAAGCACGATTTGAAGCCGCTTAAAAACGTATTTCAATCAGAAAATGTTCAAAGTTAAATCAAAAGTATGGCTTTACCCAGGGATGGTAGGTTGGCAGTTCATCACTATACCTAAAAATCATTCTAAAATGATTAGCAAAACATATTCTGAAATGAAAAGAGGTTGGGGGTCGCTCCCTGTGATGGTTACAGTTGGCAAGACAAAATGGAAAACATCGATTTTCCCTGACAAAAAGACTAACACATATCTTTTACCTCTTAAGGCTGAAGTGCGCAAAAAAGAAAATATCAACTTGGGTGATACAATATCCCTAACTCTGGAAATCTAAAACTGATATAATCAGTTTATGATTAGAAAAATTCCTGCGGCAAATAGATACGAAGCAAAGCATGACTGGTTGAGGACCTATCACCTATTTTCTTTTGCTATGTATCAAGATCGAGGCAACATGAACTTTGGCGCGTTGCGAGTTTTTAATGATGACTACATTGATGGCGAGAATGGATTTGGCGCGCACCAACATGACAACATGGAAATCGTTACAATAGTCCACGAAGGCAAACTCACCCATCAAGATAGTATGGGAAATACAGGTGCAATCAGCAAAGGCGAGGTTCAATACATGTCTGCTGGCACAGGAGTGACTCATGCCGAAGTGAATCAAGAGAAAGAATCAATCCATTTGTACCAAATCTGGATTATGCCAGATGAAAAAAACCAAGCTCCCCAGTATGCTCAGAAAGATTTCAGCAACTTACCGAAGAACACCCTTGTCCCAGTTGCTTCTGGTCAAGCAAATTCTGAGCAAGACTTAAATGGAGCGATTTCTATTCGTACCAACTCTACGATTTACAAAGCCAACATAGAATCTGGAGGCACCGTGCGCTACACTCTAGGCCATGACCGAGGACTGTTCATTTACTTACAAAATGGAAAAATAGAAATAAACGGCGTAGAATTTTCCAAAGAAGACCAAGCTAGAATTATGGATGAAACGGATATAGTAATAAAAGGTCTAGGTAATGCAGAACTTGTTGCAATTGATGTACCAATGAAACTTCCAATTTAATAGTTTTTACTCTAAAGAGAGTCCTATGTTATCATAATTTTATAGTCATTAATAATACAAATATGGAACATCTACATTATCCAATTCAGATCAATGCTCCCCAACAAAAAGTTTGGGATACGATGCTTGGCGAAGAAACATACAAAGAATGGTCATCAGTTTTCAATCCTGATCCAACTGCTGAAACCTATATGGAAGGTAGTTGGGACGAAGGAAGTGATATTAAGTTTCTAGGCAAGGAAAAAGATGGCACTGTTTCAGGCATGATCGGGAAAGTACAAGAATCCAGACCAGGTGAATTTATTTCCGTTAAATATTCTAGTGAAATAATGAGGGGTGAAGAGAATGTTTATGCACCTGATGAGTTATATTTTGAAAACTATACTTTCAACGAAAAAGATGGTGGAACTGAATTGATCGTAGACATCGATGTAAAAGATGAATACAAGGATATGTTCGACGGCATGTGGCCAAAAGCTTTAGAAGTATTGAAGCAGCTGGCTGAGAAATAGAAATACGTTCTAATATCTACTAATGTTCTAAGCCCTTGATTCTCAAGGGCTTTTTTCGTATAATAGTAGGCTCTGGAACGACCGAAAATCAGACTATACCAGAGCCGAAGGAGGAACAAATTTTGAACAACGATTTATATTTAGAAGAAGTGATTGACCCTGGAGACAGGGCATCAAAACTGGCTAAGGAGATCTGCTTTGGGAGCCACGGCAACAACAAAGCGATTAACATCATCGCCCACCAGCCCAATAACTTTCGAGGGCCGGTGGGGTTCATTTGGCAACGCCACATCTTGGAGGAGATGCTACGCTTTGAGACAAAGGATGGTCGGGTAACTGACTGGACTTTAGCCGAAGAAGTGGAAAATGATGGTGCTGGGGGTAAACCAAATTTCCATGCTTTGGTTGGAACTGAAGATGTGTTTCGAGGATTGGGTTGGGAAATCGTAACTATGGTAGCGGACGACTTTGCTCGGTCCGGAAGACTGCCAGTCGTTATTGATAACGAGGTCAACGTCAAATACATCACAGAAAAAAACTTCCCGCTGTTCGAAGCGATGATGGAAGGATACGGAGACGCTTTGAAGGAAGCGCATTTGGTTAACATAACCGGCGAGACAGCAATCATGAAGAATAACATCACCGCTTTCTGTGATGTTTACTCGGACGATCAGCTAATTCTGACATGGGGCGCGTCGTGTGTGGGCCTAGCTCATCGCGATTCTCTCATAGATGGATCGGGAATAAAGCCGGGACAACCCATTGTCGGTTTTGGAGAGGAAGGCTACCGATGTAACGGTGGAACACTCTTTGCAGATTTGATTCGCCAGAAATGGGGGCCAGATGCAAGAGATCTCTTGCAAAGCAGTGAAGCTCGTGAGTTTGCTAAAGCTCTTACGATTCCTTCGCAAAGCTACGCAAGAACCATCACCTCACTCATCGGATGGCAAGACGACGGAAGGAAACTCCTATCACCAGTGAAGATCCACGGCATTGCACATATCACCGGTGGTGGAATTTGGGGTAAGTTTGGTGAACTTCTCCCTCCAGGAGTTGGCGCAAGCCTGTATGACATGCCAGAACCACCGGCAGTCCTACTAAAAGCTTACGAGCTTTCGCAAGATTTCCCATCGCTCGCTCTTACCCCACATCGGGCTTACAGCACATTCCATGGCGGTTGTGGCATGCTGATTGTTTGTGAAAACGACGAGCAGGCGGATCTAGTCATTGGACATGCTCGAAGAGATGGTATTAGTTCCCAGCTGGTTGGCTACACCACTGCTTCTGCAGACAGCGAAATTACAATCAAATCTTGGTTCGGACCCAGGAAGACAATATCGTCAAAACGGCCAGAATAACAAAAAATTTCTACGGTCGTTCCACTTTAGACACCGCTGCATTCATTCAAATGCAGTGGTTTTTTATATCTCTATTACCCTTGTTAATTAAGCCAATTTCTTATAAAATAAAGGGCTGTACTAATTCGAGTGCAGTAGCCCTTTTACATAAAATGTTCTATTGAAAGAAAACGGAGGAGACATGATCTATCGCATCTTTAGACAAATACTACAAGGCTTGGGATTCAGCTACTACATTGAAGCTACAGGCACGCTAACCGAAGCGGAGCTCACACAGCTCCAGTGGCTCATTACAGAAACTTTTGAGCCATCAAAAACCCAGTTTCAACCTCGGCATTCTATAGAGGGTATTATTGAGATCGGACCACGGCTTTCGATTGAGACCCCGTTCTCATCAAATGCCGTTTCAATTTGCCACGCTATGGGACTTCGCAAAGTAACACGCATTGAGCGTGTAAAATGCTACCCCTTGAACGGCAACTTGAACGAAGTTCTCGAAAAACACCTCGACCGAATGACGGAACAGCACTACCCGAATGGAATTGAAAACTTTGACACAGGCATAACGCCAGACGATGTCCAGGTAATCGATCTTATGGGTCAAGGCAAATCGGCGCTCGAGAGAATAAACAGCGCGCTCGGCTTAGGGATGGATTCTCGCGACATTGACTACTATCAACATCTTTTTGTTGAGATATTGCAAAGGAACCCAACAGACGTTGAGTTATTTCAACTTGGCAATGCCAACAGCGAGCACAGTCGTCATTGGTATTTCAAAGGTCAGATTATTCTTGATGGAGTGGTTATGCCGAAGACTCTGTTTGAGATTGTCCAGCAACCACTGATCAATCTCGGCAGCGGCAACAGAAGCATAATTGCTTTCCATGATAACTCGGGTGCCATGACAGGATTTAACGTAAGGTTAATTCTGCCAGAAGCACCGGGTCAGCCTTCTGAAATGCAAATCTCGAACAGAATCGTTCACATCACTTGCACTGCGGAAACACACAACCACCCGACTTTCGTAGCCCCTTTCCCCGGCGCCCAGACAGGCTCCGGTGGACGGATACGCGATAATAGTGCGGTTGGACGTGGAGGAATCGTAGGAACAGGTGTAGCTGGCTACTTTGTCGGCAATCTTTTCATTCCTGGGCACAAAATTCCAGGCGAAGTAGTCGGTCAAGATAAACCATCGCAATACGCTTCCCCTCTTTCGATCCTTATTGAAGGCAGTGACGGCGTGTCGAGCTATGGTAATCAGTTCGGCGAGCCCCTCACCTTAGGCTTTACCCGAACATTCGGGCAGATAGTCGACGGTGAATGGCGCGAACCTCGCAAGCCAATTCTTTACAGCGGCGGAGTCGGTCATTTATTTGATGGGCATACCTCCAAAGTAACGCCAGAGATTGGAATGCTGATCGTGAGAATTGGTGGTCCCGCTTACCCTATTGGTGTTGGCGGCGGCAGTGCCTCGAGTATGATGCAAGGTGAGAATACCGAGTCTCTCGATTTTAACTCTGTTCAACGCGGCAACGCAGAAATGGAGAATCGAGCGAACCGTGTCATTCGAGCTTGCGTTGAAATGGGAGACGACAATCCTATCTCGAGCATTCACGATCAAGGCGCCGGAGGTCCAAGTAATGTTCTAACGGAACTACTTGAACCACTCGGTGGCAAGATCAATATTCGTGGCATTGTTCTTGGTGACAAGACAATGTCAGTGCTTAAAATTTGGAGCGCTGAGTTCCAAGAAGGATACGGACTACTAATCCGTCCGGAGCAGATTGAACGATTTCAATCAATCTGTAAACGGGAACGGGTAAACTGCGAAATTCTGGGCAACATCGACGGCAGCGGTAAAGTTGTTGTTGAGGATCCTCAAAACGGCAGCAAGCCAGTTGATCTGGACTTGGAACAAATACTTACCAACATGCCTCAAAAGACCTTCGAGTCCAACCGGTATGCTGGTGAACTCAAACCTCTAGAATTGCCAGACATTTCCGTTGGTGAAGCATGGGAAGCCGTATTCAGACTTCCCTCTGTTGGATCGAAAGGATTTCTGGTGCACAAGGTTGATCGGAGTGTTACCGGGTTAGTAGCGCAGCAACAGTGCTGCGGGATTGCCCAAATTCCGATTGCTAATGTAAGCGTGAATGCTCAAAGTCACTTCAGCTTGACCGGCAATGCTTCTGCAATTGGTGAACAACCAATAAAGATGCTTATTAATCCAAAAGCTGGTGCTCGCATGGCGGTGGCAGAAATGTTGACCAACATGGCATCAGTCAGGATCAGTGACATCGCAGATATACGTTGCCGAGCTAACTGGATGTGGGCAGCTAAGTTACCACATGAAGGTGCTTCCCTCTACGAAGCTGCTAGCGCCATGTCCGACCTTATGATCGAACTTGGCATTGCAGTAGATGGAGGAAAGGACAGTCTTTCTATGGCGGCGACAGTCTCAGGAGAGCTAGTAAAGGCTCCTGGTAGTTTGGTAATTCTAGGTTACGCTCCGGTTCCTGACATTACAAAAAAGGTTACCCCGGACATTAAGAAGCCTGGCGAAAGCTTCCTTGCGTTAATTGATCTGGGACAAGGCAAAAACCGTCTTGGCGGTTCAGCTCTGGCTCAAACATTAAATCAGCTTGGGGACGAGTCACCTGATGTTGATGATCCAACGCTCCTCAAGAATGCATTTCTTGCGGTGCAACAGATGATTGACAAAGGTCTGATTCTTGCCCTGCACGACCGAAGCGATGGTGGCCTAATAACCACTGTTTCAGAGATGTGTATGGCAAGTCGCTGCGGGTTCATCATAAACGCTCCAAATGGTGCTAAGCCATTGGAATTTTTGTTCAACGAGGAACTCGGGTTTGTAATCGAATTTATGCCTGGGCCATCCAGTAGCAAAATCCAACAAATCTGTCGAGAATATGAAATTCCTTTTTCGATAGTTGGGCAGGGACTAAAATCAAATGAGTGCATAATTTCTGCTAGCGGCATTGGCAATCTGCTAAGAACCACTATTCAGAAAGTAAGAAGCTGGTGGGAAGCCACCAGTGCTCAGATTGAAAAACTGCAGATGAATCCTACATGTGCTGAGGAAGAATACTTGGGTCACTCTGACCTACTTCCTGGCATTATCGGCCCCGATAGATTTCCCTCGTGGGGATTGACGTTTACACCAAAAGCCACGTCTCTGGAAGTTCTGGAAGCGCCAAACAAACCTCGCGTAGCAGTTTTGCGCGAAGAAGGCACAAACGGTGATCGGGAAATGCAGGCTGCTTGTTTTGCTGCAGGTCTTGCTCCATGGGATGTCACGATGAGTGATCTTCTTGAAGGCAGGATTAATCTTGATCAGTTCCAAGGCGTTATATTCGCCGGCGGGTTCTCCTACATGGATGTGTTCGACAGTGCAAAAGGCTGGGCAGGAACAATTCTTTTCAACGAAAAATTGAAAGAAATGTTCGACCGATTCTACAACCGCGCAGATACTTTTTCGCTCGGCGTATGTAACGGTTGTCAGCTAATGGCATTACTCGGATGGGTTCCATGGAAAGGGATTGCTAGCGAACAACAACCTCGATTTGTTCATAATACTTCGGGTCGGTTTGAGTCTCGGTGGGCACAGGTAGGAATCCTACCAAGTCCGTCGATACTACTAGCCGGCATGGAAGGAACAGAATTTGGTGTTTGGGTTGCTCACGGTGAAGGTCGATTGGTGTATCCAGACCAATCGGTAGCAGATGAAGTGGCAAAGCGCCAGCTTTCGCCTCTCGCCTATCTTGACCCATATGGTAAACAAACGGAGACCTATCCGTATAATCCCAATGGGTCACCGCTGGGAGTTACGGCTTTATGTTCTCCGGATGGACGGCATTTGGCAATGATGCCTCATCCCGAACGTTGTTTCCGGTTGTGGCAACTAGCTTGGATGCCTGCTTCTGGGTCTGACTTGGAAGCCTCTCCATGGCTTCGAATGTTCCAAAACGCCACAACTTGGTGTTTGGAAAATCGAGCCTAAGAATGCGATACAGTTCGATACGCCCCTTGCATAGAAATATGTGAGGGGTGTTTTTTTGACAGATAACCTATTAATGGTTATAAATAAGTTAGAATTATTAAAATCTCGCAATGAAACAAATAAACAAAGTGATATTGATTGCAGTCATAGCACTAGTTGCTGGGGGTGCAATTGGATTTTTAGCAGGACAACGATCAGCAGGTGTTGGGCCATTAGCTGGATTACAAGGAAATGAGTCAGCTGCTGCTCTTTCTGGCCCTGCCAATCAAGGGTTATGTAACATGCTCCAGTATGATCTTAACTATATTAGGGAAAATGATGATGGCAGTGCTCATTGGCGACAATGGTACAACTCAACAATTCGTGCGTATAATCAAAATGGTTGCGGACGTTAGAACTATTAAATAAATAGACAAAAACCATCAGCAATTGCTGATGGTTTTTGTTATAATAAATCCATGACCAATCCAATCTCCAGCGGCACAGCACATAAACTGCCAGCTGACCTACAAAAAGCTCTAACTTCCAGCAAAGCAGCGTTATCTGCATGGGAAAGCCTTACTCCTCTCGCCCGCAACGAATGGATCTGTTGGGTCACTTTTGTTAAGCAAGAAAGTACCAGAAAAGATCACGTGAAAAGAGCTATTTCAGAACTCAAAGAAGGTATGCGACGCCCGTGTTGTTGGATAGGGTGCATTCATCGTAAAGACAAAACGGTCAGCCCTTCCATTCGAGGAATTCTAGCTAAACGTTCTATTAAGAATAGAAAGTAATTTATTTTAACCATGCACAAAGACATAATTGCCTATAACAACAAGTTAAAAGGGCAAGAAAAAAAGATTTGCACAATGCTATCGAAAGAAATTGATGCCGGCCTACCCAAAGCAGAAAGCAAGCTTTGGCACGGAGGCCCGGTATGGTTTCTAGATGGCAATCCTATCACTGGATACAATGTCGTCAAAGCTGGGGTTCGTCTCCTCTTCTGGAGCGGACAATCTTTCGAAGAGAAAAATCTAGTGGCACAGGGAAGTTTTAAAGCATCTCAAATTGATTACACAGATGTTGATCAGATTATTCCAAAAGATTTAAAACGTTGGCTTAAAAAAGGCGCTGCGATCCAATGGGATTACAAAAACATCGTTAAACGCAAAGGTAAATTAGTTAAAATTAAGTAACCTATAAAAACACCACCTCTATTAAATAGAAGTGGTGTTTTTATTTTATCTAGTTTACTTAACTAGACCTCCATACTCGTAGCCCATCAGGCTAGCAAATATGACGTTTGCAATTCTGTATCCAAGTGTTGTCATTTGAGATTCAGAAGTAAACGCTAATTTCTTCCCTCGAGAGATAATGAAGTATGTACTAGTATCTAAGACCAAGGTTCCATCGCGGAATTTGACTACCGGACCTTCTGGCAGTGCAATATCTGCAGCGTTTGCCTTTACGACTCTGTTCAAACTGAATCCATAAGTATTAAACACAGCCATGCTTTCAAACCCGGTCTTTTGACCGCTTCGAATCCACCAAATTGTAATTCCCTCTTTAACTAACGAGCCATCTGGATGAGGCAAGTTCGCATTGCTAATCGGAGCACCTGTAGGGTAGTCTGACAGATTAATCTTTGGAAGATTAGCAAAGCTGTAGCCTAAAGCCTTGAACACAGCTGCAGAAGTGAAACCACGCTTAGTAAAGTTTGCACCAATCATGTAAACAGTACGGCCATCGGATGAATCCAGAACTAAGCTACCTTCCATTGCTTTTGCAATTGCTGGACTCACTGGCAAAGCTTTATCTGCTTCTGAAGCGGGCACTGCCTGAGTAAAGTTATAGCCATAGGATTTATATTCTTCAGGATCTCTAAAACCAACACGTTGTCCATCTTTAATTAAGTAAAGAGTATTTCCATCTTGAATTAGTGTTCCTTCAACATGAGAGTTTCTAGTAGAAGCTCCGCCACCTGCGGACGAACCTCCACCGCCACCACCGCCCCCGCCACCTGGAGGAGTTACAACACCAGCTATTGCAGTGAACGATTGCGTGGACTGAGAAGACTCTGAACCGAATTCAACATCCAAGTGGAACCAATAGTCTCCGGTCAAAGGCACAGTGGAGTTCAAGACAGTATCAAAGTTTTCTAAAGGCTGAATCAACTTTGCCGCACTGGCAGTAAACACATCATCTCCGCCCCCACACGTATTCAAAGCCGAATCAGTCACACACCAAGTGTATTGATATTCGTAAGCAGTCCCACCTTCATTAGTAATTCGCACCGCTGTGCCAATTGTAGAAACAGTTAAGTCAGTGAAGTTTTGAATAATAACTTGTGCCGGTGGGCCAGGAGTAGCGCTAACTTCTGAAGATGCAGCACCTGTACCAACTGCATTCTTTGCGAACACGCGGAAGTCATATGAATTGTCATTTGAAAGACCTGTCACAGTGGTAGAAACACCAGTACCCACACCGTCGGCAAATACGGCCCATGTTCCACCAACGCTAAGTTTGTATTGCACTATATAATCCGTAATTGCGGATCCACCATTTGAGATTGGAGCTGACCAAGACAAATCCACGCTACTATCATCTATCACGGCTGCCAAGTTAATCGGCACACCAGGAACTGTTGCAGGTGTGACTGATCCACTCGTGCCAGATGCCAAACCTGTACCAATAGCATTTGTCGCTGTGACTGTGA
>CAZSSN010000004.1:0-37609 GCA_964609785.1 uncultured Candidatus Saccharibacteria bacterium | reverse complement strand
ATGTATAAAAGTTTATTTTTTGCGTTTATCGCAATGATGTTCATCGGTGCCAACGCTTTCGCTCAGCAGGCTGATGTTTGCGAGAAGATTGACTTTGTTGGTGTGGAAATCAAGCCCACTGGGTTTGAAAATCGTCTCGAGGCTGAAAACCTTGCTTCTGCAATATTCAATCTTGACCTCGTTGATCCAAGCACTTGCTACCGCCTTGTGGCTTCAGCAGGTAGATCGGAAAGAGAGCTAATAACCAAGACTTCGATTCGACCTCTTGGTTCGGATGAAGGTCAAGATACTATTAAGGGACAGCTCGTTCGCACCGGTATTGGTGTCGTAGCTGGACAAGTCATTAGCATACTTCCTGGCAGTATGAGGTCAGAAGCTAATAAGTATAGTAGGCAATATACCCGCGAACCGCGCATCACATACAAAACGTATCAGGTAACAACTGAGTCGTTTATGTATATGGATAAATCCCTTCTTTGGAAGGGAAACGGTTCAAGGGTAATTGTTGTCAAACACACTTACTATGGACCGGGTCAACCGGCAACAGAAGAGATAGTCAAGGGTGGTAACGTTCGAGAACTGTTACCTTATGCTCAATCAATCAGTCTGCCCTCAGCAGACAGTTTGGAGCATCGAACCCGTCAACTCATGAGCCTTCTAACAATGATGGATTCTCTGCAAAAAAAGAATATGATCATTGGTGGATCACAGCTTGCGCGTCGTCAGTAGATGCGAACAACACAGATACAGGAGTAATAGAATGAAACAGAATACAACTAAATGGCTTACGTCTTATGCGTTAATGCTTACCATTTTGACAGTTGTTGTTTGCAACCCGCTTACAGTAGCTGCTCAGACTCGGACTCGGCCTGATCCTCGCGGATTAGACCGTTACACTTTGACCGGCCAAACTGCGCCGCTGACGATATTTTCTTATCCTCCCTATGACGCGCGTAACCGTGACTTCTTTGAAGGATGGGGACGCATGACTGCGGAGGATCTTGGCTTAACCGGTGCAGAATTCTGGAATGAGTTTGGCCGTCGTGCCGAACTTGGGAAATTGCACGCGAAAGCGATCATTCGTTTTAAAAACGGATTTCAATGGGATGAGGCATACCTCGAAGGTTGTCTCAAAAACGGGAAGGTTTATTTCAACCGGATAAAACTGGTTAAGAAACCTACCATCATTCCTCCAACTATTCAGAAGGAGCTTTGTGTCAACATCCCATTGGCCGTAGAAGATGTCCCAAAAGATTGGACAATTAAGGATGAAGCAAATGGCAGAAAGTCCTGTCATTACCCGATTCCTGACCCGGTTCAACTTGACCCGATCGACAACACTTGTCGGCCAGGTCAAAACACCCGAATTTTGGAAGAACATAACAAGAAGGGTTTCGACCCGATTGCATTGATCAATTCAAAATTGCCAGCAGACCAAGCGCTGAAAGTTGCTGGTTTAATGGCGGTCCCTGAGTCGGTTAAAAAAATAACCGACCTAATTGTTTACTTTGACGGGTGTAACTATGTTGTGTTCGCCTATAGCATAATTAGCAAGGGGCTCGGATGGTGGAAATGGGTTATTCCGGCACTGATTGTCGCTGCTTTCCTGCTCGGTTACTATGCTAACGGTGGTAGCGGCACTACAAAGATTACGCCGACTAAGTCCACTCCGCCGAACGGCTCAGGACCGGATCGGCCTCCGTTCATCATCTGATGGATAAACTTTTAAACTTCGGCAGCTCTTTCTTAATTGATCGAGCTGTCTTTTTTTTACCCTATTTTTGCGCAGGTTTGCTATAATGCTACTAAGTAAACAAAACATATATGAAAAAGCTTTCAGTAGTCATTCCTGCTTGGAATGAGGAAAAACGAATTACTCAAACCCTTCAAGATATAGATAGTTATTTGGAAAAACAATCCTATGACTATGAATTAGTAGTAGTTGTAAATAACAGCAAAGATCGCACCTATGAAATAGTGAAAGAGCTGGAAACTACTACTGTCCAAAAAGCTGTTGCTATGAACTTAGTAGAAGGTGGTAAAGGCAATGCTGTTAAGCGTGGTATTTTAGAGGGTGCCACAGGGGATATTATTATGTTTATGGATGCAGACAATGCCACACCAATTTCTGAAATTGAAAAGTTTTTACCATATTTTGATCAAGGATACGACGTGGTCATCGGTTCTCGTTACACAGAACCAGATTTAGTTAAAGTACACCAACCTTTCTACCGAATTGTACTATCTCGAATGAGCAATCTTTTAATTCAATTTTTAGCTGTGCCTGGAATCAAAGATACTCAATTAGGATTCAAAGCTTTTTCTGCAAAAGCAGCAAAAGACATTTTCCCGTTAGTGACTGTTTTGCGTTGGGGATTCGATATGGAAGTTTTAACCATTGCCAAAACTCAAGGATACAAAATTAAAGAAGTTGGTGTATCTTGGACAGAGCATGGTGGTGGACACGTCCCAATGATAGCTTATGTAGAATCTTTAATAGACTTATTTAAAATCAAACTTCGTTCAATCGCTGGTAAATACACCAAGCGCTCACAATAATAGATGAAAAAATTTACAACAAAATTAGTTTCCGGTTCATTTTTCGCTTTAGCGTTAACCATAGCTTTCAGCGCGGCTTTTGCCGTTTCTGTAAATGCTTCACAACCAGCGACTAATAACTATGTTGTTCAACTTAATTCAGAAAACACATCAGTTATTTCCGACACCCAAGTATTTAAAAAAGCAGAGTTAGCTTTTCCTTCTTCCATAGACCCACAATTTTCAAATATATATAAATTTCAATCTCCGTATTCTTTGGAACAACTAGAGCAAAAGTTCGGTGGATATTTTAATTATATTGAGTTAGATACTAAATTTAATCTGAATGCCGAAAAACCTTTGTACCCGAACGATCCAGGTTTAGTAAAAGACCCTGCTAATATCGACAGACAGTGGGGATTGCTAAAAGCTAATTTTCCTAAAGCATGGAAGTTAACAACTGGAAGCCGAGATGTCGTCGTAGCTGTAATAGACACCGGTCTTGATGCATCACACGAAGATTTAAAGAAAGCCAGATTAAAAACAGGTTTCAACGTTTTAACAAACACAAAAATTAAAGGCCGTAATAATTCTGATGACAACGGACACGGCACTTTAATCACAGGAGTGATTGCTGCAAATACTAATAATAAGATTGGAATTGCTGGCGCAGCATATGATGTTTCTATTATGCCAATCAAGGCTTTGGATTCGTCTGGATCAGGAAGCTCTTCAGAAATCTCAGAAGCAATTATTTGGGCGACAGATAATGATGCCGATGTAATTAATCTATCACTCGGTGGAATTGGTTTTGCACACAATAAGTTTTTAGCCAGCGCTATTACGTATGCATACGATAGAAACGTAGTACTTGTGGCTGCCGCAGGAAACGACGTTGCTATCACTGGCGGCAATTTAGACAAGGAAGCAGTTTTTCCAATCTGTCATGATAATGGAAAGAACATGATCATCGGCGTGACTGCCACAGATGTAAATGATTTAAAACCAGCATTTGCTAATTACGGCAAAGCTTGTGTTGATGTATCTGCTCCAGGCCGCAGAATTCTTTCTACTGTTAATCATGATCCCGCTACTGGAGCCGATTCCCCGGACTCTTACGCGTATGCTTCAGGCACTTCACTATCTGTTCCTTTAGTGTCAGCGCAAGCTGGGCTACTAAGATCACTTTTTCCAGATGCGACTAATCGTCAGATCAGAGATCGTATTCTTGCAACTGCTGTTAATATAGACAACTTAAATTTGAGTCAGTGTGCAGGTCAATCTTGCATGGGTTATTTGGGAGCGGGCCGTATTGATGTCGCTAAGAGTTTGGAAGAAAGAATTATCAAAATAGAAGACGGAGATGTAGTACAAGTAAAAGATTCAAATGACTTCTACTATATTAATGGTGGTAAGAAACAAAAAATAATTTCTTTTGTTCGCAATCAAAGATTCCAGTTTGTTAAAATTAAAATAGTTTCTGAATCTGAACTAGAGGCATTCCCAGAGGGGTCTTTTGCAGAACCTTTAGACGGTACGTTAGTGAAGAGTCCAAATGATCCAGCTGTGTATCTGATGCAAAATGGTTTACGTAGCCCAGTGTCATACCAAGTTTTCACAATGAGAGGCTATAAATTCTCAGATGTGGTTAATTTAACTAACATTGAAGTTGGCTCTTGGGTTGTTGGTAGTTTTGTCACACCACCAGATGGAACACTGATCCGTTCCGCTAATAATCCAACTATATATTGGACAGTGAACGGAGTTATTCACCCCGTGAACTATAAATTTTTTGTTGACCGAGCGTTAAACACATATCCGCTAATTTATGTTTCAGACGGTGACATCTCAAAATTTCCACAAGGCTCACCGTATATTTTGTAATTTGTTAATGCGCTATTGATTCTTTGCGCGATATCTTATACTGTAATAGTAACGGTCTTTTAACGTCTAAACTTTAGTAACATTACTAAACAAAATATGAAAAAACAAATATCATTCTTAGTTATCAGTGCTTTAATTTTTTCGTTCTTGTTTAACACAGGAACGGCTTTTGCTGCTATCCCGCAAGAACCTGGCTTTAATCCAAATAAGATTATTGATGACAAGGTTTTCTCAAACAGCAACACAATGAGCGCTTCAGACATTCAGAAATTCTTACAAGATAAAGGCAGTATTCTTGCTAACACCAGCCCAGACTTTTTAGCGAAATTAAGAGAACCAAATACTTCAAATCCTCGCACAGCTGCGCAGTTAATTTATGATGCATCAAAAGAAGCTGGAATTAATCCACAAGTTATTTTAGTAACTCTAAACAAGGAGCAAAGTTTAATTACTGGAAGACAAGGTGCTACTGGCGATGTGCTTCAACGAGCTTTAGATTTCTCTTTAGGGTTTGGTTGTCCAGATAGTCAGCCTTGTGGTCTGATTTACAAAGGATTCTACAATCAACTTTTTGGTGGAGTGGACGAAGGGAATAACAGCTACTTAGGAGCAGCGAAATCTTTAATGAAATCGTTTAGCACGCCTGGTGGTCGTGGACCATACTTCAATGGAGCAATCGCAAAAGTTGGTGATGCCATTACCGAACACACTAGGTAGTTATGAAAATGTGCAAGCGAATCAGAGTATTGTATTAAGCAACTCCGCAACTGCAGCACTATATAGATACACACCTCACGTTTACAATGGGAACTACAACTTCTGGAGATTCTTTAAGCAATGGTTCGGTTCTCCTAATTCAGGCACAGATACACCGAGCACAGTTAAAGGTGATCTAATTAAAACTTCAACAAGTGGTGACGTTTATATTATTCAAAATAATCGTCGTTACAAAGTTTTGCCTTTTGCTGCAAAGTTAGCTGATATTAAAATTAGCAAAGCTGAAAAGGTTTCGAAGAAAGTAATGGATGGCTACGTTAATGCGGGGCTATACGAAATTTCAGATAACAATCTAATTAAAGTTGACGACAAGTACTACATTTTCATTAGCAATAAGCGTCGCTTAATTACCGAAGCACAAATAAAGTCTCTAGGTTTAAACATTAAGAATGCCGAGAAGACTACCGAAAAGGAAGCATCAGAGTACACAAAGGGCCCTGACTTTGTATTAATTGATACAACTCCATCTGTACCAACTACTCCTACTCCAGCACCTGCTCCTACTACACCAGCTCCATCAACTGGGGATCTTAGAGAAGGTGACGTTGTTAAGTCCGCTGCTTTGCAAGATGTCTACTTAGTAACTGGCGGTAAGCTAAAACTATTTACTTATGCAACTTTTGTTCAATTCGATGCAGTAAAGAGTTTAAAGACTGTCGATGCAAGTGTTATCGCTAAGTATCCAAAAGATGGTTTGGTTTTACCAAAGCCTGGAACTTTAGTTAAAGCATTCGGTTCCCAAACAGTTTATTTCTATGAAGACGGTAAAAAGAAACCGATGGATTCAGAAATTTTCCGCAATCGTGGTTTCTCATTTGCAAATGTGTTTGAATTAACTAATGAAGTCATAGATGCGTTGCCACTAGGACCTTTCCCGTTGCCAACAAATGAAACTTATTTCAAAGATAAAAAAGATCAGTTGTATGTTTACCGTGATGGAAAGAAACAATCTATCTCAGCTTTCGTAGCTGGTCAAAAGAAAATTACCCCAGATTTTACATTTGGCGAAGATGGAATTAAAGATATTCCAAATGGCACGCCAATCTTGCCAAAAGAGGGAACAGTCTTTAAGAGCGACAAAAAAGCAGATGTATACATCTTAAATGCTAACTTAGCATTCCCAATGACCGCTGCGGCATTCGCTGCTCGTGGTATTACTCCCGCTCAAGTAAATATTCTTTCCCAGGCAGAAGTAGATAGCTATCCAAAAGGTTCACTACTAACAAAATAGTTAATATTCTAATCTGAACATAAAAATCCTCGCAGCTCAAATGAGCTGTGGGGATTTTTTCTTTCACATGGTACAATACCATTAATATGGCAACGCCTTCTAAAAACATTTTGTGGCTATCTGTTTCCAGGATCATTTCTTTGGTCCTGTTATTTTTGGCGTATTTATTGCTCACTAGTTATTTGGGACCATACAAATATGGTCAATTCCAATTCGTTCTTTCTTATGTAACTTTGTTTGGAGTCGTAATTGATTTTGGTATCCAGCAGTACATCATTAAGAAGATAAGCGAAGATCGCACGCAAGCAAAAAAGTATTTCCATAATTTCCTAGCAGTAGAAATTGTACTTGCATCATTGGTTTATGGTGCGATGGTCGGCGTAGCATTCTTCAATGGATACGAAAAAGATGTGATACACGCAATCATGCTTGCCGGATTGGGTGCAGCTGTTCACGGTTTAACTTATCCTTTCCTTGCGGTGATTACATCTTTCTACGATTTAAAGAAGGCGGCGTTTTTAAATTTCCTTGCTTCTCTCATAAACGTGGGTATGATCTTCCTAACCATTTGGGTAGGCGGTGGTATTGTGATGCTAACTGCTCAACAAGTAATTTATGCCACCTTAGCAATAATCATTTACTATTACTTCATCCAAAAACATATTGGTAAGCCAGAAATTATTAAAGGGATTCTATCTGCAGATAGAGGATTGATTAAATTAATCATGAAGGCGGCTTTACCGTTTGCCCTGTTAGTTGGTTTTAGCACTGTGTATAACCGTATCGACATCGTTTTAATTACCAAAATTTTGGGATACACCCAAACCGGTTTGTATACAGCGGCGTATAAATTTTTCGACTTGCTAGCATTTTTCCCGGCGGTTGTATCTCATGCACTGTATCCGCTTTTCGCTACTTTGATGGCGGAAGGAAAGATGGCAGAGATCCGCGCCACATTAGAAAAATATCTGCGTTTCATGGCTGCACTAGCTTTTCCAATCGGAGTAGGTGGAAGTATTCTTGCTACTCAGATAATTGGAATTCTAAGTCCAGATTATGCATCCGCGGCACCAGTCTTAGCTGTTTTGGTGTGGGCTCCGTCTATTTTGTTTATGTACATAGTAGTTAATTCTTTGGTTATTTCTCAGTTAACGAAGTTCGCCATGATCATTACTGGTGTAAACGTAGCTATTAATTTAATTGGAAATATCATTCTACTTCCTCGTATTGGAATTATCGGCGCGGCGATTATGACTCTTGCTTCAGAATTTCTTCAAGGTCTATTTTACTTTTACTTTGTTCGTAAGAAAATTACTGACTTTAGATTTTTCTCCTTAATTTGGAAACCGATTTTGGCAAGCTTGGTTATGGGCGCAGCAGTTTGGTTTGTTAAAGATTCAATTTTCATTGCAGTTCCTGTTGGTGTAGTTGTTTACGGATTAGCGCTCGTTGCTCTTAGATTTTTCAAGAGTGATGACATAGGTTACATTAAAACTTTGTTCAGCCGTGCAGTCTAAAGAAAAAATTAAATCTGCAAAACTTGTGCGTGCTAATAAGACAGTGCGTATTATGGTTTTTGGTACGTTCGACATAGTGCACCCCGGCCACAAGCATTTCTTTGCGCAAGCTCGGAAGTTAGCAGGAAAGCATGAGCCGTTTTTAATTGTTTCTTTAGCGCGAGATAAAAATGTAATCCGTATTAAAGGAAAAGTACCGACCTCGAATGAGCTAAAACGCCTAAAACGAATCAAGGCTTTATCTGAAGTTGATCGGGCTGTGCTAGGGGCAATAGGGAATCATATTCCGCATATTGTAAAGGAGAAGCCCGAGATCATTGCTCTGGGGTACGACCAATCTGCTTATGTAGGTGGTTTGCGTGTTGCGCTAAGTAAAGAAGGTGTTAAGGTGAAAATAGCGCGCATGAAGCCGCATTTACCTAATAAATACAAGACTTCTCTTCTTCAGAAAAATAGCTAGTTACTTTCTGCCCATCTAAGCGTATAATTAATTCAGATAATTAAAATAACATTATGGATCAAAAAAAATTAAATATAATACTAGGCATCGCAATAGTTGCGCTATTAGCTGTTATTGCCTATTTGGTATTTGGGCAGAACCCTACAAATGAATTAAGCACAGTTCAAAATTCAAGTGGGACAAAAACTGAAACTAGCAGTAATGTAAACACTCCTGCAGATACGACAGAGAAGCCCGCTACACCTTCGGACGCCAGTGTTAAGACTTACACCAACACTAAATATGGTTTCTCGTTTCAGTACCCAAAAGAATGGGAAATTCATACATCAGCAGGGGGAGCAGTTCCTGGTTCTAAAGATGGAATAATTGTTTATGCTGGTACTAAAGAAAACATCGCTTTTAAGAAAAACCCACCCGAGGGCACAGAAGGGGCTCCATCTATGTTCGCGGTGTTTGCCCATGAGATAGCAAAACCAGAACCAGCTTTGGTAGACTGTAAAAATTCTGCTGAGGATGGCTTAAAGTTTGTACCATATACCGTAAGTAATATTAAAACTAATAAATGTACTGCTCCAAGCTTGTTTGGAACTTGGATGTCGATTAATTTTACCCCAAACAACTCCGTGTATTACAGACTTACTTCTGATGTCTATGAAGAGACTAATAGACCTCAGGTAGATAAAATCCTCTCAACATTTAACTTATCTAAATAGACACAAAAAAGTACCGTCCAAATTTGGGCGGTTTTTTGTTACTTTTTTGTAGATCAGGCGTATACATTAGTAAGAGCTTGAAAAAGCGCTGTATGGTACAATTTACTTGTGGAAAAACTAGAATCAAAAACTCAAGAGCTCCTGCTAATCGCAGAGTGCCAAGACGGACACATGGATTCTTTCGTGCTTCTTTATGATGCCTACGTAGAAAAGATATATAACTTTCTTTTCTTCCGAACCATGCACCGAGAACTTGCTGAAGATCTCACCAGCCAAACTTTCATTAAAGCTTTAGAAAAAATTCACACCTTCGATGGAAGCAGGGGAACGTTTCAGTCTTGGATCTATCAGATTGCGCGAAATTTACTAATTGATGAATACCGAAAAAGAAAACCTGTTGAAAATATTGATGCGTATGAAAATTTACAGAGCAACACAGATTTAGAAGCAGAAACGCAGGCACAGCTCGATAAAGAAACTTTGCAAAAGATTTTAGCAGAATTACCAGATGAATCTCAGGAACTAGTTACAATGCGATTATGGGATGAACTGTCTTACGTAGAAATTGCAGCTATCACTGGGAAGACAGAGGGAAGTTTGAAAATGCAGTTCTCGCGAATCATTAATAAATTACAACAACACGCTCATCTATTAATTTTAACTTTAATTTTCATTAACTGGTAAATATGTACACATCAGAACAAATCAACCAAATAATGCAGGAGTTGGGATTAAGTCCCACAGATGCAAGTGCTCGCGCAATAATCGAACAGCTTGCAAAAGCAAAGCCCGATGTAGCGACGATTGATGCTAACTTCATTAGTGAGTTGCGCAAAGACTTGCAAGCTCGTTCAGCAAACATGAGCTCTAGTAAAAGTCAGAGTGAAAGTCAAAATCAAGAAACAAAATCAATTAACATATTTTCTATGTTCATAAACAAAACATTGGTATCTGCACTTGTGGTTGCGGCAATCGTAATCGGTGCAGGTGGCATCTGGTATGCCAACAATTCTGATAGACCACTTTTCCAAAGTTCAACATTTGGTGGTGGTAGTGAGTCTCAGCTGCTTTCTGGTAAGTACGATGTAAAAGCAGTTGCAAACGAATCATTTGGTGACTTAGATAAAGTCGCTGTAGTTTCTACGCAGGATGCAGCTAAACTAAATAGCGCTTCGGGTGCTGGTGCTGGGGCTAGTGGTGGCGCAATGCCAAACATGTCGACAACTGCTATGACTGAGGATGCAAAACTAATTGCTCCTGGCGAGCCGTATCCTGGACAAACTTATTACACATTTAAATATGAAGGCAATGAAAATTTGCCAGGCTTGAATGCTACGCAATCTGTATTAAAGCGCACTAAGCCAGTACAGCCTGAGAGTCTGGTGAGTCGTGTGGTAAACCTTTTGAGCTTTGGTTTAATTGACTTAAGCACCTTGCAAAACGTTCAGTTGCAGAATCTATCTTTCATTGAAGATCGTGAATTCGGCTACGGTGTTTACGTTGATGTTCAACAGGGAATGGTAAATATGTACCAGAACTACGAACGTTGGCCACAACCTACTTCTTCACCACAACCAATGAAAGTTGAAGAACTGCCTAAAGATGCAGATGTAATGGCTGCAGCAGAAACATTCATCCAACAATATAAAATTTCTAAAGAAGGCTATGGCACTCCTCGCGTAGTTGAACCATGGCGCATCGCTTACGAAGCAGCTAGTGCAACAGACCGCATGAGTTTCTACATTCCAGAACAAATTCAAATCGTCTATCCTTTGATGTTAGAAAACAAAGAAGTGTACGATGAAAGCGGGAACGTTTACGGATTAAGCATTGTTGTAGATGCAAGGACTATGCGCGTTGCTAGTGTGTACGAATTAATGTCCAAACAGTTTGAGCGATCTGAGTACAAGGGCGAAGCTGATTCATCTAGGGTCTTAAAAATTGCTGAAAATGGTGGTTTCCGAAACTACAATTACCCAGAGCAACAAGTTGGTAAAAATGTTGAGCTAAAACTTGGTACCCCGACTGTGCAGATGGTAAAAATTTATTACTCATCCGATAACTACAAAACAAGCAATGACTTGTACATGCCAGCGTTAATTTTCCCAATCACTAATTGGAAAGAAAATAACTATTGGCGTCAGTCTGTAATTGTTCCTTTGGTAAAGAGTATTTTAGATTCCGATAACCAACAGCCTCAGCCAATTCCGTTGCCAATGCCTGTTGATTTGCCAGTGAGCAATGTTCAGGGTTCAGCTGCAACAGAACCAGCTGTTATGTCGGAGGGCACAACACGCTAAAAAGAAAATTGAATCACAAAAACCCGTGACTTGATAACGTTGCGGGTTTTTGATTTTCTCAGGAATCTTGATGTAGATTTTATCTACAAATATGTAGAATTAAAAGATGTACAAAGATTTTGATAAGTGGAATGAGAAGAAAAAATTATTAGATAAAAAAGATATTAACTTTTTCTTCAAAGAATCAGAAGTTTGGTGGTGCTCTGTTGGAATAAATGTTGCTGTTGAATCATGTGGGAAAGGCAATACTTTTAGGAGGCCAATTTTGATACTTAAGAAATTATCTAACGATGCTTTTATTGGTATTCCTCTTTCAACTCAATCTAAATTCGGTTCTTGGTTCACCTTTGTTAGTATTTTAGGTTTGAAAAGATGCGCTTTGTTATATCAAGTAAGAATGGTTAGTGCGAATAGGCTGCAAAGAAGGGTAACCGCTCTTGATTCAGAAGATTTTGCTTTGGTAAAACAAAAACTCGAGAAACTACTCGAGCTTTGCAATTATCACTGAGATAATTAAATCTCAGATCGGGGGATTTACCCAAAATTATTATAATCACCAGGACAAATATCCTGGATCGGTGGCAAACGCCAAATATATATTTATTTTACAATTTCAGCAATCAGCCGTCAAGAAAAATTAAAAAATGATAAGAAATTAGTTGCGTATGTTAAAATGAATATATGAATGAATACAATTGGTACGCACAACTTATCAAGCCTGAATGGGCACCACCGGCTTGGCTATTTGGCCCCGTGTGGACTGTTCTCTATGTAATCATCGCCATTACGTTCATAACGGTAGTAGTGATGGTGTGGAAGAAAAAATGGCCAAAGAGCCTGCTGTGGCCGTTCATGTTGAACTTAGTATTTAACTTTAGCTTCACACCGCTTCAATTTGGATTGCAAAATAACTTTTTAGCTGCAATAGACATTTTGTTAGTACTCGGAACTTTGGTATGGACAATGTACGCAGTTTGGCCAAAGGCGCGCTGGATCACTTACGCGTTAATTCCATATTTGTTATGGGTTAGTTTCGCATCGGTGTTACAACTTACAATTACTTACTTAAATCTATAGTTATGTATTCCGATGAAATAAAAAAAGTTATCCAGCAAGTGAAAGATGGTAAAGCTGTCGTGTTAGATGTGCGTCGACCTGATGAATATCGAGGCGGTCATGCTAAAGATGCAGTGCATTTAGATAGCGACCGTTTGCTTGGTTTAGGGGAGTCTCCAGACATAGATAAAGAAATGCCCATTTACGCATATTGCAAAAGCGGTGGTCGTGCTGGGAGAGTGAAGAATGAGTTAACTCGTCGTGGTTTTACGAAAGTATATAACTTGGGTGGTTTTGCCGATTGGGAAGCTGCTGGTGGAGAGGTGGAGACAGAATAATTTTGACTAAGGCAAAGTTCAAATGGGACGCGCAAGCAGAGAGAGCGCTGGAACTAATGGAACATGGCAATGACCATGTTTTTATTACTGGGCAAGCAGGAACAGGGAAGTCGACTTTGCTTGAGCATTTTCGTCGTACAACAGAGAAGAACATAGTTGTATTAGCGCCAACCGGTGTGGCTGCTGCGAATGTTGGGGGGCGAACTATTCATTCTTTTTGTGGAATTGGGCCAAGTTCGAACATGAACAAAGCGAATAAGTTGAATCCTAACGATCCACATAAAGAAGTGGTGCAACATTTGGATATGGTAATAATAGATGAAGCCTCCATGGTGCGCGCTGACTTAATGGACTATTTTGATAAATTCTTACGCGCAAACACTAACGAGCCAAAGCGCGCGTTTGGTGGAGTGCAAATTGTGTTAGTAGGAGATTTGTATCAGTTGTCACCAGTTGTAACGAGCAATGAAACGCAGATGTTTACGAAGACGTATCCAACGCCATACTTTTTTTCTGCAAATATTTTTCAGCAAATTAGTTTTAAGTTTGTGGAGCTAGATGTCGTGCACAGGCAGAAGGATCGTGCTTTTTTAAAATTGCTTCAGTCGATTCGCGTGAATTCTGCGAAGACAGAAGAGCTTAAAGAAATTAATAGTCGTTTAGTAGACCAAGATGCAAACGACATTGAAGACTTTACAGTTTATCTTTCTACAACAAATGCGATTGCGGAGAGAGTAAATGCGTATAAACTTTCTCAGGTAGATGGCGAAGTGAAAAGTTTCCAAGGAATTTTTACAGGACGTTCCGACAGCTTTCAGCCACCTGCAGAAAAAGATTTAAAGCTGAAAGTTGGTGCGCAGGTGATGATGCTTAATAACGAAAAAACTGGTAAGTGGGTGAATGGCACAGTTGGAAAGTTTATAGGTGTATATAAACAAACTAAGCAAGAGTTAGAAAAAGAAATGCGTGGCAGTGGTGCAGAAAATGGCGGCGAGCTTTTAATGGTGGAATTAGAAGATGGCACAACGCAATACATTCAGCGCAACCGGTGGGATATTATTGACTTCGTGTGGGATGAACAAGATGGCGCTGTGGAAAGTGATGTGGTGGGAACGTACAGTCAGTATCCGGTGAAATTGGCTTGGGCGATAACGATTCACAAAAGCCAAGGGAAGACTTTCGATAATGTGGTGATTGACCTGGGTAGGGGCGCTTTTGCTCATGGGCAGCTATATGTGGCTTTGAGCCGTTGTCGCACGCTAGAGGGCATAGAGCTCATCAGAGAGGCCTCCATGGGCGATATTAAGATGGATGCACGCGTGGTGGAGTTTTTGGATATTTGCAGGAAGTTTGGGGAGAGAAACGTAATGTTTGGGGGTGGGGGGTTGTTTTAGCAATAAAATTAGAACGTGATAAAATCTAAAAATCCTTGAAAGAGGATTTTTGCTTATTTAAAAGGAGTTTTACTGATAGATAAAGAAATGGTAAACTTTAAGTAAAGAAGTAATTAGACTCTTCTCATACATGGCATTTAATGAAAATACGAGGGTTAAGATTCCTGCGATTTTACACCTTTGTAGATTAGGATATAAATATCTTTCTCTTACTGATTCAAAACGAGATGAATCGACAAATATTTTTGTCGATATTTTTCGTGAAAGTATGATACGAATAAATCCAGGGATTGATAAATCTGATATTTCTAAAGCTTTAGAGGATATTTCTTTAGTTTTAGATTACGATGATTTGGGTCAAGAATTTTATAATATTATAAAATCATCAGGAGCTATTAGGTTGATTGATTTTCAGGATTTTTCTAACAACTCCTTTCATGTTGTCACAGAGCTTACATGTAAAAATGGTGATGATGAATTTCGACCGGACATCACCATTCTAATAAATGGTATGCCGTTAGCTTTTGTAGAAGTTAAAAAACCTAATAACAAAGAAGGAATTTTAGCAGAGCGTGAACGCATTAATGTGAGATTTAAAAATAAGAAATTTAAAAAGTTTTTAAATATCTCACAACTTCTCGTATTTTCAAATAATATGGAATACGACTCCGAATCTATAGTTCCTATTCAAGGCGCTTTTTACAGTACTACTTCAAAAGAAAAAGCTAATTTTAATTGTTTTAGGGATGAGGATCTTGGAAAATTGAATCAACTACTTCAACAAGAAGATCAAGAAATTGAAAATTTTGTCTTAAGAGACAATAATCTGTTGGCAATTAAGCACTCACCAGAGTTTTTAACAAATAAGAGTTCTGACACCCCAACGAATAGAATTTTAACTTCACTATTTAGCAAAGACAGGATTTCAACTATCTTAAAGTATGGCATTGCTTATGTAAGAAATTCTTACAGTTTGGAAAAGCATATTATGAGATACCCTCAATTATTTGCGACCAAAGCAATCGAGAATAAAATTGAATCTGGGGAAAAGAAAGGAATTATTTGGCATACACAAGGCAGTGGAAAAACAGCGCTAGCTTATTATAATGTTGATTATCTCACTGATTATTTTAGTAATAAAGGTGTAATTCCTAAGTTCTATTTTATTGTAGATAGAATTGATTTGATGACACAGGCAAAAAATGAGTTTATGAACCGTGGCTTGGTTGTACATACTGTTAATTCAAAAGAAGAATTAGTAAAAGATTTTGGCAAAACAGGAGCAATACATAATTTAGCAGGGCATCGTGAAATCACTGTCGTTAATATCCATAAGTTTCAAAATGAAAACGATCTTTTACATGAGTCAGATTATGATATTAATACCCAGCGCATTTATTTTCTAGATGAAGTGCATCGAAGTTACAACCCAACAGGTAGTTTTTTGGCAAGTCTAATTAATTCTGATCGCAATGCAATCATGATCGGTTTAACAGGAACACCTCTCATAGGCAAGGATAATAGTTCAAGAATTCTATTTGGTGATTATATCCATAAATATTATTATAACGCTTCAATTGCTGACGGTTATACTCTAAAATTAATCAGAGAGGGGATCGAAACAAATTATAAATTACAACTTGAGCAGGCTTTAAAGGAGATAGAAATTCTTAAAGGCAATGTTGATAGAAAAGTTATTTATTCACATGAAAAGTTTGTTGAGCCAATGCTTAAGTACATTATTGATGATTTTACGCAAAGTCGCGTAAGATTTGGAGATAAAACTATTGGTGGGATGGTAGTGTGTGATAGTTCCGATCAAGCAAAAAAAATGTTTGAAATTTTCAAGGAGAAATCCCTAGCAAGACAAGATAATATCCCAAGTTTATCATCTGCATTAATCCTTCACGATGTGGGCGATAAAGATGAGCGAAAAGAACAAGTTGAGGATTTTAAAGCCGGTAAGATTGATATTTTGTTTGTTTATAACATGCTTCTTACAGGGTTTGATGCACCAAGATTAAAGAAATTATATATTGGTCGAGTAGTTAAGAGTCATAATTTACTTCAAACACTAACTAGGGTTAATAGACCATATAAGGATTTTAAATATGGCTATGTTGTGGATTTTGCTGATATACGTAAAGAATTTGATTCAACCAACAGAGCGTATTTTGATGAGCTTCAAGAGGAGCTGGGTGATGAATTTAAGAATTATTCTAATATATTTAAATCTGATGAAGAGATAGAGGAAGATATTAAGGATATTGAAGATCAACTGTTTCAGTATGATTTGAAAAATTCAGAAATATTTTCTCAACAAATTGGTGAAATCGAAGACCGAGAAACTATTTTAAATATCAAAAAAGCTCTTGAGGGTGCAAAAAATCTTTATAATCTTATTAGATTGAGTGGTAATTTTGAACTATTGAATAGGATTGATTTCAAAAAACTTAATGAATTGTATAAAGAAGTTGCAAATCGTTTAAATTTACTAAACCTTAAGAATTCAATAGCGAATGACATAGATTCGACCAACTTATTAAATGTAGCTTTAGAAGATGTTTTATTCACTTTCCGTAAAGTTTCCGAAGAAGAAATGATTATTGCAGATAAACTTAGAAGTATGCTGAGTAAAACTAGGGAGACGTTTAATAATAATTTTGACCCCCTTGACCCAGAATTTATCTCACTCTACGATGAGCTAAAAAGGTTATTTGAAAAGAAAAATCTTGACGAGGTTTCCCAAGGTGAAATGAATCAAAACATTGATTATTTGCAGCAGATCTTTGATAAAATAACTGAATTAAATCGTAAGAACAATTTGCTTAAAGCAAAATATGAGAATGATGTAAAGTATGCTCGTTTGCATAAGCTGATTTTATCGGGTGTTAAAGTGGTAAAAAAAGAAAGTCAGATTTACGAAGCCTTGTTAGAGGTTAAAAAGCAAACTGATGAAAAAGTTTTGATTAACAATGATCTATTGAATAATGAAGAGTATTTTGAACAGATGGTCTCACCTGTTGTGTTTGATAGTTTTAGTAAATCAAAAGTTAAATTAACCTCGGACTCCATAAGTTATATTAACGGACAAGTAACAAGAGAATATTTAAATGAGTATCAAGGAGTAAATACATGGTAGCAGAAGATTTTACACTACAAACAAAAACATTAATCGACAATCTAAAAAAAATCTGCGCAGATAATGGATTAGGAAATGATGGTAATGAATTTAAAATTATTACCCAAGTTTTTTTGTATAAATTCATGAATGACAAATTTGCACACGAGATTAAACAATTAGATCCTAAATTATCTCATTCAACAAATTGGGAAGCTTGTATTTCTGAATATTCTGATGAGGATTATAATTTATTATTACTTCGAATGGGTCCTGATAGCGCAAAGTTAAAAAGAGAACACTTTTTATCTTATTTGCATAACAAGCAAAACACTGAAGAATTTGCGAAGATTTTCGACGATACACTAAGAAGTGTAGCTATTTTTAACAATGAAATTTTCTCAGTAAGAACAGGAGCTGGTAGTAAAATTCAATTGTTTGATGAGCTAAGTAAAAATATTACAGATGACTCTAAAAGAGATAATTTTTGCAGAGCATTAATTAATCAGTTGGTTAATTTTAGTTTTGAAAAAATATTCTCTCAGAAGTTCGACTTTTTTTCTGTAATTTTTGAATATTTAATAAAAGATTATAACAAAGATGGTGGTGGAAAGTACGCTGAGTATTACACCCCACACGCCATTTCTAAAATAATGGCCTCTATTTTAGTAACAGATTCTGTGAGTAATGTAACTTGTTACGATCCATCTGCGGGATCTGGAACTCTTCTAATGAATTTGGCGCATGCTATAGGTGAAGATAAATGTACTGTATATTCCCAAGATATTTCTCAAAAATCTTCTACTTTATTACGTTTAAATTTAATTTTAAATAATTTGGTTCATTCCATTCAAAATATTATTCAAGATAATACTATATTGCATCCGTTTCATAAAGAAGGAGACAAATTAAAAACTTTTGATTACATTGTATCTAACCCTCCTTTTAAACTTGACTTTAGCACGGAGAGAGACAGTTTAGATACTGATAAAAATAGAGAGCGATTTTTTGCTGGAATACCAAAAATACCAAACAAAGAAATTGATAAAATGCCAATTTACCTCCTTTTTATTCAGCATATTATTTATTCACTATCTATTAAAGGTAAAGCCGCAATAGTTGTGCCAACAGGATTTATAACTGCGCAAAGCGGCATAGAAAAGAAAATTCGTGAGAAGCTTATAAATGAAAAAATGTTAAAAGGAGTTATTTCTATGCCTAGTAATATTTTTGCTACAACAGGAACAAACGTGTCCGTAATTTTTATTGATAAAGAAAATATATCAGGAGAGGTTGTTCTTATGGATGCCTCAAAATTAGGCAACACAGTTAAGGAAGGGAAAAATCAGAAGACCATTTTATCTTTAAGTGAAGAAAATCTTATAGTAGATGCATTCAATAACCGTAAAGTTATCGAAAATCTGTCAGTAGTTGTTTCGTATGACCAGGTAAAAGAAAAGAATTATTCCTTTAGCGCTGGTCAATATTTTGATGTAAAAATGGATTATTTACAGATTACTTCAAGTGAATTTGTTAATAAAATGCAGGAATATACAAATAATTTAGATAGTTTGTTCGCAGAGTCGAAACTTCTAGAAGATCAAATTAAAAAACAGTTAGAAGGGCTTAAGTATGAATAACTTAAAATTGATTCCTTTAAGTGATACCTCTATTGAGTTGGTAGATGGGGATAGGGGGAACAATTATCCTAAAAAAACCGATTTTATTCATAACGGATATTGTCTCTTTTTAGACTCATCAAATTTAACAAAAAATGGTTTCGATTTCTCATCAAAAATTTTTATAACAAAAAACAAAGATGAGACAATGGGTAATGGGAAGCTGGAACGTGGGGATTTAGTAATGAATACCAGAGGTACCATAGGAAATATTGGAAACTACACAAAAAAAGTACCATACGAAAATATTAGGATTAATTCTGGAATGCTAATTATACGAGGAGGTTCTGATTTTGACAATGGTTTTCTCTATGGATTTTTCAGAAGTAATTTATTTCATTCACAAGTTCAAAACATCATGTCTGGGTCAGTACAAAGTCAATTACCAATTTGGATTTTTAACTTTATTAAATTACCAAAATTCAACATAGATACTCAGAAAAAAATTGCTACTGTATTGTCAGCACTTGATTCAAAAATAGAATTAAATAACAAAATTAATTCTGAGCTAGAGCAAATGGTGAAAACTGTGTATGACTATTGGTTTGTGCAATTTGATTTTCCAGATAAATTTGGCAAACCATACAAATCAAGTGGTGGAAAAATGGTTTGGAGTGATCATTTAAAACGCGAAATTCCTAAAGGCTGGGAAATTAAGGAAATCGGCCGCTTGTTAAAAAAGAATTCAAAAAAGTACGATTTTCTAGAAGTAAGTAATGAAATAGATACTATCGATTTATCGGTTATGCCCACTAACACGATGTGTTTAAATCAAAAAAGTAAAAGCAAAGATTTTAATACTAACCTGTTCGTAATGAATAAGTTTGACATACTATTTGGTGGTATTCGCCCTTACTTAAAAAAAGCTGGATTTGCGCCAATCGACGGTTTAGTTACAGGAACTGTTCATTCGTACAAAGTATTAGATGAGGCTGATTATAACTTTGCACTACTCACTTTGACCCGTGAAAGTATTTTTAGATTTGCAGTTTCGAATTCGAAGGGTACTAAGATGCCAGTTATAGGATCAGATGACTTATTATCATATAAAATTGCCTATAATAAAGGAGTGATTAATAGTTTTAATAATCTAATGTCGTTCAAGGAAGTTATTTCACAAAATATTGTAGAAAACCAAAAATTAGCAGAGCTTCGTGACTGGCTTTTACCTATGTTAATGAATGGTCAAGTAAAAGCTTCTTGATTAACTACAAACTAAAGTCGATATTTTATGGAGTTTAAGGGTAAGGTAAAAAGTTTAAAACCTAGAAAGTTGATCGAAGCGGTGCGTACTGTGCGCGCAAGGTAGCGGTTGATTTGCTAGAGAAGAGCAAGTCTAGCGGAAAATCTGCACAAGAAGTTTTGGTAAAAATTGCTTACGTCATTGGTGTAGTAGAACCTGTTATGGCTGTGGCGTACATAGATGGCACCGAAAAAGATATCTCTAAAGACTACGACTTTTCTCCTCGCACCATTTACAAGCTTCTCGAATTAGACAAGCCACAATTTGCAAGCCTCAGTGAATGGGGGCATTTTGGCAGAAATAATATTTGGGACAGATCGTTCTAGTGTATAATTAAACCATGATAAAAATAATTTTAATTGTAATCGCAGTGTTACTCGTTGTTTGGTCTTTGTACGGGTATTTTGCTGCTCGAGTTGAACAAGCTGAGTATTCAGTGTTAAGTGAAAATAAAGTTTACGAAGTCCGAAAATACCCTGAGCATATCGTTGCGCAAGCCACAGTATCTGGTGAATATACAGAATCTTTAAACGAAGGGTTTACTATTGTCGCTGGATACATCTTTGGTGGAAATAAAAAGCAAGAACCAATCGCCATGACTGCTCCAGTTGTAATAGGGAACGAAGAAGATACTTCCACTCCCATTGCCATGACCGCCCCGGTAGTCGCTGGTGGTACTGAGCAATCGCGCACTGTATCTTTTGTTATGCCTAAAAAATATACAATGGAAACTTTGCCTGTACCCACAGACCCGAGAGTTAAAATAGTAAAAGTTCCAGAGCAGACCTTTGCAGTGCTCAAATTTAGCTGGTGGCGAACTACTTCTCGCATTGAAAATAATGGCAAAAAGCTCTTAGAAGCTTTGAATGTAGATGGCGTGACGATTATTAACCCTGAAGTAAAATACGCAGGATACAACGCACCATTCACTCCACCGTGGATGAACAGAAACGAAGTAATGGTAGAAATACAGCCGTAGTCAAATAGAAAGCTTTTTATATCTTATGAAAAAATTTATATTAACAATCGCAATAATTTCGCTTGCAGCATTGGGCTGTAGTAAAACATCTACAGAAAACCAGAGTACTAACACGGCTCCTGCACGTTTTTCGATCCCACAATCTAAATTAGAAATTAAAGTTGATGGCTCAGATGACGTAATTAATGAGACTCATATTGAAACTGTGAGAGTGGGGACTGATCCAGATGCTTCTGTTTTGAGAATCAAATTAAATCCAGAAGGTACACAAGTGCTCACTAAAATGACTACCGAAAACAAAGGTAAGAGAATTGCAATTAAAATTGATGGAGAATTAATTTCTTCGCCAGTAGTAGATAAGCCAATAACTGAAGGAGCTTTTATAATCTCTAATGGTGAATTTACTTATGAAGAAGCTTTTGCGCTTAAAGAAAAGTTGCAAGGATACCAGGAAGTACCAGCTAATACTAAGAAATAAATCATGAACTCAAATTTAAAAACCGCAGTATTCGCCGGAGGATGCTTTTGGTGCACTGAAGCAGTGTTTCAGAAGCTTCGTGGTGTTACTGGCGTGTTGCCTGGATATGCCGGCGGTACAGTAGACAATCCAACCTACGAGCAAGTCTCTATGGGCAACACGAATCATGCTGAAGCAATTCAGTTTGAATACAATCCAGAAGAAATTTCTTACCCAGATTTATTATCTGTGTTTTTTGCTACGCACAATCCGACTACTTTAAATAGGCAAGGTGCAGATGTTGGCACGCAGTACAGATCAACAATTTTCTATTCAAGCGAAGAAGAAAAACAAGAAGCGCAGAGCTACATAGACCAGCTGGAAAAAGATGGCGTGTTTACTGATCCAATTGTGACGACTCTTGAACCTCTAACAAAGTTCTACGAAGCAGAGGACTATCATAAAAATTATTATGAACGTAATTCTGGCCAAGGCTACTGCCAAATTGTCATTGGCCCCAAAATTGCTAAGTTAAAAGAAAAGTTCGCGAGTTTGTTGAAAACTGAATAATTGGATATCACAATTTGTTATTTCCAATATGCGGTCACAAATTGTGACCGCATGAAAATAAAGCTTTATAAATAAGCCAAACTTGAAATCACAATTTGTGACCTCAAGTTTTTTTGTAGAACTTTAGGTAGACTTTATCTATCCTTTGTTACGCTATAGACGGTCGACTAAATTAATCCCATCTTGACGCTGTGGCACAATGTGCTACACTAGGAATAAGTAAAATCTGCTTATGAGACAAACAATGAACATTTCGGTTTCACCGAAATTAAAAAAAGCAATAGAAGCCGCAGTACGCGATGGTGGGTATGCTAGCAAAAGCGAGTTTTTGCGTGCCATTTTTCGTGCTTGGGAAGACGAGCATATACTTAAGTCTGTCAGAAAAAGCGAAAAAGAGATTGCTACAGGTAAAGTAATCAAATTAAAATCACTCAAAGACTTGCGGTAATACCGCATGGAAATTATATATACAACTGAATTCATTAAGCTATACACAAAGTTGCCTCAAAAAATAAAGATACTTGCTCAACAGAAAGAAGAGCTATTTATTAAGGACCTATATAACCCTCAATTGCGTACTCATAAATTACAAGGTAGATTATACGGCTATTTAGCTTTTTCTGTGAATTTTCGCTACAGAATTATTTTTAGATTTAGAGATGCTAACTCTGTTTATTTTTTAGCGATTGGCGGGCACGAAGTCTATAAATGATATTCACCAATCGATGTTCGTTTTAAATGTAGTAGTAACCCACCTAGCTCATGTGCTAGAGTGCGAATGTATGTGCCGGATGATACGGTAAATTTTACAGATATAACTTGAAACTCTTTATCTGAAGAAGTGGTGTCATTAATTTTGCTCCAACAGTCTAGAATTTCGGATTGTCTAAAGTCGCCGTTCACTAAGCTAATTGTAGTAGTAATATCTGTATAAATTTTTTGCCAAGGCGTATCTTGTATTTCAATATTTTCAGCAGCCAACACAGTCATCTCGCGCTTTGGTAATTCCTCCGCGCTAATTTTCCCTTCGCGAGTTAAAAGCCATAACGGTTTTCCATCAACTGTTTTAGAAGAGTAAGGGGGGTAAGAAAAATTATGCGTTCCAACTAAATTTTTAACCGCAGTGATAAGCTCCTGCGGGTTTTTGTGTTGTAGCTTGCTTTGTTGTAGCGAAGCGAGACCAAGAATGTCGAAAGTGTCGGAAGAAAATCCAAGAAGAATCTTAGCTTCGTAAGTTTTCGGTAAATCCAAAAATTCTTGTTTGCGATGCACTGCATCTCCTGTCAAAAGAATGAGCAAACCTTCAGCCATTGGATCAAGGCGGCCGGCGTAAGTAATGGGAACATTAGCTAATTCAGGTCGCTCTGATTTTAATTTCTCAATCGCTTGAAGAGGGGTTAGCCCGAGAGGTTTGTAGTAAGGAATTACATTTTGCATACTGCATTGTACCTCAGTAAAGCGCTTCGTGAAAAGCAAGATGGAAGTGGTATAATTACCACATATTAATATATAGATTATGGATAAAATTACAAAAAGCGAAGAAGAATGGCAAAAGGATTTAACGCCTGAGCAATACGCCATTTTGAGAGAAAAGGGCACTGAGGCACCTTTTACTGGTGAATACGTAGATAATCATGAAGACGGTATTTACAAATGTGCGGCTTGTGGATTGCAGTTGTTTGATGCAGGTACGAAATTTGATTCAGGTTCAGGTTGGCCATCTTTCACAGAACCAGCTAATTTAGAGAATGTAGAATTACACGAAGACATATCTGCTGGAATGGTGCGCACAGAAGTGACTTGTAAACGTTGTGGTTCGCATCTTGGTCATGTATTTAATGATGGACCTCAAGAAAAAGGTGGATTAAGGTATTGTATCAACTCTTGTTCTCTAAAATTTGAAAAGAAGTAAAGAATTGAGGAAAATATGAATAGTGTAATTAAACAATTTCAGCAGGCTATAAAGAAAGTTGGTAGTGCAGAGCGCGCAAAGACCTATCAGTGGTTTTTTAAAACTGGAAAAGGTGAGTATGGAGAAGGTGATTTGTTTTATGGAATCACTGTGCCAGTACAAAGAAAGATAGCTAAGCACTTTTACTTAGACCTCACGCTCGCAGATTTAGCAAAAACTTTGCAGTCAAAATATCATGAAGACCGCTTCACAACTTTGGAAGCGTTGGTCATGAAATTTGATCGTGCCAAAGCGCAACAAGATGATAAAGCTCAAAAAGCGATTTATGATCTGTATTTGAAGTCGACCAAGTATGTAAATAACTGGGACTTGGTAGATACTTCGGCTGAATATATTGTCGGCGCCTATTTACAAAATAAACCCCGCGCTATCTTGAAGAAGTTAGCAAGGTCTAAAAGTTTGTGGGAAAAGCGCATCGCTATGATCTCTTGTTTTCATTTTATCCGTCAGAAAGATTTTACCGATGCTTTGCAAATCGCGGAAGTTTTGTTGAAAGACAAACATGATTTAATTCACAAAGCTGTTGGGTGGATGCTTCGAGAAATCGGGAATCGTGATTTGAAAACAGAACTAAAATTTTTGGACAAGTATGCCTTGCAAATGTCTCGCACAACTTTGCGTTATTCCATCGAAAGGTTCCCAGAAAAACTTCGCTTAAAATACTTGAAATTAAAATAACTTGTTTTATAAAGATTTTATCTGGATTTGATGTGGGTTTTGTTATATTGGATGTGATATAATTAACGCACTATGTTTATGACCAGCATACAATATAATGAGCTATTTAATTTCTTAGTTAAGCGTTTTGATAGCGTCGACTCGAGACTTGATCGATTAGAAGATAGAGTTGGTAGCCTTGAAAATAAGGTAGACAGCCTAGAAACCAAAGTAGGTGTTCTAGAGAACAAAATGGGTGTAGTAGAAATCACCCAAGATTCTATACTTGGTCAATTACAAACATTGAATCAAGAAATGGCTATCTCTAATCATAGAATGGCTCGAATTGAAAACTGGACTATTAAAGCAGCTAAAAAAATTAATTTACCATATCATCCACAATGAACGATTTACAAGAAGTATTTAACCGCATTCGCGAAACACGACAGAAAACCAAAGAGATCCGCAAGATGTACAAAGATTCACTGATAGCTCATCAGGAGTATCAACAAGTTGTGGAGAAGTTGGACAACTTAAAAATCCGCAAAAAGCAGATTGAAACAGAGATCAAGGAAGATCAAATGGCTGACTTCCAAAAGCTTGACGCCTACAACATGAATGTTAAAAACGACATTGAATTGATGTCAGACATGGCGTTAAACAAGCTAGTATCTGGTGAGACAGTTGAAGTTGTTGATGAAGCAGGAGATAAATACGAACCTCTATTCACAGTAAAGTTCAAGAAATCATAAAATGCCTGGCGGTTTCATTAAAATATATCCTACAGTTGATTTACCAAAGTTGCGCAGCTTACTAGAGTTGCGCATTTTGGTACGTAAGTGCATTGCTGAGTCAGAAGCGGTAATTGGCAAAGCTCCTGCAGGGTTGAGATTCAAACCAATGAAGTCTCAGTGGGGAAGTTGTAATAGCGCTGGGGTCATTGCGCTTAACACGCGGCTCATGTTTTTACCGGAACGATTGGTCGCTTACATTGTGCATCATGAAGTAGCGCATTTGAAAATTAGAGCACATGACCGCGCCTTTAGGCAGGCCGTAGAATTATTATTCCCAGACCGAATCTCACTAGATAGACAGCTCCACGCTGCCGGTCCTATCCTTCGTCAGAAAATTTAACCCTTTTAGAAAAATATAAAACCACAACCATTTGGCTGCGGTTTTTAAAAATTTGAGTTATTGTGAAACTGAGAACATTATTTGTAGAGGAAGACCGTCTTTCATTGCGATGGCATCAGCAGGGTAGGTGTATTTTTTATCACCATTATCTACATGGATTACCGCAAAGTATTTTGCTCCTGGTTTAATAGGTGCATTAATTTCTAGATCTTGTTTTGCCCCTACACCTAATAATCCACTAGCACCAATGCTCTTGCCGGGTTGGCCATTGCTTGTAGATTCATGGATATCGATAAACCCAGGCTTAGAAAGAAATACGTTATCGATTGTAACTGAGTCTCCAGGAATTTGAGTACTGACTGCGATGGTGTCAGATGTTGGGATAGTCGGATTTGTTTCTGGAGCATCACCAGGAACATCTCCAGGAGGAAGCTCTGTATTTGTGTTGGCGCTCTGAGAGGTTTCGTTATTCATTTCTGGAGCTATTGCTTTTTGAGCAGATACGTACCAGATCACAGCTCCTAGAATTATTATGACTGCCACAATGGCAATAATTACCTTTTGTTTCATATATTTATATACTTAATACTACTGCTATTTTAGCATAAACTTTGTTCTGTGGGTAAAATTTGCAAATATATATAGATTTTTCCATAATACAGATATGGAAAACGAAATCTTTCAACCAAATTTTTTTGATGGAGAACTCCCGGCAGAAAAACCAGCAGAAAAACCAGAAGCGGAGAGCTTTGAGGGAGTGATTATTAACAAAGATAGATTAGAAGAAGCAGTTCAGAATTGTCTTGATGGCAAGATAGTTAACGAAATTAGAGGTTTGTATGCCAAAGCTACAAAGGAACAACCTTCTGGGTATGAATTTTTTGTTTTGAAAAAAATCAGTGCTGAGGCAGCTAAGTTCTATAAGACAGACATAGTACCAGAACCCTTGCCAGAAGATGTACAAGAAACTTGCCAAAAAATTATTGCCCCAGAGAAGTTCCAAGAAGTTTCAAATCAGGATAATGAAGACGATTACTCGGGACCTCATGTTCCAGGCAAAGGCTACGTAAATTAAATCACGCCTTTCGTGCTAAAATAAGTTATATGCGCATAGGAATAGAAGCCGAAAGGGCCAATAACCGCGTAAAGACCGGTGTTGAGCACTATGTAAAAGAACTCATTTTACAATTGGCTAAAATTGATAGTACTAACGAGTACACCCTTTATTTACAAACCCAGCCAGAAGACTGGTTTTTAAATCTACCGAAGAATTTCAAATTAAAAGTTATTCCATTTCCAAAGTTCTGGACTCAGATTAGGCTAAGCTGGGAGATGTTCATTTCGCCACCAGATGTACTATTTGTTCCAGCATCAACTTTGCCTTTAATCCATCCTAAAAGCGTTTACACCGAACATGATGTCGCTTGGATTTATTACCCAGAAGTTTTTACTTGGTACATGTTGCAGTTTCATCGGATTTTTTCATGGCTTGCCAGACGTGGTGCAACAAAAATTATTTCAATATCAGAATCTACAAAGAAAGACTTAATTAATCATTATCAAGTTGATCCAGAAAAGATTGCTGTTGTTCCTCATGGGTACACAGAGAATACCAATGCTGCAAATGAGCTATCCGAGGAAGTGAAAGCGAAGTTACCTGATAGATACATTTTGTTTTTATCTACTTTGCAGCCTCGCAAGAATCTTGAACTATTAATTGATGCGTTTAAAGAGTTGAAGGCTGAGCATCCTGAATTACCTCACAAACTAGTTGTAGTGGGAAAGCCTGGGTGGAAATTTCAGGAAATCTTAAGAAAGGTAGATGATAATAAAGATATCGTCGCATATTTAGGCCATATTTCCGATAGCGACCGTTGGCCTGTGTTTAAGAAAGCAGATTTGTTCGTATGTCCAAGCTTGTACGAAGGTTTTGGAATGCCTTTGCTTGAAGCGTTTGAGTGCAATGTTCCAGTAGCTACCTCAAATAGTTCTAGTCTGCCAGAAGTCGGGGGCGATGCCGCAGTATACTTTGACCCAACGAGTAAAGAAGAGATGAAGCAAGCAATCTTAAAAGTTCTCAATAGCGCTGAGTTGCGTGCTGAATTAGTTGCAAAGGGAAGAGGGCAGTTAGCAAAATTCAGCTGGGAAAAATGTGCTAGAGAAACCTTGGCCGTATTAGAAGAAGCTGCTAAAAAATAGTATAAATATGAATTTTAAAACTACAACTCAAAAAATTATCGCTGCGCTAGTTTTGTGGCAGTTCATCAGTGTTGGTTTAATGGCCGTTGGCACCTGGCCGAACGAAGTGGCTATTGTAAACGCTTTGCTTCTGGCTGGCTTCATATTATTTGCAACTCCATTTAATAGTGTGTTGCTGATAATTGTTTCAATTCCATTTTTTGTTGTATTACCGAATCCACTTTTAGCTAATTTTCCAATGTGGCGCCCACTTTTTGCTCTATTGTTCATTGTTTGGTTAATGAGATTGCTGGTAAGTCAGCGCGTGTGGTTATTAAAGTTTTTTGCTATTAAGCGTTGGAACTCAGATGGGCCAATGTCCGGTGCTAAGTTTCGCGAAATTGTATCTCACGCCTTCAGTAGAATTAATTCGCGGCTACGAGCCTGGGATAAAGTCGCAATATTATTTTTAGTACTCGCGTTTTGTTCTTTGTTAATTGCTAGATTCCCAGTTCATGGTTTAAAGCAGATTTTGTTTTTGGTGAACGTCTATTTGTTCTACATAGTTATAGTTAATGTTGTCACCGATGAGTCTAAGTTGAAACAACTTATTCGTTATACGCGCTACTCATTAATAATCATGGTTGCGTTGGGCTTTGTTCAGTACCTCTCTACATTGTTTGCAATGCCATACTATTTCTGGCAGTACTGGGCGACAATGGTTTCTAGTTTGTACTATGGCATACCATTAGGGAACGTTTTGGCGTATTCGAACTCTTGGTTCTCAGCTTCGGGCGGTAATCAGGCTCTTCGTATGTTTGGAATTTTGCCGGACACGCATGCTTTTGGCGTTGTTTGTATTTTCTTGCTTGCGTATTTAGTTCCATTTTTGAATCGTGCAAAAGCTGTAATTGCTAATCAAAGATATTGGTTGGCTGGTATTTTCTTGGCAGGATTCGGCGTAATGGCTAGTGGTACTCGTGGCGTGTGGGCGAGTATGCTTGCGCCAATTGGCTTGGCAGTACTTTTCTATTTCCGCGGACCTATTAAACCTTTCTTTAAAAAAATGCTAATTGTTTACGCGATGATCATTGCTTTATTCATCGTATCACCTTTAGTTTCAAAAGGTTTAAACTTTGTTCGTACGTTCGATGTCGATGACAGCTTTTTAAATCGCGCTAGCAGTATTTATGATTTATCTGAAAGTTCTAACGCTGGGAGATTAGAAATTTGGAAGAATAGCGCCATGTTTGCAGCGTCGCATCCTTTTGGAGTTGGATATGGGAATTTCATTACTTCGATTGTTTCGTCGATTCCTGAAAACGCGACTTACGAACAACTTTCAGCGATGAAAAATTTACGTTATAACTTGCCAGAAGGTTTTATTACGGCTCACAGTTTGTATCTACAATTATTAGTAGAGCTTGGCTTCGCTGGCTTGCTCGCATTTGCTTTATATTGGTGGGAGTATTTCGAAAAGCTCTGGAAATTCATTAAAAAGCATGGTGCTGAGATGACTTTGTATTCTAGTCTGGTAGTTAGTTTGGGACTGGCTTTCGTGTGGATTTTGGCGTATGGAGTTTTCGATCTTACAATTCTAAACGATAGAGTTCTTCAATATGTGTTCGTATCCTTAGCGATTAGCGGACTTATCTTTGCAAAATATGAAAGTTTTTCAGAAGTCGATAGCGAATAAGAGTTAGCTCAGTGAATGGTGGTATAATAATCAAGTGTTAATTTATAAAAATATTTATGGATAATTTTGAATCAATCTCTAATCAGCCTCAGGTAAGTAGCGACCCTGGCCAAAGACCTCCACGCTTGCCAAAATACTCATTAAAAAAATGGATCCTTGGCGCCTTAATTGCTTTTGTTGTTATTGGTGGTGCTTTTCGTGTTGGATACATTTCAGGTTCACGCGGCTATTCAATAGACGGCAAAACTTTTTCAGTTGTTAATAAAGGCAGTACTCCGACAGAAGTAGATTACGGTTTGCTTTGGGAGGCAATTAAAATTGTTCAGAATAAGTACATCGATTCTGGGAATATCGATCCGCAGAAAATTCTGTATGGCGCTATTGCTGGAGCCATCTCAGCATCTGGTGATGAATACACTCAATTCTTCGACCCAACAGCGTATGCTGATTTTAGAACTGAGCTGCAAGGAAGCTTCTCAGGAATTGGTGCAGAAATTGGTGAAGGTGAAGGTGGAATTGTTATTGTTGCACCTTTGGAAGAGAGCCCAGCAGAGAAGGCTGGCCTAAGAGCTAAAGATTATATTTTGAAGATCAACGGGGAAGACACATCAGAAATGACTTCTGAACAGGCCGCTAACAAGATCCGCGGAGAAGAAGGCTCTCAAGTTACCTTAAATATTTTCCGTGAGGGTGGTACGGAGAGTTTTGATGTCACTATAACTCGTCAGAAGATTGAAATTAAGAGCGTAAAACTTTCATATCAAGACGTTAACGGAAAGCGTATTGCGGTAATTAAACTTTCTCGTTTTGGGGATGATACTGAAAGTTTGTTCAATGCTGCTGTAGCAGATATCCAAAAAAATAATCCTGCTGGAATCGTCTTGGATTTGCGTAACGATCCAGGTGGATACTTAGAAACTTCTGTAGCTGTCGCATCTGAGTGGCTAGAAAAAGGTAAGTTAGTGGTTAAAGAAGACCATAGCGAAAAAGATGAAATTATCTATAACTCTGACGGTAGAAATGGACTAGGTAAATTTAAGACCGTTGTATTAATTAACGGTGGCTCCGCTAGCGCAGCAGAAATATTAGCGGGTGCCTTGAAAGATAATGGCATTGCGCAGTTAATTGGTGAGAAGAGCTTCGGTAAAGGTAGCGTTCAGGAGCTTGTACCATTTGGTCCAAATAATGAAATGGCTGTAAAGGTAACCATTGCTAAATGGATTACTCCAGGTGGAAAGAACTTAAATAATGGTGGCCTTGAACCAGATATTAAAGTTGAGCTAACTGAAGATGATGCTAAGAATGATCGCGATCCGCAGTTAGAAAAAGCTTTGGAAGAAGTGGCTAAATAGCTAAATGTTAAATAGCTAAGACAAATTTAAAAAGTTTAAAGCCCTGGGACTTGATCTCAGGGCTTTTTTGTGATACAATTTTTTGTTCTTATGTAAATTTTTTAGAGGGAGGGGTATAAGATGAGTATTTATCTTTTGCTCCTTGGGCATTACGAAGATCGCGAAGATGAAACAGGAGGAGTAGAATACAGCATGATTCACGAAACACCGGGCGACGAGTGGGAAGAGGATCCTAAAAATCCGAGTAGGGATTTGAAGGAAAAGAAAAAGAAGGAGTCTGATACAAACTCTGGCACGAAGTGTCCAGAATCTGATGCAGACTCAGAAGTCTCACAAGATACACTAGCTTAACGGCTAAAGACTGGCGCGAGTAGAATGAATACCCTTCATTCTGCTCGCGCTTTTATTATTCTATAATCTTTGCTTAATCTAAAGATTTTCGCTAAAATTAGTTATATATGACAAAAATTACTGCACAAGACTTACGTAACAAATGGCTAGAATTTTTCAAAGAGAAAGGCCATACAATTATTCCATCAAGCTCATTGGTTCCGGAAAACGATCCGTCCGTGCTTTTCACAATGGCAGGCATGTTTCCACTAGTACCATATTTGATGGGGCAAGAACATCCAGGTGGCAAGCGAGTTGCTAATGTACAAAAATGTATCCGCACTATCGACATTGATGAAGTCGGTGACAACACTCATCTGACATTTTTTGAAATGCTTGGTAACTGGAGTTTTGGAGACTATTTCAAAGAAGATGCAATCAAGTGGAGCTATGAATTTTTAACAGATGAAAAATGGCTAGGGATTCCTTTGGAGCGTTTAGCTTTTTCTGTTTTCGCAGGAGACGCAGACGCGCCATTCGACGAAGAAAGCTACAATCATTGGAAAGCTCTTGGGGTTCCAGAAGCGCGCATTGCAAAACTTCCAAAAGAAGATAACTGGTGGATTGCCGGAACAACTGGTCCATGTGGGCCTGACACAGAAATGTTCTACTGGATTGATGATGGCACTCCTGCACCTGAAAATTTCCAAGAAACTGCTAGCGATCCTCGCTGGGTAGAAATTTGGAATGATGTTTTCATGCAGTTTGAGAAAAAAGCTGATGGCTCACTTACTCCACTTGAAAAACAAAATGTAGACACAGGTATGGGTCTTGATCGTGTTGTGGCTGTTTTGAATGGTCACCGCTCTGTTTATGACACAGAATTTTTCACGGGGATGTTCGACGTCATTGGTAAGTCTCAAGAAATCCTAAGTGGTGACGAACTTCGCCAAGCTCGGATAATTGTAGATCACATTCGCGCTAGTGTTTTCATTGCAGGTGATGGTGTTGAACCTTCAAATAAAGAACGTGGATACATTCTTCGTCGATTACTTCGTCGTTCAATGGTTTACGCTCGCACTTTGAATTTGCAGGGTGGATGGCTAAAAGGTTTGGTAGGAAAAGTGATGGCTGAATATTCCGACGCATATCCTGAACTCATAACTAACTCCGCAAAGATTTTTGAATTGTTAGAAACAGAAGAAAAGAAATTCGGTAATACTGTCGAAAAAGGTCTTCGTGAATTTGAGAAAATCTTCCAAAAGCAAGGTCAACTTTCCGGCACTGATGCGTTTAATTTGTACCAAAGTTTTGGTTTCCCGTTGGAACTGACAGAAGAGTTGGCTACTGCGGCTGGCCAAGAAGTTAATCGTAAAGAATTTGAAGAAGGTTTCCGCGCTCATCAAGATTTGTCACGCACTGCATCCGCAGGAACATTTAAAGGTGGATTGGCTGATCATAGTGAAATTGTAGTTCGGTATCATACTGCTACTCACTTACTACAAAAAGCTTTACGTGATGTACTCGGACCAGATGTTTGGCAAAAAGGAAGCAACATTACTTCAGAGCGAACTCGTTTTGACTTTACGTATCCACAAAAGATGACAGATGAGCAAAAGAAGCAAGTTGAGGACTTGGTAAACAAATGGATTGCTTTGGATGCAGAAATGAAACAGGAAATGATGCCTCTTGAAAAAGCTCAAGAACTTGGCGCGATTGGTTTATTTGGTGAAAAGTATGCCGACACTGTGTCTATATATACCGCAACTGACAAAGATGGTAATGTAATTTCTCGAGAGTTCTGTGGTGGTCCACACGTTGAACACACTGGTCTTGTAGGAAAATTCAGAATCGCTAAAGAAGAAGCTGTCTCTGCCGGCGTTCGCAGAATTAAAGCTGTGATTGAATAATAATTTTATGAATAAACCCGTTGTCCATATTGGCGCTACAACAATCCTTACTTCTGAAGGAAAAGTTTTGCTTGGAAAAAGATTAAATAAAGCAGGTGCAGGACAATGGGGATTCCCCGGTGGACATGTTGAGTTTGGAGAGTCAATCATTGAGGCCGCTAAGCGAGAGATATTAGAAGAAACTAGTTTGGTAGCTAATGAGCTAAAATTTATTGGAGCGATAAACCAACCGTCTCAAGTTAACTCATCTGGCGAGAAAAAGCACTATTTGCAAATGGTTTTTACTTCAGATGATTTTGATGGAGAGCTTCAAAATCTTGAACCAGAAGAATGTGAAGAATGGAGATGGTTTGAAATTAATGAGTTACCAGAAAATATTTTCTTTGCTCATGTTGATTTCCTTACCTTGCTTAAGGATCCTGGACAACTATTAGAAAAATAGAAGCACCAAATTTAAAAACAAAAAATGAAAATAGAATTTTACAATTGTCCTGAACCAAAAGAACTTGATGCCTCTAAATTACCGGAAGCACCAGCTTTTTTGTCTGCAGAAATTAATTTTGATGAGATCGAGAAATTAGCCAACGAATATACGCATTATAAAAATATTCTGATTATAGGGCATGGCGGAAGCATCTCTAGTTTTTACGGAATCTATCATGGTCTTCGAGAAAAGTCTACAAAACAAGCGTACGTGCTGAACACAGTAGACCCTGACTATATTTTAGAACTTAAGAAGTCCCTAACACCAGAAGAAACTTTAGTAATTGCAATTAGTAAGTCGGGTGAGACAGTGACGCAAATAGAGGCATTGCTTCAGTTTGTGGATTATCCTTTATTATTTATTACCGGCTTAGTCGGTCCGTTAGCAGAACTTGCGGAAAAACTTAAGGCGAAAACTGTTCTGCATAAACCAATTGGCGGGCGCTATACAGGTTTAACAGAAGTTGCATTAGTACCGGCAGCAATTTGCGGATTCGATATTCGCGCTATGCACGCAGCTGGCCAAAAAGTTTATCAGGATTTTACAGCTAGCAATGATGCATTCCGCGCTGCAAGCGTTGCACACCAATTAGAAGAGCAGGGGATTATAGATGTCTTCATGCCAATTTATGATTCTCATTTATTTGGGATGAGTAGTTTAATAGTACAGCTATGTCATGAAAGTTTTGCCAAAGAAGGGAAGGGGCAAACTTATTTCGCGCATCATGCTCCTGAATCACAACATCATACAAATCAACGCTTCTTAGGGGGTAGAAAAAATATTGCTGGATGGTTTATTTCGAGTGAAAAAACTTTGGATGATGCAATTACGAATGTGCCAGAATCTGCAAAAAATATTTCTTTGAAAGATCATACCTTCGATGCACTCAACGGGATCCCGCTTTCATATGCTTTGCAAGCAGAACGTGATGCAATTATAGAAGATGCGCGCCTGCAAAATATTCCGGTTATAAATCAAATTATAACTAAGCGCGATGAATCTGAAATAGCTAGCTTGATTGCTTTTTGGCAACTGTACGCAGTCTATTCATCAGTTTTACGTGATGCAAACCCATTTGACCAACCTCAAGTAGAGAACAGTAAGAAAATTTCATTCACCAAGCGCTTACAGCAAAAAGGATTGCTATAGTTTCTCGAAAAGTCTCTAGTTGCGCCATCTTCAGAAAATCTTTAGAATAAATATAGAAATAGCTTAAAAATCCTTGAAATAAAGGATTTTTTGAGTATTGGAAACCCAAGAAACCTAGATATGGCAAAAACTATTTATCTAAATTTAGAAGACGATGTAGCTAAGGTTATAGCTAAGCTTAAGCGCGAATCAGGCGCAGAGGTGGTTTTAGTTTTTCCAAAAAAGAGTTTTATTTTTTCAGATAGCATCAATCTACGTTTGTTAAAGAAACAAGTAGATATGATTAGTAAGAAAGTGTTCATTCTTACTATGGATGAACGCGGCCAAAATTATGCGCAAGAAGCTGGATTTGAATTAAAGCGTATGCCGGCTAAGACTCGGTCAAATTCTTTTTCAGATATTCGTCCACGCACCACGCGCGTGCCTCGAACAGTGGCTGACGCTTCCGCCGCCGCTGCAACTGCAGCCGCTGCTACTTCGGCGTTAAAATCTAAAAAATCTTTAACCCCCGCTGAGTCTATATCGTCAGCACCAACACGTGTTCGAAAAATTGCGCGCCCAATTTCTAGTCAGCGAGTTGCACCAGTCGAACCTGACCCGATCCCACGCCGCGCTACTCGTACCAACCCTCCTGTTAGCGCATCCGCTAAGGCGCATAGCGAAACTCGATTCGTGGCCCCAGTTCGCGCTAGCGACAATGTATACATCCCAGCCGATTCTAAAGTCACTCAACCAAAACGACGTAAGTCGTATCGAGCTTATGTTGTTGGGTTCATCGCGTTAGCATTAATAATTGCGTTATTGCTACTTTTAGTAGTACTCCCAAGCGCAAACGTAGTTGTGTACGCTAAATCTCAAACAGTTGCTCGAGACATTGATGTTATGGCCGATGTTCAAACTAAAGTTGCCGATAGCTCTAAGTTAGCAATTCCTGCAGTAGCAGTTGATGAAAATCAAACCATAGTCGATACATTTCAAACTAACGGTAAAAAAGAATTAGGTAGTAAAGCAGAGGGGCGCGTGGCTTTGTATAATTTAACTGGTAGCCCAATGGCGTTGAAAGCGGGAACTACCACACTAACCGTTGGTAGTAAAACTTACACTTTCAAAGAAGATCAACCGAATGTGAAAGCATTAACTAATGCATCAAACGATGCTAATGCAACTGTTGCAGACATAGTTGCAACCGATGGGGGAGAGTCATTTAATGTCCCTGCCGGTACTCGGGTGGAAATTACTAATCAAGCATTCGGTAGTCAACCACAAAGGCTATATGCTAAAACTGTCACGCAAGTTATTGGTGGAAACTCACGCTTTGTATCTGCCATCTCTAAAGAAGATTTAGATGGAGCGCAAAAAGAACTAACTAAGAAAGTTGTTGATGGCATAAATGCTAACTTAGCTGGCAGCAATGTAAAACTAGTTGAGGGCGCATACAATGTTAGTGTAACTTCTTTTACACCAGATAAAGCAGAAGGTACAGAAGCGCAAAGCTTCTCCGCTGAATTGAGAGTAGTAGTAACTGGTTTGGCCTTCGATGAAAATGGTTTAAAAAATATGATCCGCCAAAGATTGTTAATGTCTTTGGGAGCAGGGAAGAATCTGCAAGAGTTAGAAAAGGATACCGTTATTTATAAGATTAAAAATCTAGATGCCCAGAATGGCATTATGCAATTAGCTCTACATTACGAGTCTAACGCTAAGCCAAACATCCAGCCGAGCGATTTAAAAAATAAGCTAACTGGTAAGAGCAAGCAAGAAGCGTCGGACTTAATTCTTTCAGATACAGATATTGATAGAGTAGAGATTTCAGTTCAGCCAGCGTGGCAATCTAGTTTGCCAAGGTTTGGCAGTAAGATTAACTTGGAAATTCGCGAATAGAAGAACTAAATGAAAAGACCTGTCCATAAAGTTGGACAGGTCTTTTGCGAACCTATTAATAACTCTCCATCTAACGATTCTCCGGCCAGTCGAATTTTTGGTCTGGAGTTAGCATCCAGCTAATCTTCTTTTTGGGATTGGCCCAAATTATCCGGTATCCGTCACTTACCTCAAAAGTGAAAGTAAGTGGCTGTTTTGACTGATCAAAGCTTTGCTTAGTAGTCAGAGCAGCAGGAGTTTTGACAGAATTTATCCTGGCTGTGCTAGGAACGTCCTTTATCGAAAGATAGGCTATGAGTCCTATCGTTATCATTCCTAAACACAGAGCTGTCTGAAAGAATTGAGTAAAAGTAAATTTCATGGTCCCTCCTCAAGGATGCGTACAAAAGGTGTGCAAGCAAAGATTGCGTACAGGTTAACAAAAATATTATGGAATATAATGACGATTTAGTCAATTAGTGTGGAAAGCTTTAATTTTTAGTCCAAATATGTTGACAAAACTAGAAGATGTGTTAAAATTAACCAGTTAAGTCAGAGAAGTTAAATTTCCTAAGAAAACTCAATCATTTGAGCAGCAACGATCCAAATAAACAGACAATTGAACTTGAA
>CAZSSN010000003.1:18481-38718 GCA_964609785.1 uncultured Candidatus Saccharibacteria bacterium | reverse complement strand
CGTACATTCGTTTAGGTCGCGAAAAAACTCCTGTCATTACAACTGAAGATTCACCATTTGCAGTAGGCAAAGCCAGCGTCTTAAAAGAAGGCTCTGACGTCGCTCTTATTGGCAGCGGTCCAATTTTGTATTCTGCGTTGCAAGCCGCTTTGGAACTTGAAAAGCAAGGCATGAACGTCTTGGTAATCAACAACCATACAATTAAACCGATAGATTCCGAAACAATTATCTGGGCTGCAAAACTAACTGGTGCTGTTGTAACCCTAGAAGAGCATCAGGTGATGGGCGGGGCGGGTAGTGCCATTGCAGAAGTATTGGCTCAACATTGCCCAGTGCCAATAGAAATGATAGGTATGCAAGATAGCTTCGGCGAAAGTGGCGAACCAGCTCAACTTTTGAAGAAATTCGGCATGGACACAGAAGCCATTAAAGAAGCAATTAAAAAAGTATTAACCCGTAAAGCGAACTAGAAATATGAAAACTATTGCAGCAAAACCAACAAAGAAACTGAAAACAAAGTACGACGTTATCTCTATTGGTGATCCAGTCATCGATTCTTTTTTGTTTATCCATGATATTGAAGTAAAGCGTATAAAAGGTAATTTGAAGGCGTTAATTAACTGGGGGGATAAGCTTCCGGTAGACAAGTTTTATAAAAGTGTAGCTGGAAATGCTACTAACAATGCAACAGGTTCGAGTCGGCTTGGATTAAAGACTGCATATTTTTGTGTAGTTGCTCATGATGTTGGTGGACGTGAAATTATTCACAAGATGAAGAAAGAAAAAGTATCCACTGAATACATAAAGATAGATGATAAGCATGGTACTAACTATCATACAGTGCTTTGCTATGAAGGCGAGCGTACTATTTTTGCTTTTCATGAACATCGCGACTACAAACTTCCAAAACTAGCCCCAGCAAAATGGATATATCTTACTAGTATGCCAAAGGGTTTTCAAAAGATTTATAAAGATTTAGCTGCTTATTTGGACAAGACTGGCACTCAACTTGCATTTAACCCTGGTACTTTTCAATTACGCGCTGGGGTAAAAGCTAATAAGTTAGTATTAGAGCGCACTGGTTTGTTGTCTCTTAACAAAGAAGAGGCGCAAAGTTGGGTAGGAGATTATGATGATCCAGAAGAACTATGTAAGCGATTACGCAAACTAGGGCCTAAAGCAGTTGTGCTAACAGATGGTCCAAAAGGCGCATATAGTCACAGCGATGAAGGTTATTATTATATTCCGCAGTTCCCAGGTCCACGTATTGAGGCGACTGGAGCGGGAGATTCTTTTACAACAGCCTACGTTGCTGCTCTAGCCTATGGAAAAACTCATTACGACGCTTTGCGATGGGGTCCAGTTAACGCTGGTAGTGTAGTTCAGCATGTTGGGCCTCAAGAAGGATTGCTTACTCGTTCGCAGTTGGAATCCAGGCTTTCAAAAATGAAATCCTACAAACCCGTAGTTTTAGATAATGAAAAAGCAAAGTCTAAAGTTGCCGCAACAGTGGGAAAGATGAAATAGATGCAAGCATTTTTCAAAAAACATTGGTGGTGGATAGTTGCAACAGTGTACATCGTTGTAATGGTTTTGAATTTTCAACTATTTCAAATAAAAACCGAACCTGATGCTATAAAATGTATTGCACAAAAACATGCCCATACTCATGTTGACCCCTATACTTATAAACTTTATTCTGATGGGACTCGTTTAAATGAATGTGAAAAGCAGGCTCCAGGATTGTATCTTAATAACTATCTCACAATAGAAAAACCTGTGGCTGGCTATATACTTCAAGGCATAATCATCGGAGTAATTTTATTACTACTTAGCAAGATATCTTTGCGTTCCTTGAAATTCAATAAACAAAAGACTGCAGAGACCCCTGAAACTTTAGTAAAGGTTAGATATAGCTTGCTAAGAAAATATTGGTTATGGCTTCCAATATTGTATTTGGTGGTGATGTTGCTCCAAGCACAATATATTTGGAAACCATCTCAAAAATACATACCTTCATGCAACCCTCGTGTTAATATTTGCCCAATGGGATTTCCTTCAAATATTCTGAAACCACCAGTACTGACTGAAAGCTGGAGTTGGTCTATCCCTCATTTGGAGAAAAGCTTCGATAATTATAATTTTACTGGAGTTGAGGTAAATTTACCCAACTCATACATTTTTGTTTATTTTTATCAGGCTTTAATAATTGGCATTTTAATGTTTTCAATTCACAAGTTAATTGATTACGGGATCACCTACAGAAGAACGAAAGATTCAAGGCAAGCAATAAAAATGTATTTATCTGGAGCGCTAATTCTAATTGTTATTTTTGTGATATGGTATCTATTTGCTGGAATTTCACTACCATATGAGCGTCCTTGTTATCCATCCGGGAAGCTGGCTGTTTGTAATGAATATTTAAACTAATGAAATGCTAGTACATATTAAAGAATTATTTAAGAACGATCCGACTGGTAGCGCGGTGGTAGGCAAATTTGCCTACCCGGCTTTTAATACAATGAACCTCGAAACTACATTAGGGATTATTGCTGCTGCTGAAGAAATGAACACACCAGTAATTTTGGAAACAAGTGAAGGTGCTATCAAGTACGCTGGCCTCGAAACTCTTTTCGAAATTATTGCTAGCCTCGCAGTGAAGGCAAAAGTACCAATTGCTTTGCATATGGATCATGGTAAAGACATGGATCAGCTTAAGGCTGGCATTGAATTAGGGTACTCATCTGTCATGATCGATCATTCAGGACTTTCTTACGACGAAAACGTGCGTGACACAAAAGAAATGGTTGAGTTTGCAAAAGCAGAAGGTGCGTGGGTGCAAGGTGAGATTGGTAAAATCCGTGGCTCAGAAGATTGGGTTTCGGTTAGTGAATCTGAAGCGCTCCTCACAGAACCAGAAGAAGCAAAAAAGTTTTTTGATGCAACTGGTGTGAATACGCTCGCCGCTAGCTTTGGCACGATCCACGGTATTATCAAGCTGACAGGTGGCGTTAAAGCGCATGTGGATGTAGATAGGATCAGGCAGGTGCACAATTTAGTAAATGTGCCATTAGTTCTTCATGGTGCAAGCGGTGTTCCAGATGATGTAATCGCCCAAGCTATTGCTAACGGCGTGGCAATCATCAATATAGATTCTGAACTACGGGTGGCGTTTACAAAAGAGCTTAGGGTTTTCTTGGCTTCGCACCCAGATGAAGTTGATCCTCGAAAGTTTTTGAACCCTGCAATAGAAGGAGTTAAGCAAGCGGCGCTGAAAAAACTAAAAGCGTTTAAGACGCAAAACATTCTTTAAAGTATAGTATAATAATAGTAATAACAAACATATGGGCATACAAGGTACAAATCTAACCACTTCAAATCCGCGCTTCCGTTTTTTTGGATTTGTATTAATTACAATCGTTTCTTTTGGTGTGATGTTCTATTGGCGACAGCAAACGATTAAGCAGGCAGAATATATCGCATTCCCAGAAAATAATTATGATAGAGTAAACGCCGAACTTAGTTCAAAAAACTATCAATTAGAAGTTCAAGATTCTTCCCCGACAGCTCAGTAGTAATTTAAATAAAACAAAAAATGGCAAATACAATCAAAGTTGGAATAAACGGTTTCGGCCGCATTGGTCGTCAAGCATTTAAAATTGCTTTAAGTAACCCAGAGATTGAGATTGTTGGGATTAATGATTTAACTAGCCCCGACGTTTTAGCTCATCTCCTTAAATACGACAGTAATTACGGGCGTTTTAATCATGAGATCACTTCAGATGAAACAAATATAATCGTTAACGGTAAGAAGTACCCGGTTTCTGCTGAAAAAGAACCAAAGCTTTTGCCTTGGTCTAAACTTGGTGCACAAGTAGTTTTGGAATGTACTGGCAGATTTACAGATAGCGAAAAGGCGAGCGCTCATTTAGAGGCTGGAGCAAAGCGCGTTATTATTTCCGCGCCTGCAAAAGATGAAGGCATTACTCCTACTATTGTGTTAGGCGCTAATGAAGATCAATACACAGACCAAGCTGTTATTAGCAACGCGTCTTGTACCACAAACTGTATTACTCCTGTCACAGCTGTACTGCTTTCAAAATTTGGTATTCAAAAAATTATGATGAGCACCATTCATAGTTATACTGCTGAGCAGAATCTAGTAGATGGACCTCCCCCTGGGGGAAAGAGTACAGATATGCGCCGTGCCCGTGCAGCGGCTGTGAATATTATTCCAACTACTACCGGCGCAGCAGTCTCTGCAACGCAGGTTTTTCCTGAGCTGAAGGGTTTGTTTGATGGCGTAGCTTTTCGAGTTCCGACACCAGTAGGTAGCCTTTCTGACTTCGCAGTACTTCTAAAGAAGAAGACTACTAAAGAAGAAGTAAATCAAGCTTTCATCGATGCTAGTGAACATCCTTTGTACAAAGGTAAATTAGTTGTCAGTAATGAGCCATTAGTTTCTTCTGACATTGTTGGTAATCCGGCTAGTTGTATTATCGATCTTTCTTTAACTCAAGTAATTGATGGCGATTTTATTAAAGTAGTGGCTTGGTATGATAACGAGTTTGGTTATTCTAACCGTTTAGTTGAACAAGCCGTGTTAGTTGGAAAAAGTATTAAGTAGTGATTAAATAAAATTATGTAAATTTAAAAGCCGAGGTATGGGGATACCGTCGGCTCGTGAATGCTTCCATTTAGTTTTTAGAATTTGATTTGAATTCGCCCATTCCTGTAACAAAACAGCATGCAGCGAGTAAACCAAGTCCTACTGATGAGAATACAATCGAAACAAAGTGAGATTCACCTGGCTTCGAAATAATTCCCATTAACCCACACGCTAGCATTGCGAGAAACAATAACCCAAGCAGAGTTAAAATAATCCCGAATACTATGCGAACGTTGAATTTCTTTGCCTTCATAGATTATAAGTTCCTCCGAACTAGTTACATATATTAAATCATAAAACTTACTTAAAGTCAAGTATCAAACACAAAAATGGTCTATAATTACTTAAAATCAGCAGATATCCAAAGTAAGACGGTTTTATTGCGTGTGGATTTAAATGAGGAAGTAGATGAGAATGGCAAACTAATAGATAACTTTAGAGTGCAATCTATTGTTCCAACCATTCAATTTTTGCGAAAACATAATGCAAAGGTAATTGTTCTTTCTCATGCTGGCCGTCCGGAAGGAAAATGGAACGAGAACATGTCTTTAGGGCCGATGGCAAAATGCTTGGCTGAATTGCTTAATGTTAAATTTGTTGAAACTGAAGATGAAAAATTAAATTATCCAATCGATCATCTTGTATTTATTAAGGGAGATATTCAAAAGAAATCCGTTCAAGAATCTGTAAAGAGCATGCAATCAAAAGATATAGTTATGCTTGAAAACTTGCGCTTCTATCCGGGTGAAGATGCAAATGACGAAAAGTTTGCTCATGTTCTATGTAGCCTCGGTGAAGTTTATGTAGATGACGCTTTTGCGGTTGCTCATCGCCCAGCTGCTTCAAATGTTGCTATCACGAAATGTCTGCCATCTTTTGTGGGCCCGTCTCTAGAAAGAGAGATTAAAAATTTAGATTACATCTCTAATAAAGCTCAGAGTCCGTTTATTTTGATGATGGGTGGAATTAAAATTTCCGATAAAGCTAAGCTACTAGAAAAGTTAGGTCGTAAGGCAGATAAAATTTTAGTCGGCGGTGGTTTGGCAAACGTGTTCATGGCCGCTGAAGGTTTAGAAGTGGGTGAATCTGTTGTGGAAAAAGAGAGTCAGCAACTGGCGTGGACAATCATGAAAAATTTTAAAGATAAGTTGGTTCTTCCAAAAGACTTTGCCGTGTTCGATACGCAGAATCCTAAAGAGACAGCCATTGTAAAAGAACGCTTCGACATTGGTAGAACTGAGAAAATTTGTGACATTGGACCAAAAACAATTTTAGAATATTCCAAGATTTTAAAAACTGCTAAAACAATTTGCTGGAATGGACCTGTTGGCTATTTTGAGAAAAGACCATTTCGCACCGGGAGCATGGCGCTAGCTAAAATAGTTGGCTCAGTCAGTAAAGGCAAAGCTTTCGGAGTTGCAGGTGGTGGAGAAACAGTTGCCGCTATTCGCCAGGCGCATCAATTTGAATACATCGACCATGTGTCTACTGGTGGTGGGGCCATGCTTGAATATCTTGCTGGCAATAAGTTGCCTGGCATTGAAGCTTTGATCAAAAAATAAAAAAACTGCTTAGCTAGAAAATCATAATTCTACGCTAAGCAGTTTTTTTATTTTCGATATAAATGTGGTATAATATAAGCACTTTAGAGACAGAACAGAAACAAAATAAATAAGAAAAAGATAACGATCAGGTTAGTTTTCGCAAAACATTCATTAAGAACATTTCGCAATCACTAAACGGGAAGATCATTATCTTTTTCAGACCTATAATATAACAAGGTCACCTGAAATAAAAATGAAAAACACAATTACTCGCATAGAGGCGCGTGAAATTTTAGATAGCCGCGGCAATCCAACCATTGAAACAACAATTTGGTCAGGTTTGGTGCATGCCACTGCTAGTGTCCCGAGCGGTGCATCAACAGGCGTCCATGAGGCTTTAGAGCTTCGTGACGGCGATAAAAAACGCTATGGCGGTTTAGGGGTGAAAAAGGCTTGTGCGAATGTAAACACTAAAATATTTAAGCTTCTTAATGGTAAATCTTTGAATAATCTTAGAGCGCTTGATGATCTTATGATTTTGGCAGATAAAACACCTAACAAAGCAAAGTTAGGTGCTAATGCGATTTTATCTGTGTCCTTAGCGGCGGCTCGTTTGTCATCACAATTAGCTGGTAGGCCTTTATATAAACACTTGGCTAGCCAATATAATTTTAAAAACTTAGAATTGCCAACGCCATTGCTAAATGTAATTAATGGAGGTGTGCATGCGGATTCAGGTTTAGATGTACAAGAGTTTTTCATTATTCCTTTGCGTGGTAGTTTTTCTGAGAAAATCCAAAAATCTCACGCTGTAATCCGTGAGTTAAAGAAAACGTTAGTAAGTAAGGGTCTGAGTATAGGAGTAGGAGATGAAGGTGGTTTTGCTCCAAAGATTGGTACGAATAAAAAAGCTATGCGCGTTCTTGTTCAGTCTATTGAAAAAGCTGGATTCAAATTAAAGAAAGATTTTGCTTTGGGAATAGATGCGGCAGCAAGTGAATTTTTCGATGCAGATAAAGAAATCTATAGACTTAGTGCAGATCACAAAAATTTTAAACCATCTAGTGTATACAAGTTGTATGCAAAATGGATTGCAGATTTTGGATTAAAAATTATCGAAGATGGATGTGCGGAAGATGATTTCGCCGGATGGCAAAAGTTGACTTCAGCACTAGGACATAAAACAATCCTTGTTGGTGATGACCTATTCGTTACCAATGCGCAAAGAATCGAAAAAGGAATTATTGCAGGAATAGCGAACGCTGTTCTAATTAAGCCAAATCAAATCGGCTCTGTCTCAGAAACTATAGACGCCATTAAGCTTGCTAAAAAGTACGGTTATCAGGTGATAATGTCTCACCGAAGCGGGGAGACGATGGATGATTTTATTGCGGACCTAGCAGTTGCCGTTTCCGCCGACTATATTAAAGCTGGAAGTCTTTCTCGTGGTGAGCGCTTAGCAAAGTATAATCGCTTGATGGCGATAGAATCGGAATTGAAAGGAAAAAGATAATGGCTATTGAAACTAAAATTACTCCAGGTGTTTACGAGCATTATAAAGGTGGTCGTTACGAAGTTATTGGTGTTGGTCTATTTGAAACCACTGAAGAACCAGTGGTAATTTATAAAGCTTTGTACGAAAATGAAGTGTCTGATTTTTGGGTCAGGCCCGTCTCTTCTTTCGAAGAAACTGTGACTGTGGACAACGTTGAAGTACCCCGTTTTAGTCGCGTAGATTAGTCATATGGATCAAAAGACTTACAAAAAAGTAGTATTGATTGTGCTGGATGGTTTCGGCGTTGCTTCGTATAGTCATGGTAATGCTATTGCTTTAGCTCAACCGGATTCCTTAGATAATATTGTTGCGCACTATCCGTCTATCACTTTACTAGCTTCCGGACCGGTGGTGGGTTTGCCATGGGGAGAAGTTGGTAATTCTGAAGTAGGTCATTTAAATATTGGTGCTGGGCGTATTGTGGGACAGGATCTCCCAAGAATTAATGCGGCTATCCAAGATAGAACTTTTTTTGATAACAAAGCTTTGTTAGGTGCGTGTGAACACGTTAAGAAGAACTCTTCTAAGCTTCATTTAATTGGTATGGTTAGTGGCGGTGGTGTTCACAGTAGTGAAGATCATTTGTTTGCTTTACTAGGCTTAGCGGCAGCGCAAAAAATAGAGCAAGTTTACATTCATATGTTCACAGATGGTCGTGATGCTGGAGAAAAAGATGCATACGACACCTTAAAGAAATTGAATCATAAAATTAAAGAAATTGGTGTTGGAAAGATTGCGACTATTGCAGGACGTTTTTATGCTATGGATAGAGCAAATCACTGGGATCAAACAGAGATGACGTATCAAGCTATGGTATCTGGCGCTGGAGTTGCTGCCGATTCCCCTGAGGACGCTATTTTGAATTCGTATAACCAAAATATTTATGATGAGATGATTCCTCCCACAGCAATTATTGAGCGTGAAGCAGGGAAAAGTGGAATGCATCCGGTAGCTCAAATTACTGAGAATGATGCAGTGATATTTTTCAATTATCGCTCTGACCGTGCTTTACAATTAACTCAAGCGTTTGTTCAGCCGGAAGTGATGGAAGTTCCTGCCAAGCATGCTGCAATCCCCAATTTATACTTTGTCACCATGAGCGAGTATTTTTTTGGATTACCGGTGCACGTGGCGTTCCCTCCCATTAATTTACAAAACAACCTAGCCGAAATTATTTCAAAAAATAAACTGACTCAGTTTCATATTGCGGAAAGTGAGAAGTATGCGCACGTTACATCATTTTTCAACGGCGGTCGCACTGAGCCTTTAGTCGGAGAAGAACGCAAAATTGTTACAAGCCCTGAAAATAATAAAAATTACGCGGCTCACCCAGAAATGTCGGGACCGGAGCTGACCGAAGTTCTTGTAGATAAAATTAAAAATGAAAACTTTAATTTCTATTTAGCCAACTATGCTAATCCAGATATGGTGGGGCATACAGGAAATTTGTTGTCGGGGATTAAGGCTGTGCAGTACATCGATAGATTCTTACAACAAATAGTAGAAGCAGTTTTGTCGGTTGATGCAGTATTAATTATTACTGCAGACCATGGCAACATCGAGTCGATGATTAATTTAAAAAGCGGTGGTATCGATAAAGAACATTCAACTAGCCCAGTACCGTTCTTGCTAATAGCCAAGGAATTTGAATTTGAAAATCCTAAAGAAAGAAATTATTCAGCGCTATCTAGTCACGTACCAGTTGGAGTTGTCTCCGATGTTGCCCCGACTATATTAGAGCTAATGGGTTTGCCAAAACCTGAAGAAATGAATGGAGTTAGCTTGCTTCCGACCCTAGAGCAGGTCGGGTAGCTATGCTATTATTCAAACATGAGTAAAGAATGGCAAATTCAGCCAGCTGTCCCCAAAGAGATTCTTGAGCAATTTCCTGAATTGCGTAGTTTAGTGACCCAATTGCTGTATTCTCGGGGAATAGATTCACAAGATAGAGTAGAGTGGTTTTTGAACCCAGACTATCATAATCTCTATGACCCGTTTTTATTCACAGATATGGGGATTGCAGTGGATCGGATTTGGGAGGCAATTGAGAATAAAGAGAAAATTTTAGTTTACGCTGACTATGATGCCGATGCTGTCACGGCCAACGCCGTCCTCCAGCAAACTTTTAGATACTTAGGCGTGGACGTCGCTAGCTATATTCCGGACCGTTTCGCGGAAGGTTATGGCTTAAATTTAGAAGCTTTCCAGAAAATTAAAGATCAAGGTGTAAACTTGGTTATTACCGTTGATTGTGGTACAAACTCTGTTGATGTAGCTGAATTTTGTGCTGCGAATGAAATTGATTTAATCATTACCGATCACCACGAGATTACTGGAGCAACTCCAGAAAGTTTTGCGTTAATCAATCCGAAGAATCCTGAAGAAGTTTACCCTGATGATCAGATTACTGGCGTTGGGGTATCTTACAAACTGGCCAAAGCTCTGCTGATGCAGGCAGAAAAAGTTATTGAGCAAAAGCAAATTGAACCAGAAGACTATCAACCTGAATGGGATAAGTGGCTATTGGATTTAGTAGCAATTGGCACTGTTGCGGACTGTCATTCTTTGATGGGGGAAAACAGAATATTAGTGAAGTTTGGTTTGAAGGTGATGCAGAAAACCAAATGGCTAGGACTCCGCCAATTAATAGAGAACGCTGGCATCGATATTCTAAAAGATAATATAGACAGCCAGACTATTGGTTTTACAATTGCGCCGAGAATTAATGCCGCTGGTCGTTTAGAACACGCGGATGTTGCATTGGCTTTGCTGGTAGCCACAGACTTTGCGGAAGCCATTACTTTAGCGAATCGTTTGGAAGATATTAATCGCCGTCGCCGTGATTTAACGAATCGAATAGTTTCTGAAGCGCGTGAACAAGCGGAATTACTTGGAGACAGAAAAGTTTTACTTCTTCACAGCGATGAATGGGCAAAAGGCTTGGTAGGAATCGTTGCTGGCCGGATTGCTGATCTGTACAACAAACCTGCGATTGTTTTGGAGCGAGGCGAGACTGAGAGTACTGGTTCGGCTCGTGTGGGTACAAGCAGTTTTGATATAGTAGAATGCTTAAAGGCTGTGCAAGAACATTTAGTAAAGTTCGGTGGCCACAAGCAAGCTGCTGGGTTAACTGCCAAAACTTCGGAGCTTGAGGCTTTGTACGGTGCAATATTAAGATACGCCGACGCTCATCCTATGGAGTCTGGCCCAGCTATTTTAAACATAGATGCAGAACTTATTGAAAATGATTTAACATTGCCAGCGTACGAAGATGTGCTTCTACTTGAGCCGTATGGGGCGGGCAATACTAGACCAATTTTTGCAATTAACGATGCTAAGGTTGAAGGGTTTAAGGCAGTAGGTCAGACTCAACAACATTTGCAATTAAAAATTGTAATAGGCGACACGGCTATAGACTGTATTGGGTTTAGCATGGCTTACTTGGCGCCAAGGTTAGATTACGGTGCAAAGATTTCCATAGCCGGAGAACTAATGGTTGATACTTGGCAGGGAATCAAGAAGTTAAAAATGAGATTAATCGATGTTCATTTTGAAGAAGTGAAAGAAGTGCAAATTGTTACTGAAGCTGATAAAGAAATCGCCGAAGCAGAGAAGGAGCTTCAAGTTGTTGCTCAGAACTTGTCTAATGCTACAGCAGAAATAAATAAGGAAATAATTAATCAAACAAATGGTGAAACTACTAGTAATTAATACTGATGGCGGTGCGAGAGGGAATCCAGGACCAGCTGGAATTGGCTTAGTAATTAAAGACGACAAAGGTGAGTTGTTGTATTCCCATGGTGCCTATATTGGTGAGACAACTAATAACGTGGCAGAGTATAGCGCTTTGATTAAAGCCCTAGAGGAATCAGTAAATTTGGGTGGCACCACTTTGCGCATACAAATGGATTCAGAGCTCATAGTCAAGCAGATGCAAGGAATCTATAAAATAAAACAACCAGTTCTACAAGAACTGGCTGCAAAAGTAATTTCATTGTTGAAAAAATTTGATGGCTACACTTTTGTTCATGTTCGCCGGGAATTCAATAAAGAAGCGGATGCTCAGGTTAACAAAGCTTTAGACGAGCACTTGGCCTAGTCTCTTAACTCAAGCATTACTAGCGCGCCGTCTTGCAATGCCAAGACGGTTTTTTGATTTGCAGTAATTGCAATTTGGTAGACTGGTTTGTTAGAAATTATTTTATAACGGTTTTGTTTGTCGCGAGTATCTATCTCAACAATTTCTAAGCCTGAAGTGCTTCCAACAAATCCGTAGCCAATACTAGAACGGATAAAGAAACTGGAAACCTGCTCAGTACTACGAGTTAGAAGCTGAGGCTTGTTGGTTAGGAAATTATAAAACCATAGCTCACCTGCAATCTGCAAAGTCATTTCATTTGTAATTGGATCAAGCAAAGCTTTATCTACTCGAGATACGATTTGGTCTAAAACAGGACCAACCCTGTAAAAACCACTTCCAGCATTGTCTAAGAAAAGTTCTTTTCTATCTGTGATAATCAAACTTACATTAGACTTATCTAGTTGAACGTTATTGCTAATAGCTTGCTCATCTGCAAAATTCGTTCCATTCCAGACAGCACTACTAATTACGCCGTCAGTACGAGCAAAATAGGCAGTGTTGTTTATCATTGTGAAAGCTCTAACCCCAGACTTTACTTGAGTGGAAACCTTTGTATTGAGGTTGTACGAAGTTAAGGTGTCGCCATCACCATAAATTACAATGTCATCTGATGGAGTTTGGATTTGCCAGTCTCTTGTTACTTCAAATGGGAGGGCAGATATAATTTTCGAACTGTTGTTGATTAGTATCGATTGCTTGCCGTTAGGAATTAAAATATGATTCTTGTCACGCAAAAGCCATAGATTTCCTGGAGCAGTGAAAACATTATTAAGAGTAGTTTGATTGGTTGGCTCATTGAGTGGAGCGTATACAAGATTATTGTTTTGCGCGAACCAAATAGTATCGCCAGCTAGAAGAAAACTGGAAACATTGTTTGGTGAGATTATAGTTTCAGTAGACTTTTTGATTAGCTGAACTACATCTACACCTTCTTGTGCGAATCTCACTTGCCCTGATTCTATCGGAAGTCGTTTGCTCCAATCGTAATAACCTTCTTTGGAAATTGTTACTAGGTATTCACCTTGAGTAAGGAATCTGACCGTAGTCGGAGTAGTGCCTTTTTCATCATCGTTTACTGTGACTTGGGCTCCACTTGGCTCTGATTTAACATCTAGGATTCCGGTAGAGCTAGCGTTCCTGCTATCTAGGTGAAGTTTTGTGCCACTCACGTACAAGATTAGCAAGGGAGCAATAACAAAGAATACGACGAATCCGAATCCAATCAATAAATAGCGGGAAGATTTTTTCATAAGTGTGCTAATTATAGCAGGTTTTGGGGTGTTGCTGAAGAGGGCTAGCTCAGCTATACTTGTATGTATATGTTCCAAAGCAAAATCGGAATCGACTTAGGCACAGCAAATACGCTAGTGCATTTCCCCAAAAAAGGCATCGTAATAAACGAACCAACTGTCGTGGCTATTTCCCTTGAAGATAACCGCGTTTTAGCTGTGGGTCAGGAAGCAAAAGAGATGCTCGGCCGCACGCCTGAAACTATTGTTGCTAGTCGACCCATGAAAGATGGAGTAATTGCAGATTACCGAGTTACAGAAGCCATGCTTCGTTACTTCATTAATAAGGCTTTAGGGAAAGTTCGCTTTTTCCGTCCAGAAGTTATGATCTCCGTTCCAGGGGGGATAACTTCTACTGAACGTCGCGCTGTAATTGACGCAGCTGTAGCCGCTGGCGCAAAGTCTGCTTTTGTAATTAAGGAAACTGTTGCTGCAGCTATTGGTGCAGGGATTCCAATTTCTTCTGCAAGCGGTAATTTAATTATCGATATGGGCGGCGGCACAACCGATGTTGCTGTTTTGAGTTTGGGTGGAATTGTAAATTCAACTTCTGTTCGCGTTGCTGGCAACCGTTTGGATGCAGCTATTATCGAGTATGTGCGCAAAAAATACAGCTTGGCAATTGGTGACCGAACAGCCGAAGATATTAAGATCACTATTGGATCTGCATTAGCTTTGCCTGAAGAAGAAGTAATGGAAATTAAGGGACGTGATAACATCTCTGGCTTGCCAAAAACCGTCACTCTTTCTACAAATGAAGTAGTAGAAGCAATTCAAGAAGAGCTAAAAGAAATGGTTCGCGCTGTAAAAATTGTTTTGCAAGACACTCCACCAGAATTAGCTAGTGATATTATAGATAAAGGCATGATTATGACTGGTGGTACCGCGCAGCTACGCAACCTTGACCACTACATTTCTCAAGCCGTTGGCGTGCCGTGTTACGTTGCCGAAGAACCTCTACTCTGTGTGGCGAAGGGGACTGGAGTAGCTCTTGATCATCTTGATAGTTATAAGAAGAGTATCCTAAGTATAAAATAGAAGATTAGAATGAAACGGCCAATTTGGCCGTTTCATTTAAAACCATTCAATATTGACAAAACCTTAAACATGCGGTATAGTTCGTTGTTAGTTTGAGTCTAGAAGTTTGTATGCCAACAGTGGCATTAAAGCTTCCGCGCTCAAATCATTGCTGAGCAGAGATCCCTGGATTCAAGGGTTTAATATCGAACATGACTCACATTCTATAGGAGGCGTAGCAATGGAAACACTGTTGACCGCATCAAAAAATCAAGTCGGTAAGCTCAGAGAGCATATCGGTATAGTTATTCCGCTCAGTGCAATTGAAACGGAACTTATACCTAACAGGTGGTCAGTTGAAAGCGATGACCTTGAAGGTGCCGTTCATACTGCCGAACTCGATTTCAGCTTTTCACTCTGCAAGAGCAACGAAAGTTACATAATCGGCGATATGGTGATAGAGCGAGCGAAATCCCATTCAGTGCTCGGTAGTCTCGGACTTGCTAAGATCATCCTCGACGAGCAAGTGGCTGGAAGACAGATTATCCCGGCACAACTACAGGGAGTAAGGCAAGTCATCTTTCCGCGCACGATTCTGCGGGACGTCAATGGCGACCGCAACTTTGCTTATCTGCGTTGGTGCGCTGGGTGGGTTTTGGGCTTCGTTCGAGTCGACCATAGCCGCTTCGTTTTCGGCGACGTTATGCCCCGCGCCATACAGTGAGGTGCTTGACCCTTGAGCCTTTGTTAGCCAATTGCATTTGCCTCGCGAATTTAAAATCTTCGCGAGGCTTTTTTTATTCAGATTTTAGCAATGATTCTAAAATAGAACTTCTTTAATTATCCACCCATCCAGATAGCATGATTTTACATTAAATGTGGTATAATTTATACAAAGCTTCTAACACAAAATACAATTATGTGTTGGACCAATTGAAATAAACAATAAAAATAAATCTTATGCGTAAAGCAGCTACCAAGGCCTTGTACCTGTTCCTCTGCGCCATTCTTGGAATGGTTCTTTTTGCAATGTTACACAGAGCAATTTTCGTTTTGTATGACTTGTTGATTTTTACTAATGACATGTACGCGTTTGGTCTATCTCAAATGAGTCTTGCGATAGTAGACTTCTGTGCTTTGCTTGTCGCTTTGTTCCTTGGTGGCTGGTACGGAACCATGATGGGAATTGACTGGTATGCAATGGTCTATGGGCCTAACGCTGAAGTGCGTGCTGGGCTGTTCCATGGGTTTATCCCACATAACTGGCGTGGTAGGAAAGATAGGAGAAAAACTACTTCTAAGATGACTGCACCGGCAACAACTTCTACAACTGTGAAAGTTTCCTCTAAGCAAGAGACAAGAAAACAGGAACCTGAGCCGGAAGAAGAAAAAGCGCCAGTAAGAGAATGGACATTCGATGACCTAATTACTCCAAAGCCTGTTGTTAAAAAGAAAGTTGTGAGAAAAACTGCTGTACGAAAAACCGTTCGTAAGGCAGCGTCAAAGAAAGTCACTAAAACAGAAAAAGTAGAATGACAATCGCTTCTCTCTTAATTGGCACTTTCGCATCCCAGGTAATTTTTGTATTACTAAAAGTTTTCTTCATCAACTCCTTGGATTTAGACAATTGGGTTGTAATGACAGTATTCTTTCTCGCTTTGATAATCACTACCATAGCAGTTATTCGCAGAATGGGAATTTTGAATTACATTGAATCTATATTCTTGGTGGTAGTTTGGTTTATTACTACTTTGATTGTCGATGTGGCAATAACCGCTCAGATAGTTGGTTATGACATTTATAAAACTTGGTATTATTGGCTAACGTTTGTAGCCATAATCCTTGCCATGATGATTTTTCATAAAAAATTGCACGTTCAAGTCAGGCACTCTAATAAATAAATTGCATATAGGTGAACAATCGTATACCATATAGATATGGATAAGACTTCACCTCAAAAAATTATTGCTCATATAGACATGAACTCGTATTTTGCCACGTGTGAGCAACAGGATAGGCCTGAATGGCGTGGGAAACCTTTGGGTGTATGCGAACACCTGGGAGGGGTTATTATTGCGCCAAGCGTAGAAGCAAAGCAATGGGGGATAAAAACTGGCATGCCAGTTTGGGAAGCTAAAAAACTCTACCCAAAGATTATTACAACACCGACTACACCGGCTAGGTATAGATTTTACACAGCGCGGTTTTTAAAAGTATTTGAAGATTATACAGACCGCATTGAAAAGTACTCAATAGATGAAGCCTTTTTGGATTTAACAAAGTCTTGTAATATTCGCACTCGCCAGCCAAACGGCCAATGGGAACTAACAGATCCTTGGAAAGAAGCAGAACGAATCATCAAGGAGATTAAAGTTCGCATGAAAACAGAAGTAGGAGATTGGATTCGTTGTAGCGCAGGCGTGAGTTATAGTAAACTAGTCGCGAAGATTGCCTCTGATTTACAAAAACCTGATGGCCTGACAATTGTAAAACCACAAGATAAAGACAGTCTCTATGACCGACTTAAACTTGATGATGTACCAGGGATTGGTCGTCGCATGAAGCGTAGCTTGGGTCACTTGGGGATTAAAACTTTGTGCGAACTACGCGATTACCCAGAGAGCAAGTTAGTAGCACATTATGGAATTCAAGGGCATCACCTGCATAGCATGGGTCAGCTTGAGGGAAGTTGGAAAGAAAATTTTGACGAGACTTTAGATGCATCAGATGCAGACATGAAATCAATCGGACATATGTATACAGTGCCACTTGAGTATAGGAATAAGAAGGTTCTAAAATCGGTTTTGTACAAGCTTTCGGAGATGGTGGGCGCACGGTTGCGTGTTAATAGTCGAATGGGTAATGGTTTGCATGTTTTTTGTAATGACCCAGAAGGTTTGCGGGTAGGCAAGGGTGCAAAACTTGATCGCTACTTACAAGATGGGCGGGATATCTATTTAGAAGCCATCAATTTACTTGAACAGACTGGGTTTTTAGAGGATTTGGAAAAGCGTTCTTACTTAATTGGGGTGACAGTCTCTGGTTTGGCACCTGTTGAGAAACAGGGAAATTTGTTTGAGTCTGGAATTAAAACTAAGACGCACTCCCAGTTAATGCATGCACTAGATAAAATTAATCAAAAATATGAAGATTTTACAGTAGCTCGTGTGCCAGCATTCTTAGCGCGCGATATTATCCGTGATTCAGTAGGTTTTGGTCGCATGAAAGAATTTAAAACCACGTTTGTTCGTGGCGGGTTGGGCAGTTTTAAATAATGCGCTCGGTGTGGTATAATAAATTTAAGTTTGTTGGAAAAGATCCTTTTCAACAATCGATTTTTGATACAAAAAACAAAGAAATACCCATCAGGGCATAAAAAATGGTTCCTGCTCAAACTTATAAAAAATTCCTTACCGAATTAGTCCGTCGGCATATGGTTATATTTGGACCTAATATTGCTCTCGACATTGCTATGTCTGTGAGCGGTTTAACCATAGATAAGACTGGAGAAGTTATCGCCATTTCCGACTCTCCCATGGTAGTAATGCAAAAGGTTGTGACTTTGTATCAAGAGCTTTCCGAGCCAGTTGTATTGCTTCAATTCCGCTTACTATTAGATCAATATCCTGACATATTCCTTGAGTATAATCAGCCATTGCCTCCGATTAGGCTTAGCTGTGCGTTAGTGGAGGCAAAACGTTGACCATATTAATTCTTCTCATTGCCGACTTCATCCTACTCGGAATTGTTGCCTTTTTCTATTTCCGTCGGCGTTTACAAGAACGTGCCGCTATGGCCGGGGTCAATAACCGTTCACAGGAAGTTCAGCAGAAGATGTATCAGGTGCAGGTTCTTCAGGAGATTAACGAGCGCATTGGCTACACGTTAGACACTAGTAAGATTATTGAAATTGTTACTGGTAGTATTGGCTATTTGCTGCAGTATGAGACAGTGTCTTTCATGGTGTTTTCTGATCCGAAAAATGTGATCTTTAAGTGTCATGTGCATAACTCAGTCAACCATGCTTTTATCTCTCAAGTAAAAGAAAAAATGCATGCTTCAACCTCTATGATTTGTAATGAGGAGATTGTCATAGACAAAGTTGATGAGCGCATGAGCGGTGCGATTTTAGATGATAACCTAGATGTTCAAGTGATGTCATATTTAAACATACCGGTTATTATCGAAGGACAATTGCTTGGGCTAATTAACATTTCTTCATCTCAACCAAATTTATTTGGTCGTTCCCAGGCTGGAATCGTTTATACAATTACAAACCAAGCCGCCTTTGCGGTTTCAAAATTACAGGAAGTGCTAGAAAATGAAAAAGGGAAACTTTCTGGAATTATTGCAGCCATGACTGATGGCGTGTTTATGGTGGATTTGGACTATCAGCTAGTGATTTCTAACCCAGCCGTTGTGGATATGTTGCAACTGCCAGTAGGAAAAGCTGTGACCACTTTTGATATCATTGATGCTTTAGCTGGAAAAGTAGACCTTCGAACTAAAATTGATGAAGCCTTAGCAAAGAACATCCCCATTGATGTTCTTGAGGTATATTTGCACGACAAAGTAATGAACATTACTTTAACCCCTGTGCGTGATAAAAGTGGGGAACATAGAGGCGTGGCTGTAATTTTGCATGATGTGACTAGTGAAAAGTCTTTGGAAAAATTGCGTCAGGAATTTACTGCAATGATGGTTCACGAGCTGCGTGCGCCTTTAACTGCAGTGCGTTGGTCGAGTGAGGGACTGCTTAAGAGTCTCTCAGATACTAAATCTCACTTAGAAGATGCCAAAATTAAAGATAGTATGACCACGATAGATTTAGCGGCGACAAATATGCTTGAGTTGGTAAACGATTTGCTTGATGTTGCTAAAATTGAAGCAGGGAAATTTGATTTAAATGTTCAGCCTTACGATTTAGTTTCTGTCATTAGGGAATCAGTTAAAACATTCGACCCTCAAGCTAATGCAAAGCATTTGTCTCTGAACTATATTGGACCAGAAAAGCAAATGGCTAAATTTGATCGTGTTAGAATTTCACAAGTAATAACTAATTTACTTAGCAACGCTATTAAATATACAGATAGCGGACAAATTGACGTTAACATAGAAGTAGAAGATAAGCGCGTTGTCATTTCTATTAAAGATTCTGGTATTGGAGTTAGCCATGAAGACCTGAGTGTATTGTTCTCTAAGTTCAAGCAACTTAAGAGTTTTGATTCTAGTCGTAAGGGTACTGGGCTCGGCTTGGTTGTTAGTAAGGGGATCGTGGAAGCTCATGGTGGAGATATTTGGGCTGAGAGCGCTGGCGAAAGCATGGGATCAACTTTCCATTTCAGCCTACCAATTTAGTACAAAAACCTGTTATTGTGGATAACTTTCTGGTAATGGCGTATAATAAATACATCACAAATTTTGAATAATCTAACTTTATAAATATGCCTAAAATCGTTTGCGCTGAAGATGATAAGTTGATTTCTACTTCCCTCGTGGAAGGGTTTACTGGCGCTGGGTTTGAAGTCACCGCTGCTCACGATGGCGAGGAAGCAGTAACAAAAATCAAGGAAGTTATGCCAGACGTGGTACTTCTAGACATTATGATGCCAAAATTAGACGGCTACGGAGTAGTATGGGAGTTAAAAGCTAATCCTGATACTGCCAAAATCCCAGTTATCATGCTCACTAACTTAAGTGACCCTGATACTTTAAGTAAAATTTTGGAAGCAGGAGTAACTGACTATCTTCTGAAAAGCGAACAGACCATAGATCAAATCATAGTAAAAGTTAACGAAGTACTTAGTCGCTAATTAATAACAGATTAAACCGATATGGATGTATTTGCGCACGTACTTTGGACTAACGCTTTATTTCATTTAAAATACCGCAGACAACGTCGCCTAAGATACTTAGCGGCGTTTTTCGGCGTTGTTCCTGATCTCATAGGATTCGCTCCATTGTTCATTTATTTAATATTTTCAGGACGATTTTTCTCAGGGGAATCTTTCCCGTTTAACAG
>CAZSSN010000003.1:0-18471 GCA_964609785.1 uncultured Candidatus Saccharibacteria bacterium | reverse complement strand
AACAGTACGAACTGGACTTTTGGATTTGCTGAGCGAGCGTACGACTTTACTCACAGCTTGGTAATATTTACATTTTGTTTCGTAATGGTGTTGTTAATCGTCAATTTGTATAAATATTTTAAGAGCAAGCAAGATGCAGTATTAGGTAAATATAAGTTTTGGTTTTTCTGGCCGATGCTTGGTTGGGCTTTACATATTTTAATTGACCTACCAACTCATCCGGACTTTTACAACACACCGTTTTTATTCCCTCTATCTGATTATAAATACACGGGTGGGGTAGCATGGAGTCATCCGACATTCATGGCTATTAACTACGGTTTGTTAGTCGCTGCATATATTGGCATTTACATCTATCAGAAGAAGAAATATGGCAAAGCTGTTGAAGAAACCCCAATTGAAAAGCAGTAAAGCAAATAAAGAGCTATTTGTAATAGCTCACAATATTCGTTCGCTCCACAATGTTGGATCGATTTTTCGTGCTAGCGATGGTTTCGGCGTGACTAAGTTGTATCTCACAGGATATACTGGAGCACCAGAAGGAAAGAATGCCGAAAAAGTACATAAAGTCGCTTTGGGTGCAGAAGAATTTGTGGAATGGGAACATACTCGCTCACTAGTTCGTTTAATAACGAAGCTAAAGAAGCAAGGGGTGCGCATTGTAGCTTTGGAGAACAACAAAGATTATAAAATTACTTCACTTGTTAAGTATAAGCCCAAATTTCCCATGGCCTTGATTCTTGGGGAAGAGGTGAAGGGCCACACAAAGAAGACTTTAGATTTATGTGATGATATTGTAGATTTTCCAATGGTTGGTAAGAAAGAAAGTCTAAATGTTTCCGTAGCTTGTGGGATTGCGCTCTATGCTTTGACTACAAAATAAAGATAAATTAACTTAACTTAACAACAAATAACACTAAAAAAGCTATTTTGTGGATAGCTTTTTTATTTTCCCTCCACTTTTGTTTCATACCCAAAAACCCTTTAGAACATAAGGGTTTTTATATTTGCAAAGCTTGTAACATTCATTGCTTCATGGCGTCAGGTGGAGTATAATAATTGAGTAGTGGCAGAAAGTGGTGTGAAGTGGGGATAAGTGGGTGTATAAGTGGTTAACTTAACAAAACATAACAACACTCGGCACAGATAAGCCACTAAATTTAAGCAAACTCATCAAAGCAAACTCAGAAAGTCTAAATACATGTTTATCGGTGAATACAATGGAACAATTGATGATAAGGCTCGTGTAATTATTCCTGCTAAGTTTCGAAGTTCTTTAAAAAACCAAGTCGTCGTAACCCGCGGTCTAGATAATTCGCTGGTTCTGTATACATTAGACGAATGGAAAAAGCTTGCTGAAAAATTGGCTAGTCTCCCAATTTCTACAGCTAATACTCGTGCTTTTTCCCGTCTGATGCTTGCAGGAGCAATGGATTGCGATATCGACAAGCAAGGTCGCATTGTTCTGCCTGGGTACTTGAAGGAGTTCGCGAAGATTAACAAGAAGCTGGTATATGCCGGCATGTATAATCGAGTGGAAATCTGGAGCGAAGAGCTCTGGACCAAGTACAAGACACAAACAGAAAAAAACAGCAATCAGATTGCTGAACAACTAGGGGACTTAGGAGTTTAATATGCCAAAAGCAAATAGCTCCTATACCCATATCCCTGTTCTTTTAAAACAAGCGATAACATTATTAGATCCCAAGCCTGGTCAACGTTTTGTAGATGGAACTTTGGGTGGCGGCGGATACACCGCTGAGCTACTGAAAGCCGTAGCTCCAAGTAGGGCTAAGACTAAAGGTGCAGTTCTGTCCATCGATTTAGACAAAGATGCTCTTGCTAACGCAGAGAGCAAGTTCGCAGTTGAAATCAAAAGTAAAAGTTTGATTTTAGCTCACGGGAACTTTTCTCAGCTAGATAAGATCGTTGAGGCGCATAAAGAGTTTTATGGTTTCAATACTATTGATGGCATAGTTGCAGACATCGGTCTCTCTAGCTATCAATTAGATCAGTCTAATAGAGGAATTACTTTTCAAAAGAAAGAACCTCTGGACATGCGCTTTGACTTATCTTCTCAAGAACCAGACGCCCGCTTCATGCTTAACCAGTATTCCGAAGCGGAACTTACGAAAATCTTCTGGGATTACGGAGAAGAGAAAGAAAGCAAACGCATTGCCCGAGCGATAGTTCATGAGCGCGCTGTTAAGCCTTTACACTACACTACTGACCTGGTGGAAATCATCAAAAATGCTTTACCTAAACCAGTGCAACATAAGTGGGATAGCTCGGCTAGACGAATCTTCCAATCACTGCGCATTGCAGTGAATCACGAATTGGAAAATTTGGAAACTTTTCTGCCTAAAGCGCTAGATCTAGTAAGTCCCGGCGGGACAATCGTTATCGTTTCGTTCCACTCTTTGGAAGATAGAATTGTTAAGCAATTTTTTCAAGAGTCAGCTAAAGGCTGTGTCTGTCCAAAAGAATTTCCAATCTGTCTATGTGGTCAAACTCCGCGAGCAGAAATTATAACTAAAAAATTAATCAGCGCTACTGATGAAGAAGCTGTGGAAAACTCTCGCAGTATCCCAGCAAAGCTCAGAGCAATCCGTAAACTTTAAATTATTTAAACTAGAAAAACAAAAACAAAATGTCAAAGACTTTTACATTAAATTCAATAATCCCTCGCATAACTTCTGTCACTAAAACCGACTCTGCCCCAGCAAAGACAAGTTTGAAGCGTGCTAATGGGCGTGTCCTAACAATGCGTTCTGGGAAATCAGTTAAAACTTCTACTGCCGCTACTCCTACTAGAGGAAAAAAGGGTATTGCTCGTTCAGTAAGCCGTTTACTTTCCGGCAACTGGGTTGGCGCAGTAAGTGCTACAGGAATGGTCGCAGTCGTGGTAGGTATGGGTTTTTATGTTTTTATGATCAATGCCTATGCATCCAAAGGGTATGAGTTAAAGCGTCAGCAAGCAGTAATTGAAGAACTAACAGAAACTCATAAAAGATTAGTAATTGAACAAGCTGCATCTGGTTCAATTGTAAAAGTAAACGATGTAGCATCTACTGCTGGCATGGTTCCAGTGACTGGCGAAGAATTTTTAGTAGCTAATCAGATTAGTAAACGTTAGTTAGTTCATGACCGCAAAATCTCACATTACCAATTTAGAAAAAACTTTTAGTAAAAGAATGGTTTGGATGACCGTTCTTTTATTTGTTTCATTTGCTGTTATAGCTTTAAGATTAGCGACTTTGCAATTAGCGCAGGGGAGTGATTACAGGGTGCAAGCAGATGGTCAGCGCACTAGCGTAAAAACTATTACCCCAGCCCGTGGTGAAATTAAAATTGCGGATCGCTTTTCTGGACAACCAACTACTGTGGCGACTTCAATGGAAAAGCCGTTAGTTTACGCTAATGTTCCCGCTATGACTGACCGCGAGGGAGTGGCTCGTGCTCTTGCTCCAATTTTGAAAATGTCTGAGCAGGAAATTTTAGATAAAACTGCTGACGTTAGTAAAAAATACGTCCCGATAAAACGTCAGATTACAGATGAAGATAAAAAGAAAATTGAAGCTTTAAAGTTAGCTGGAATTTCTTTTGACAGCGAGACAATTCGTTTCTACCCAGAAGGAAACTTCTTAAGTCAGTTGCTAGGATTTGTTGGCTACAAAGAAGATGTGAAAACTGGTTTGTACGGAATTGAACAAGCCTTTAACGAATATTTAACTGGGGCATCTGGAAGTTTGGCACAAGAAAGATCTGCAAGCGGAGCTTGGATTTTTGGCGCTCGCCGGGACCAAACACCAGCTAAAGATGGCGATACAATTTTACTTACAATCGATAAGACTATTCAGTTTAAAGCTGAAAGTGTAATCAAGGATGCTGTTGAAAAAAACATGGCAGATAGTGGATCGATGATAATTATGGATCCAAAAACAGGTGCGGTTCTTGCAATGGCTACATATCCATCTTTTGATCCGAACGATTACGCTAAGGCGTCAGATCCATCTGTTTATAACAATCAAACTACATTAGGCTCTTACGAACCAGGATCAATTTTCAAGCCTATTACTATTGCTGCGGCAATTAATGAAGGAAAGATTTCTGCTCAAAGTACCTACAACGATACTGGCGAAGTTAAAGTCGACGGCTATACTATTAAAAATTCAGATAATAAGGCGCATGGTATTCAAACTATGACCCAAGCTTTAGAAGAATCTTTGAATACTGGAATGATTTACGCTAAAGGAACCATCGGTAACAAAAAATTCCTTGAATATGTTGAAAGATTTGGTTTAGGAAAAAAGACTGGAATTGAAGTTTCTGAATCAAAAGGGGATTTAGGTAATTTAAAAGGCAGCATCGATGTAAACTACGATACCGCTAGCTTCGGACAAGGTGTTAACGTCACGCCAATTCAGATGGTTCAAGCCTTTGGCGCTATGGCTAATGGCGGTCGAATGATGAAGCCTTATGTAGTGAATGCGCGTATCACAGGCACTGGCAAAATTGAAGAAACCAAGCCTCAAGAAGTTGGACAACCAATTACTGTTCAAACAGCTAGTACTATTTCGGCCATGCTTGTAAATGTTGTTGAAAATGGTCACGGTAAGCGTGCTGGTGTAAAAGGTTATTATGTAGCAGGGAAAACTGGTACTGCCCAAGTCCCTCTTAAAGGCGGAAAAGGATACGATAAAAACAATAACATTGGTTCTTTTGCAGGATACGCTCCCGTTGAGGATCCTCGCTTTGTAATGCTAGTTCGAGTGAATCACCCTCGCACTGTGAGCTTCGCAGAAAGCACCGCCGCTCCTGCTTTCGGGACCATGGCTCAGTTCCTTCTTCAGTACTACAACGTATCGCCGAGTCGGCTGGATCAGGTAAATAAAGAATAAATTAAAGAGTAAATTTATGAAAAAACACGCGTTCAACAACCTCCCGCGTGTTTTTTGTTTTAATCATAAAACTTCTATATAATACAAATAGAAACGTGCTCCGCTGAGCACAACAAGGCCAATATTAGCATGAAAAAAATTCTAAAAAAAATCGGCTCAACTTTCCTCCATTTCATATTTACTGTGAGCATGGGTTTTTTTGGAGTGTTTGCTGTTTTGGGTGTAGCTGGAATAGCGTACTTGATTTACGTGAACACCACTCTTCCATCTTACGATGAACTTATAAAGCGCGATGTAGCTGAATCTAGCCGTATTTATTCCAGAGATGGTACTTTGTTGTATGAATTCCACGGCGAGTACAACCGCACGCGCGTTGATCTAGATAAAATTTCTCCTTTTCTAAAGGAAGCAACTCTAGCAGTTGAAGATAAAGATTTTTACAATCATGGCGCTATTTCACTTAGCGGTATTGCTCGAGCCATGAAAGCAAACTATGAAACTGGAACATCATCGCAAGGTGGATCTACTATTACTCAGCAGTTTGTAAAGAACGCTTTGTTAGATAGAAAAAAACTTTACACTCGAAAAGTTAGAGAAGTACTGTTGGCTTATAAAGTTGAATCTCATTTTACTAAAGATGAGATTATGGAATTGTACCTAAACGAAATTCCTTATGGACGAAATGCTTACGGAGCAGAGTCTGCAGCAAAAAGTTATTTTGGAAAATCGGCAGGGGAGTTAAGTTTGGCAGAGAGCGCTTACTTAGCAGCATTGCCTCAAGCGCCGAGTTACTACAGCCCAACTGGGGAAAACTTTGATGCTCTAGTGAAAAGAAAGAACTTCGTTTTGCAGTCCATGATGGAGCAAGGATACATTTCTGAATTAGAAAAGCATCAGGCAGAAAATCAGGAAGTAGTGTTCCGTGAACCAAAAACTGAGATAATTGCGCCATATTTTGTATCTTGGATTCAGAATTACTTAACAGAAAAATACGGCAAAGAGTTTTTGCGTGAAGGTGGCTTGCGCGTTTACACTACATTAGATTTGAATTTGCAAAACCTAGCTGAAACAGTAGTGCGTGAAGGGGCTGCAGAAAATAAGAAATACGGTGCCTACAACGCCGCGCTTGTTGCCGTTGAGCCTTCTACCGGAAAAGTGTTAGCAATGGCTGGCGGTAAAGATTACTTCGGAAGTCCAGAACCAAAAGGATGTAAGCCTGGTGTTAATTGTAAGTTCGAGCCGAACGTAAACGTCGCCACTTCCGAGCGACAACCGGGCAGTAGCTTTAAGCCTTACATGTATTTAACATCTTTCAAACCAGAATTTGGTCTAACCCCAATGTCTAAAGTTTTAGATGTCCCTACTAATTTCGGAACAGCTGGGGGCAGAGCTTATATTCCACAAAACTACGATGGCAGCTCTCATGGACTAATCACAATTCGCAAAGCGCTTGCTGGGTCATTAAACGTTCCGGCAGTTAGAACTTTGGCAACCATTGGAGTAGAGCCGGTTGTGAAGACTGCCCATGATTTAGGAATTACTTCACCTTTGAAGAATTGTGGTCTATCTTTGGTGCTTGGTGGTTGTGAAATTAAGTTAGTAGACCATGTAGGAGCAATGGCTGTAATTGCTAATGGTGGCAAAGGAACAGGTGCAACACCATTTAACAGAATTGAAGATAAGCATGGCAAAGTACTAGAAGAGTATCACGAGCCAACTGTACAAAGCGTTAATCCGGAAGCTGTCTATGAACTAACTAGCATCATGACAGATAACCCGTCTCGGGCTTACGTATTTGGTGAAAAATCTCCTTTGGCGTTTACAGACAGACCAGTTGCTTGTAAGACTGGAACTACTCAAAACTGGAAAGATGGATGGACTCTTTGCTATACTCCGCAAATTGCGGTTGGGGTTTGGGCAGGCAATAACGATAGCTCGTTAATGCGTGCTGGAGCTGATGGAGTGTTCGTTGCTGCTCCAATGCAACGTCGATTTATGGATGCAGCGTTAGCTGGGCAACCGGCAGTAGATTTCCCAGTACCTAGCGGTATAGTACAAATTGCTTATGATCCAGGGAGTAACAGGCCAGCTACTAGAACAAATAAAAATACCCGCTTAGAACCTTTCCCATGGTACGCCTTGCCGAAAGAAGCTCAGGTATCAGCAGCTCCAAAATCTTTAAATAAAGGCTTATTAACGCCTATTGTTGAGCCAATTATTCCTGCAAGTTCACCACTGACAGCGCCATCTACTTTACCAAAACCAGTCACACCTCCTCCTGCGACTGCCCCGACTACTACTCAACCTTCTCCTGTTCCACCCACTTCTCAGTCATATAATAATGACCAAGAGCAATATCCAGACTATGGTGGTTTACCGAATGACTATCCGACTGAGCCACAAGCTTCTGTACCGAGCCGCCCTTAAAAATTGTAAAATAAAACCCCACACTAGTGGGGTTTTATAATTTCATCTATTTGATTGTAGAGTGATTCTAAATCACCACTGTTATCTATTATTACATCGCAAGCTTCAAGGCATCCTTTTATGTTCATCCCATTAGGATCTGGGTCTGACATTTCTCTTGCTTCGTCTGCTACAAATTTTTCGTAGGAGACATTGTCAGTCGAACTTTTTCTGCCTAAGATCCTTTCGTATCTGATTTTTTGATCTGCATCAACTCCAATAACCAAGCATGGTGGGGTTTTAGTTTGCAACGCTTTCACTTCTGCAATAGCGCGCAAAGATTCAATTACTCCATTACCACCAGCTTCTAATGCGCGTTCGTAGAGTTTATCTACTGTTGATGCTGGTCCAAATTGTGTTCGGAGTTCGTTTCCGACAGTGTGCATGCTGTCTCGGTTATCTGGCATTCCTCTCTTGGCAACCTCTTCACTAATAAATGCCCTAGCTGAGTAATGCTTGAAGCCGTATTTAGTTTTTAAATATTCTACGACTGTTCCTTTGCCAGAGCCGAGAGTACCAGTTATTCCGATTATCATGCGTATTATTTTTTCTTGGTGTGACTTTTTTCGTAGAGCTTGATCATCTGACTGACAGAGATTTTCGAAACAGCTTTACTTAAAACATTTATTGGTAAATTATCGACGTTTTTGAATCGTACGCAAGATTTACCCATATCTAGCTTTTTGCCAGAGGCTGCATATGACTTCACAAATAATTCTAGCAGGTTTGAGTCTGCATACAAACCTATTAGGTAAACTGACATGTATCCTTTTTGGGAAGCTAAGGATACATAGGGTAGGGGAGTTTTGCCATCACCTAAATAACCATCTGGATAAAGAGATAGCGGTACTACGTAACTGATCATGCCATATTGCATAACCTCTTCGTAACCTTTGGGTAAAGATTTTCGTATTGCTGCTCGAACTACTGTGATAGCTTTCTTTCGATCTTCGGGTAAAGATTTTATATATTCAGAAACACTTTTTGCTGATGACTGCATATTAGAATTTAATCTTGATAATTTTGTCATCGCCAGACTTAGCAGAACCACGTCCATCTGTGTTCGATGTTGTAATGTAGAGTGAGCCATCTGGCCCGGCGACCACTGCTCTAATGCGGCCGTATTTTTTACGAAGATAGTTTGTGAGAGTTCCAACTTTGCCGTCAGTCACAGCTGTAGAGTAAATCGATTCGCCACGTAGTCCACTGAAAATTAATAATCCGCGGTAGTAGGCAAGCCCAGCTGGGGCCCAAGTGTCATCTGCTCCAGAATTCAATACGGGCGTAATTAAGCCCTCTTTTGCTTGATCACCCTTGATAGTCGGCCAGCCGTAGTTTCCGCCCTTCTCGATGCGATTTAGCTCATCGTAGCCTGTTTGGGTACCTGATGGGCCATGCTCAGTGGACCATAATTGGCCTGTTGAATCCCAAGCGATTCCTTGAGGGTTGCGATGCCCGTAGGAATAAGTTGCGTTCTTAAATGGGTTATCGGAAGGAATGCTGCCATCATCTTTTATACGTAATATTTTTCCTGCCAAAGAGTTTCTATCTTGTGCGTTAGCAGTATTTTCGGCGTCACCAGTAGCGATGTACAAAAAGCCATCAGGTCCAAAAGCAATGCGCCCGCCATCGTGATTATTTGCTCCAGGAATATTCTCTAAAATAGCTTTGCGATCTGAAAGCTTTTCATTTTTGTATACATAACGTTCAACTCTGTTTGTTAAGCCGTTAGCGCTTTGGGTAGTTGAATACAAATAGATGTAGTTGTTATCTTTGAAATTTGGGTGCAAGGCCATGCCGAGCAATCCACCTTCACCTCTTTGAAAAACACCTTCAACATTTATTGATGTTGTTGCGGAAGTAATATGCTTTAGAGTACCACTTCGTTCTGTAACGAGCATGGTGTTATCTGGCAAAAAAGCGATTTCCCAGGGAACCTTCAGATTCTCAGCAACAATTTCTTCGGTACTTTGTGGAAGAGTATCAAGTTGAGGTAGTGTGGTGTCTGTAGGTTTGAAAGCCAAAGGGATTACCTCATTAGCAATTTTAGTACGGTTTAAATAGATAACACCCAAAGCCACCGCTAGACCTATTGTGATAATTGTTAGCAATTGTTTTCTGTTGTGCATATCTTATTTGCTAACTTGACCATCAAATTCTTCTTCGTCACTTTCAGCTTCTGCCTTGGTTTTGTGAACGGTGCCATCTTTGTGGTGCGGGGGAGTGTATAGGCTGTAAAGCTTCATGTGCTCTTCAGAGGTATTGATTATGTTGTGATTAACTCCTGCAGGAACAACAACAGCTGATCCATCAGCAATTTCATGCTCAACGCCGTCTAAAATGGTTTTTCCGCTAGCAGATTCAATGCGAATAAACTGGTCTTGGCCATGGACCTCTAGGCCAATCTCTTCGCCTGGGTTTAGGCTCATAACCACCAATTGAACGTTATGAGTTGTATAAAGTACTTTGCGGAAGTTATTGTTTTCTAATGTCTCTTTTTCGATGTTTGATACATATCCATTCATATTTTTAAGTTTAATTTCTAACATTTTAATTGTATCAAAAAACCGTGATTATTGTATGATTAGACGAAAAACAATATGACCGACACAAACTCTAGTAGTTTTCTTAAAACAACTGAGAAAGTGATTGGCTCGGGAGGAATGCTAATCTTTTTAAGCAGCGAACTTCTTGATAAGAACCAAAATATAAGAAAGGCTGAGTTCATTATCAAAGAGATGAATAAATAAGCTACAAAATTACTTACATCAAGGAAAAATAAACCAAGAGTTATTTGTCCTAATCCTGCAAAAAAATAAGCATAAGCTATAACTTTAGAGACTTTATATCTTTCTGGAAAAGCGGTGAAGTGTAATAGCCCAGCGGCTATCAAAATGGCTGTGAATATGTACATATTGTTTGAGTAGTTATGTTGTTATGTTAGTATGAAACTATGATAAAAACAATACTAATTACAGGTGCGGGGAGTGGGATTGGAAGGGAATCTGCAATTGCGTTGGCCAAACGTGGTCATAATGTTATTGCTACCACCAAGACAGACGAGCAAGGGAGCGAATTAAAAATTTATGCTAGCGAAAAAGGCTGCAAATTAGAAATTTTTACTTTAGATATTACAAACGAAAAAGATGCGGAAAAAATTCGTGATCTTCAAATTGATGTATTGCTGAACAATGCTGGCATTGGAGAAACAGGGCCGTTGTCGGAAATCCCTATGGAACGTTTGAGAGATGTGTTTGAAACAAATGTGTTTGGGACTATTGCGCTTTCTCAAATTGCTTTGCGCGGAATGATGGAACGAAAGCGTGGCAGCGTTGTTATAGTTAGTTCAATAGCTGGAAGAATCCCATTGCCATTTTTAGCTCCATATGGAATGACAAAATTTGCTCTATCTGCAGGTGCTGCTGCGATGCGCAAGGAAGTTTCTCGAGTAGATGCAAATGTTCATGTTGCGTTGGTAGAACCAGGTGCTTACGCTACTGGTTTCAACGAACTAATGATGGCGAAGAAATACGAATGGCTTAATGAAGGATCAAAATATTTTAAAATTCTTCCTAGTCTCCAAAAAGATGATGCGCGTTTTGCTTCTGCTCAAACTAAATCTATAAATAGTATTGTCAGGCAAGTAGTCAAAGCTGTGGAAGCCGACAAACCAAAGTTGCGATACGGTGCGCCGTGGTGGCAATCATGGGGAGGAGAATTACTAAGAATTTTTCGAGGATAATTAAAAACCGCCTGATGGCGGTTTTTTTCTATTCTTCTGAGCTAAAAATTTTCTGTCCTTCGGCCTTGTAGTCACTGTATTTCCACCAGGTTGGCGTGAACAGTAAGAAAGCATCGTGGCCACCTGGGCTGTATTTATCCCATTTCTCTGGAAACCTTGCGAAGTACGCATCTAGCATGATTGGATCTTCTGTGAATTCAACGTCGCCTTCTAGTTGCATAGTTCTCATATCTTCTTCGTTTGTTCCAAGAACAAGGGATGCTTTACACTTTCCATTAGCTATTAAAGCTTCGCACTTTTTCGAAGTTCGACTAGTTAGAATGATGAAGCTTAATGGATCATCAGCATAGCTGTAGTGAACAGTTGCTCCGTGAGGAGAGCCGTCTAAATTTGGCATTCCTAGCACGGCTATGCGCTGAGATTTAATATAATCTAGAATTTGTTTTTGCATACCTTAACTATAGCAAAAAAGCGCTTTTCGGCGCAATTTAAAGTTTAGACTTAACCCTTTGTTATGATGGGTCATCAAAAGAGACGACTCCTTTTTTGTATTCGATAAAGTCGCTAAGAGTGGAAGGGAGGGATTTAACAAATTGGTCTGGATCTTCTTTGACCCATGTAGATAGTTCGTCTATAGAAATCCAGCGAACTTGTTCGACCTCATCTTTCTGAATTGTAAATTTTTCAATTGGTAAATCTATTTTTGCAATGAAGTATTGGCAAAAATATTTATGTGATGAGTCCTGAAACTTATGACTGAATTCAGCCAATTGTTCTTCTTGTAGTGAGATTCCAATTTCTTCTTTGGTTTCTTTGATAATATTTGAAAGATAGGTTTCTCCTTCTTCCACGGTTCCCGCTACAGCTGGACCCCATTTCCCCGGGGTAAGTTTTTTACTCCATGATCTTTGGGCGATTAGCACTTCATTCTGTGAATTGTAAATCCAAAGAGCCGAGACTCGCGAGATGTCATCAGGGGTTTTATCGGCACGTTCCTTGTGGCCAATAATCTGATCCTGCTCATTTACAATAATTGATTTCATGACTTAACTATAACAAAAAACCCCGTGATTGTTGAGCAATTTGACACTGGAAATGACAAACTTCATAATCCACCTAGGAGGATTCAATATGCTTAAGTTGAAACTGGAGGAAGTGAGTAAGTGGTATAAAAATACTACTCTTGGAAGTAAGTGCACTAAAGACACTCATTGCGTTGATTGCGATCCAGATGGGCTTTGCGACCCTTGCGATAGAGTAGAAGGAGTTTATGCAGGATCAAATACTTTAGCCGGTCTTGGAGAGACTCCAGTAGGGAATAACGGTGTATTCGCTTATGCGAGCACCTGCGATGGGCCATGTATGGAGCTGACCACTAATCAACTGTTGAACATGGATCCGCAAACGCAACTTGGTTATTGCGATGATTGTTTGGAAGAAGTAAATCCTGAAATTCTAGAACGAATTGAGGAATTTCAAAAGGCTGGGTATCCAGATTCAATGATCAATCCTGACCCGTTGCAACTTGGTTGGTAATTCGCTTTAAAGACCTGGTAGCGCGGGTCTTTTTTTATTTCTGCGCGTGGGTATAGTTATTCAATCTCCCTGCCTTCAAAATATCTATGTTCAATTTGACTTACAGCGTTTGCAAAACGGGTAGATTCGATGATTTCTAAAGCCTTATCTTCATAGGGCTTAAAACTAACAGGTAAAATGTTAACTAACTTTTCAGCCACTAAAGATGTATCAAAACCTTCCTGAGTAATGTAGCCTAGGCGGATTAAATACCATGCAGAAATGAAAAGAGAACAGGGATACTTTTTGTTTGCAACATAGTCACTCAATTCAGATTGCAACCTTTTATTGGTAATTTCGTTTAAGACAATATCACAAGTGGGTGTTAATGCTGACTCCAAAAATATTAAGTCCGGTTTAAAACCTTGTTTGGTAAGCCACTCGGAAAATTCTCCGTAGTTAAATGATGGATCTGGAAAGGAGTAATCGTCTACCAAAACGACTAACGATATGTCGTCATCTTTTGATTTATCGCTCTCATAAAACTCTTTTAATACGTCTACGGAAAGTCGTTGCTCTTCGTTAATCTGCTTATTGGTATATATATGAGCGTACTCTATGGAGAGGGTTTTCATGACTTAACTATAACAGAATTTATTTCTCCACGTGAGCTGGGTCCATCCAGATGACTTCCCAGATGTGATTGTCGATGTCGGTGAAAGAGCGGGCGTACATGTAGCCGTAGTCTTCTGGTTCTCGGAAGACTGTGCCGCCGGCCATCATTACTTTGTCTATGAAAGCATCAACTTCTTCACGGCTGTCTACTGTTAGGGCGTAGAGTGCTTCGGTTGTGAGTGATGTGTCGGAAATGGCGCGGTCCTTAATGAAAGACTGGAATTTTTGCTCAGTAAGCAGCATGAAGTAGATATTGTCATCGACGACCATGCTAGCTGCAGTTTCATCTGTGAACTGGGGATTGAAAGTGAAGCCAAGTTTTTCGAAGAAGGCTTTTGATTTGTCTAAGTCGCGCACGGCGATGTTGACGAAGATTGAGGTTTTCATATGTATAGCTTGAATTGTTAATCATATTATATCAAAAAAACCGCCAGAGAGGCGTTAACTTGACAACCTATAGAAAAGTGATATAATACAGATACATAAACCTGTATCTTGAACTGTCACCGGATGGTGGCGTGACTTACGACTCGTAAGTATAGAGACGTGGTTGGAATTAACCCAGAAATGGGTTATTTTTTATTATCTAAATTTCCACTCATCTTTAATATGCTTTCGAATTATAGCTTTATATGCGGATGAGTCGGACTTGGAACTGTAAGATCTATTTATACTCCCGGCTATCATATCTGCTAGTTGCACTAGAACATTCTTTTTAGAATCGACTAGCTTACAGTTTGTTATTAGTTTTGTATCGTCATTATTTAGCTCTTTGCGTAAATAAGTCATAAAACTTTTTCGGAATATCCGGTCACCTCCACCGTCAATTTTTATATTGGCATTTATGATAGAAGTCTTGTTTTGTTTTAGAGCTTCTTTGATGAAATAACCATAAAATTTATCTCGATTGTTTTTTAATTCAGAACTTCTGACTATTTTTTTATCTACCACCAGGCATCGAATATCGAAATCGTGACTATTAATGTCAATTAGAAATCTAGTTTTTATTTCTTTTCTTAATTTTGAAAATTTAAACTCAGAAGCAGGATGCATTTTGAATACGCGCTTTAATTCCTTTATGGTTATAGCGGTTTTTTCGGCTTCAAGGTGATCGTGAAAAATGACCATTGCGATGACGAAATGTGTTGACGACCCTTTATTAATTTTAAATCCCGGATCTCCCGAGTCGTCAATAAATATAAGCATAAGATATGATTATATCATATAAATAAAATCGCCACCTCAGCGATCGATATATCAACAAAAAACACTTAAAGTACAGGTTTGTACCATACTTGACAAAAAGTGAATAGTATGCTAAAATGTTTTGGACGGTTCAGATATTAAGCCGTCACGTGGTCTTTATGACCATCAAGAAGCTGATTGCTCGAAAATGCCACTTGCTCATGCAATACTTTAGGGGAAGTTTCAGAAAGGGTTATCTCTAAAAAGTGCATGGGTTATGCTTAGCCCTCTTTATCTTGGAACGATGTTGGTTAGTACTCAAGATAATAATTTAATACCAACTTGCTGCTTGAATAGCTCCGACGATTGAAAACGTAAACCGGAATCCTGTTCAAGCGGGACACTTGTAATCGCTTTCCTTGGCGTGGACTATGCCAGGGGTATAGACTCAGTCTTACCAAAAATAAAGTCCTAGTTTAAGCTTTGAAAACTACGAACAGCGGCTTTCGACCAGAAAGTGACGACCCAATTCTTCGGAAAAGGGTCTTTTTTTATTTACAGAAAAGCGATTCGGAGTAGAGGGGCGGCTTAAATTACCAAGGAAACTTTTCGCCTTTAAACCAAAATTGTCCTGTTTCAGGGTTTGAGATCGCGAGCTTATAGATATCTTCTGCAGCTTCTTCGGGTTCTAGATCTGCTTCAGCACCCCCCATGTCTGTTTTTACCCATCCGGGATGAGTAGAGGACACAGTAATTTTCCCGTCTAATCGGATTGCTAACATGCGAGTGAGCATGTTGAGGGCTGCTTTAGAAATTTTGTAGTCAGTATATTCTGCAACCTTAACATGCCCCATGGATCCTGCTCGAGAGCTAATGTTTATAATATGACCACCGTCATTAATAATTGGTAAAACTTGTTCTGTAAAATCTGCTGTACCAATTAGATTTACTTCTAAGGTGCGGCGCAGTAAATCAACTTTAATTGTTGGGTCGCCTTCTGCTCCAAAGTACGTAGCGGCATTGTTAATTAAGATATCTATCTTTTTATTTAATGAGATAATATTAGATGCACATTCTTTAGTGATCTCAGGTTTCGAAAGATCCAATGCGAACACCGTTAAATTTTCGTCCTGCCATTCCACAATTCCATCTGTTGATGTACCAATAACAAAGTAGCCTTCGTTTAAGAATTTGGCAGCCAATCCTTTTCCTATACCTCTACTTACCCCTGTAATTAAAACTGTTTTCATGTAATAGTTGGTAGTTTATTTTATCTCTGTAAAATCTTGAACAATAGCTAGCTCATTGCCTTCGGAGTCAGGAAAAAATGCTGTACGCCCCCAAGGGAAAGTAACTATATCATTTTCAGAGCTAATTGCATTTGGCTTAGACAAGCCATCGTTAAATGTTATGCCGTTCTCTTTAAACTTTTTGACTTCTGATTCTATATCATCAACATAGAATTCCATATCTTTAGTAATGCCTCCATCAACGTAAAGATGGATTTCGGCATCGCCCACGCTAAAAGCTGCCCACTCTTTTTCTTGTGTTCTTAAAACAAGGTTAAGCTGATTTGAATAAAAATCAACGGCTCTTTGCAGATCTTGAACTTTAACATCAATTATTAATCTCATTGGGAAGGATTTCAATTAATAATTCTGGGAAAGCATCTGTGCCCATGTCGTCGTAACAAAAGTGACCAGCATTTTCGAAATCAACAACTTTTATATCTTTGGCTTGAGTTTGGATTAATTCAACACTTTTTTGAACTGTACTCATATCATTCGTTGAGCTAAAAATTGTGATGCCTTGAGTTTTACTAACAATATTTTCATCAATTGAAAAATTAAACATTCCTGTCTCAAGAGATTTTTTTGGATCAATCCATGGGGCAACTAGAACTACTTTACCAACTTTAACATTTTCTTCGCTGAGGTAGCGAACTATGAATCCTGCGCCACATGAATGACCAATCAGAATAGTTTCTTCATTGATAGTGAAACGCTCAAACATTTCTTTCCACGCAGAATATTCTGGATTGTAAGGGGTGGGCATCTCCGGAGTTTGCGCAACTATACCTTGGAGAAGTAATTGCTTTTGAATCCAAGGCAACCAGTGACAATTGGAAGAAGACACACGATTAACATCGTAGTACTCTTCTTTATCTGGTTTGCCGTGGAGGATGATCGCAGTTTTCATGGCTAGTTATTTAACCCTACTAATATTTTCTTTTTTTCTTCATCTGTGATTGCTAATCCAGAGAACATAAAATTATCCATTTCTTCGTCATTGTGAATCGGTTTTGCATCAGTAGTATTTTCATGCATCTTCCTCATATTATCTAGATTTATACCATTATATACATTATCAATCATTAAGAATTGTTGCATCAATGAAAAAGAATATTGAAACTGGTTTTGAGAAAATTTACCTTGATATATGTATAGAAGCGTGCCAATTGCTTTTTTACAAATATCACGATTCTCTGAGTCAATTCTTAATTTGTCATGAACAATCAGATTCCTCAAATGGTAAATAAACATTATGTTTTTTCTAAACATTGCTACGTGCTTGGAAGCAAATGAATAGTTTTCTGTTGTTACATAGCAGTTAATTATTTTTTTAAACTTCTTGCTTTTTTTGAAAATGAACGGCAGCAATGCTGATAATCTATTTTTAGGCACACTCATTTTATAGTGGATAAAACAGTTTTCCAGGGACGTAATAATTTTTCTAATACAGTCATCCGTATTGTAGTTGAAGTAATTAGTCATAGCATCCAATAAATCACGGAGAAAAATAGTATCTTCTGATTTTACATGTTCGATGGTGGGCGGAAAGCTAACCATTGCAGAAGGCCAGGAGACTTGAGCGAGGTCATTATTGTTTTGGTCTATCAGAACTAAATTCATAATGTCAAAAGTAGAAATAGAATGAGATAACACGTGGCCTTCCTTATACTTTTTGCTTAACAGCTTATTATTAAGAATAGAAAGAGATTTGTTAATATACCCTAAAATAAATAGGTAAGAGTTATCAGCTGACCCTGACTTAATTCTATTGAATAGTAGTTTTGAAATAACAATGCCAATTTTTACTTCAATAATGCCGCCGTTCTGGGATACCTTAATTCCTTCGATATTAAAATGAAAGTTGTCGTATATTACAGGGAATAGTACATTATATTGGATTATAACCTCAGTACTCTCTGAATCTTCTATAAATTCCTGGCCTACATAATAGCCCTTTTCCCAATGCAAATTTTCAGACTCATTACTAAGGTGTTCCATATTAAAATCATAACAAAAAACCGCCCATCAGGCGATTTTTCTTTGGCTGGCAGTATGGAATAAAGTTGGAGCTACTCTTGACCAAGCAGTATGAATATGCTTTAATTATAAGCTATTTATAGCTTGGGTTGATATTTCCCAATTGGATTCTAGTCAAAGAATATATGAGTTTAGCAAAAAGAGGGCTTGTGAACGAAAACAACAAAAAGAATGTTTTGTATGTTGACGACAGTTACGAATGGACAAGGACCGCCGAAATACTTTTGAAAGGTGAGACGGAATATAATCTAATTACCTTTAACGACCTTGCAGAAGCTAAAGAATATTGGAGAGAAAATTCCGAAACTCTTTCTCTTGTCATTTGCGACGGAAGCATCAACGAAACTGACGACGGGCGTAATTGGGCTGCCGAACTCCGTAATGCGGGTTACAAAGCTATGATCCTATCAACCGAGGGTCATGGCAAAGTGCCACTGCTTAAAAAAAGTAAATTCGGAAGAAAAACGTTTCTCGCCAAGATGAAGTCGGTCATCGGAAAATAATATGTCGTCGGTTCCAAAGTTAACATCGCAGCAGAGGTTATTGAGAGGCTCCTAAATCACAAAATGCCTCTCTTTTTTATTTAATAAAAAACCGCCCATTAGGCGATTTTTCTTTGGCTGGGGTAGCAGGATTCGAACCTGCGAATGGCGGCACC
>CAZSSN010000002.1:0-40510 GCA_964609785.1 uncultured Candidatus Saccharibacteria bacterium | reverse complement strand
TAGATACCTCATTAATTAGTTTCGAGGCCGCATCTGCTAGCTCAACACTCTCACTTAATAAGGTTTGGATTTGCTCTAAAGTCTGTTTGTTATTCTCATTTCCGCTTAGACCGACGGCGCTAAGTTTTAGATTTTCTGTAATCGTAATTAATTCAGTTCCCTTAATCCCCGCCTCTGTAATTAATTCAGCTGCAGTTAATAGCCGGTCGGCATCATGTTTTTGAGGGACTACGGAAAGCAATCCTTGTAATATAATACTTGTTGAATTTAAAGTCTCTTTACTATTCTTGAATTGTTCAAGAGCCTTCCCTAAGTTCGCTTGCGCTGCTTCTGTGTTTTCAGATTCCAAAGATGTTTGTGCATCTTGCAAATAGCCAATTGCCGTTGTGCTCGACCCTAGTACTTCTCCTTTTACATCTTGCCCGGCAGAAATTAAATTAAGCCCATGAACTGTACTCCCTGCTAAAATTGCTAAAAGAGAAAAGACAGCAACGGTTCTCTGAAATTGCAGGTTCTTAAATTTCTTCAACACAGTAGAGAGGTGCGTTGGAGAGTCGGCCAATATTTTCGCGAGCGTCCAAGGTGATGTAATAATGGAAACTAGAGTAAGACCAATTCCGTAGCAGACGTTTACTATAATCTCAGCGAAGAAAGATGCTAGTTTTTTGACCAAGCCAAAAAAACCAGTTTTCTTATTGTAAACTACTGGCTCATATTGAGAATGATGCAAATAGAGCTTTATCTTTTTTTTCATTTTGACTGCCTAGAAATATTTAAAACAATTCCACAACCAGCTAAAGTCATAATCATGGCGCTGCTACCATAGCTAAAGAATGGCAGTGGAATACCTGTAAGGGGTAGTAGTCCAGTAATCGCGCTAATATTTACAACCGCAGCTGCCCCAATACTACCTATAACCCCAACTGTTAACATCTTACCAAACAAATCAGGTGCTTTGTAACTAATTTGGATCCCTCTAATAATAAACCATATAAATAAGAGCAAAATTAGGATAACTCTAATAAAACCAAGCTCTTCTGCCATGACGGCGAAAATTGAATCGTTGATTGCTTCTGGAAGATAAGAGTATTTTTGACGAGAGTGACCATAGCCATAGCCGAACCATCCGCCACTGCCAATAGCGATTAAAGCTTGGTTTATCTGATACCCAATTCCTAATGGGTCCACTGATCTGTTTAAGAAGGCAGTTATGCGCTTAACACGATACGGTTCAAGTTTAATTAAAACTAACATTATGGCAACTCCAGCAGTAGTTAGCCAGGCAAAGTAGCGTAATCGAATACCACCTACAAAAAGCATAATGCCTGCAGTCAGAACTAGAGAGATCATAGTTCCTAAGTCAGGTTGCCATAGAATTAGCAAACAATATAATCCGATTATTAATACTGGAGGAAGGACAGATTGAAAAAATCCTTTGATATGCCCACGCGTGCTTATCCATCCTGCCAAATATATAATAATGGCTAGCTTAGCGGCTTCAGCTGGCTGGAAGAATAGTGGGCCGATATCAATCCATCGAGTAGCTCCATTTGCTCCAAAACCAATTCCTGGAACTTTGACCAAGAGTAATGCAATCAAAGTAGCTGCAATACCAAATGGAATGAATTTCTTCCAAATATGGTAATCGATGCGTGATAGAACATACATTGCTAGCAGGCCAATACCTATTCCGTACATCAACTGATGAGTAAAGTAGTAACTAGTGTTACCAAAGTTTTGTTGTGATTCAACGGTCGAGGCAGACCAAAGCATGATTAAACCAATGACGATGAGTCCGCCTAATAACCCTAAAAATAAATAATCTACTGGTTTTTTTGTTGCTGCCATTTTATTTCACTAAATCTACGAACTGATTACCTCTATCTGCATAGTTTTTAAACATATCAAATGATGCAGAAGCCGGACTTAGAAGCACAACTTCGCCTGGTTTGGACTTGGCTTTGATATCACTAATCAGTTTGCTCAGATTTTCATATGGTCCAAAAACTTCTAATGCAGAACCAGTGCTTTCAAAAAGCTCTTTCAACTTTGGGGCAACTTCACCTATTAGGTTTATGCTTGCAATGTTATTCTTCGCGTTTAAGTACTCCACTAACTCCGTGTAATCTAATCCTTTGTCTGAACCTCCAAGTATTAAGTGAATTGGTTCGTTAAATGAATTAACAGCTGCAATAGTAGTTTCTGGCACAGTAGAAATACTATCGTTATAGTAAGCAGTGCCATCTATGTTGCCAACTAGTTGCAATCTGTGTTCAAGTCCAGTAAATTCATTCACTGCTTTAGTGATGGTATCAATGTCTACATTAAGACAAATCCCAGCTAGGCTTGCCGCAGCAATATTTTCTAAATTATGAATACCTCTCAACTTCCTATTTTTACAATCAATCTCTGCTTCAACTTCGCCAGTTAAAATAACTTTTTCCCCATCAATATAAGCACCGCTTTGTGGCTTAGACTTTGAAGAAATTATTAGCTTCCTACCTTTTCCTAAAGTTGCAATTTTGGCAGTTGCTTCGTAATCTATGTTTGATATAGAAATATCATCAGAAGACTGGAATGCGGTAATTGCAGTTTTGGCTGAGTGATATTCTTCTAAATCTTTATGATGATTCAAATGATCAGAAGTTGTCATCAGACAAATTCCAATGTGAGGGCTTTGAGTTAAGTCTTGTAATTGGAAACTTGATAGTTCATAAACCACAACAGAGCTATGATCGGTTTCATCCAAAAATTCTAAAGGTTGAATTTTACCTATATTGCCAGTAAGAAATAAATTTTTGCCGTCAACCTTTCCAGCTGCTTTTAGAACTTCAAAAATAAGGGAGCTGGTTGTCCCTTTCCCTTTAGTCCCTGTAATCCCAACAATAGTTGACTTGGAATTCGCAAAGAACCATTTAGTTTGACTAGTAATGGTGGAACCTTTGCTCTCAGCCTCTAAAATTTTCGGATGATGTCTCCATATTCCTGGACTTCGAAAAAGTAAACTGCAATCTGAGATTGAATCTAAATACCCTTCTCCATCTTTTTGATCGTAGACTGTTGCATCTAGGTCATGCTTTTTTAGGTAGGCCAAAACAGCTTGTCCTTCCTGACCAAAGCCAAGTATTCCAATCGTATGATTTTTTAGTTCTTCTATTCCGGAATTCATCAATTTATTTTTTTAAGAATATTCCTGACTTGTTTCCTGTAACAGAGCCTGCAGTAACGGCTTTCTCTCCGTTTACCCAAACTTGTTCTATCCCATCTGCGTATTGGTATGGGTTTTCAACTGATGCTCTAGATCCAATCTTCTGTGGATCAAACAATACTAGATCGGCTTTAGCATCTACGGCAATAACCCCGCGATCTTTTAAGCCAATCTTCTTTGCTGGGCCAGATGTTAGTTTTCTAATAGCTTCAGTCAAAGAAATTTCTTTGGAAGTATTAACATTCTGTAAGAATTTTGCAGCTGTACCAAAACATCTCGGATGAACAAGTGTATTTGTATCTTCTGATGAGTATCCGCTACCATTAGTCGCAATGAACGAAAGTGAGTGATTGCAAAAATCATCAACAATTTTTTCGTCCAAGCTAGTATCAAAAACAAGGATTTCACTTCCACCGTTTTCAATTAAATGGAGCAATGCCTCTTCGCTGGTTGTGCCAAATCCCGCAGCTATTGTTGAGATGGTCTTTCCAGTAACCATAAGCTTCGCTGAAGTTGAGGCAATCATTAATTGAGGAATATCTGTTTCAGAAGTATTTAACGCGCTTAATATCTTGGCTCTTTGAGTTGGATTTTTTAAGAGCGCTAATAATTCTAACCGCCCACCCATTGTTGCCCATGAAGGAAGATATGTGTATATTGGTTGCCATGTTGAAGTGTATGGGTATACATCGAAATGAACATTTACGCCTCTATGCCAAGCTGCTTCTAGCTCTGCTAATACATCTGTAACTAGTGGCCAATTTTCGGGGTGTCGTATTTTCAAGTGAGAAATCTTAACATTGGCTTTCGCTTGTTCAGCTGCTGCTATAACTTCGCGAACACTTTCAATAACACTCCCTGACTCATCTCGCAAATGAACAGAAATGTAAGCGTCGTGGTTAGCAACAATCTGAGCAATCTCGTAAAGCTCAACATCAGAGATATTTGCTTCATGCGCATATGCGAATCCGGTTGAAACCCCAAATGCTCCTTCGTTAATTGCGTCGTCTGCCATTCTCTTCAAAGTTTGTAATTCATCAACAGAAACAGGAGTTTGCTTATCGCCAATAAGCCCTCTACGCAAAGTAGAATATCCAACTAAACTGGCTACATTTGCACCAAACCTTTGAGCACTCATAGATTCGGCAAACTCTTGGAAACTTCGCCAGTTAATATTTACACCTTCCATGGTGTGCCACTTTTGCAAAGAAAGTAGTGATTGTTCAGAAATTAATGGAGCCAAACTTGCTCCTGAATTTCCTACCATGATTGTTGTGTAGCCTTGCGTAATCATGCTTTCTAAATTTGGGCCATCGAACAAACGCCAATGACTGTCGCTATGGTTTTGAATATCGATGAACCCTGGAGCTAAAACTTTTCCTTCAGCATGAATAACTTCCTGAGCTTGGGAAGTTATATCTTGAGATATATTAACAATTCTATCGCCATTAATAGCAACATCAGCTGTAATTGGTGCTGACCCTGTTCCATCAATAACAGTAGCTTTTTTAATTAGCAATGAATACATTGAGATTTGTGAGTTTAGTTATTTGTCTAAGAAGTAAACAATTACCCCGATTATTCCAGCCACTACAGATAGAATCCAAAAACGCATTGTGACTTTTGATTCCGGCCAACCCAATGCTTCTAAGTGATGATGTATTGGTGCAGATAGGAAAAGTTTCTTTTTAAATACGCGTCTCCAGAATATTTGTAACAAAAATGAGCCTGCCTCGATAACGAATATTAATCCTATTAAAGGCAATAGTAATGTGGTGTCTGTTAAAAATGCGACTATCGCCAGCAGTACCCCGAGACCCATTGAACCTGTATCTCCCATGAAAAATCTGGCTGGGTGAACATTAAACCATAGAAAAGCGAGTAATCCTCCACACACAACTCCACACAAAGCAGCCAGGTTTTCTCTGCCCTGCATGTACGAAATTATTGCAAAACAAAAGAAAGCAATTGAAAGAGTTCCGCCTGCTAATCCATCGAGCCCATCAGTTTGATTAACCGCGAAACTTGTACCAACTACCACTAGTAAGAAAAAAGGAATGAACAATAGCCCTAAATAAATGTCTCCGAAAAATGGAACATGGATTGAATCAAAACCAATCTTCACATAAAACCACCAAGCACCAATTAAGGCAACAAGTGTGTATAGAACAAATTTAACTCTGAACCGAATCCCTCTTCCTTTATGACCACGTCCTCTAATATCTAAATAATCATCTAAGAATCCCACAAGGGCAGCACCGAACATGGCACCGATTGGTAGAAGAGTTTCTCTTCGAGTTAAAAAGTTTAATATATGGAACTGTTCAATCCCTGCTACGCGATCTAAAAACCAAAACACACTCGCTAGAACTAGAACACTTCCCCAAACCAAAATACCGCCCATTGTTGGAGTTCCCTTTTTCTTTGCATGCATCTCTGTATACAAAGGAGTAGACCCATCTGAGCGGATATTTTTTCCTAAACGGAAGTGATAAATAAATTTTGAAAACAGTGGAGTGACAGCAATCGCAAATAAAAAAGCGATTGTACTTAAGCTGAAAATTTTAATCAATTCGTCTGTAGCCATGCATATATTATACCACATATGCTAGAAAAACGACTTATCAACTTATTGAGTCAAGCTATTTTCTAATTGGGATAGAACATTCTTCTTTAGAAGTTTGGTATCGCCTTCTCTGTCAGTACTCCCCAGTATGATTATGATGAATTTTAGATCTTTACTATGAATAGCAGTGATCATTGCTCCTTTGGCTTCATCTGTGAACCCTGTTTTAATAGCATGAATTTCCGGATCTTGAGCCAAAAGTGTATTTGTTGCTTTAACCGAGTAGGTTTTACCGGTCTCGCTAATAAATGTATAGGACTGCTTTCTATCTATTTCTGAAAATAAAGTCATTGGTCTAACAACATCTAATAGTCTTTTTAAGTCGTTAGCAGTTGAATAGTTTTGCTCGCTATCCCACCCAATTGGATTTTCATAGTGAGTGGAATCCATCCCCAAATCATCAGCCTCTTTGTTCATAAGGTCGATAATTGGTTTTTTTGATACTGAACTTACGTAAGCACCTAATGTTGCTGCCGAATCATTTGCTGAACCAATAAGCATTGCATCAACTAGATCTTTAACAACAACTTTATCACCCGGAGTTAAACCTAATATTGGTCTAATGTCGCTTAAGTTAGATGAGCTAATCGCCCAGGTATCATTTAAGTTCCCATATTTTTGTGTAACGTACGCAGTCATTAACTTAGTAATGCTTGCAATCGCTACTGCTGCATCTGGATTTCTGGAAGATATAACTTCGCCAGTTTGCTCATTGTAAATTAAATAGCTATCCGCCTTAACACCTTTTCCTATTTCAGGGTTAACATCTTCCGAACTACTCGCGGGGAAAGTCTCGCCTGAATTTAATCCAAAGATTTCACTTTCTACTTTAGGATTACCTTTGTCAGCTCCCGGGGCAAGCATTGGACGTGTGAATGCAAAGATAACTGTTGTCACAAATAGTGCTGCTATTAACAGGCCAACAATTCTTTTCCCACTTTTTACGGCGTGATGTTTTAATGTTTTTTTAGGCATATCTATAACAGTATAATCTATAAACGATTGACAATCCAATGCCCTCGGGATATGATTATTTGGTAATTATTATCAAAAATTCTATGAAAGAAGTTACTATTACTCAAGATAATTTCGAAGATGAAGTTATAAAGTCAAACATCCCTGTTTTAGTGGACTTTTGGGCTGAATGGTGTGGTCCATGTAAGATTGTCGGTCCAATTTTAGCTGAAATTGCTGATGAATATGACGGAAAATTTAAAGTTGCCAAGCTTAATGTCGATGAAAACCCCGATCTCACAAGTCGTTTTAACGTAATGAGCATTCCAACTATGAAGTTTTTCAAAGCTGGAGAGGTAGTTGGTGAGTTAGTAGGTGCCGCACCTAAGAACATGATCGAAGCTGAAATCGCAAAACATTTAGCTTAAGCCTACAGCTTAAAATTCACATTAAAAAACTCCCATTTGGGAGTTTTTTTAATTTACATAGTTATAACTTATAAGTTTCACCAGGTTGAATTCCTGCATTCGGTTGCGCTGGTACTTGTTTAGGAGCTTCTTCCTTTAGCACGTCTTCTTTTGGAGTGTTGGGCTTTGGAGCAGAATGAGCATTTTGAATGGCTTTAGCTACATTCTCTGCAATCTCATCTTGTTTGCTTGATTGTATCGCTGCTGCTGTGTCCCAAATTGCAGCAGATTTATTTGGTTTCTTAGGCTGATTCTTAGATGCTGTTGCCATAGGTTTAGCTTCTGGCTTAGCTACAGGTTTTGCTGGTTGTCTCATTTGTTGCATTCGATCTTTGAATGCTGATGATATTTTAATAGGAGGAGGAGTAGGTTTGCTTTGAGCCGGAGCATTCGTAGGAGAATTTGTAGGTGTAAATGTAGCCGCCTTTGGCGCAACGTCTGGGATATCGCTTTCTCTGGACTTTGCTTTTTCTCCACCACTAGCAGAGTCCGCGCTGGCTTCATGGAACTCAGCACCCATCCATCTGTTAATTTTATCTTCTACTTCAGCACTTGGGTTTGCATATCTTTCTCTAGAAACTTTGATGACTTTCTCTGAATTTCCAGTATACCAACTTTCATCTACCTGCAAAGAGGTCGCTGTGAATGGATCGCTAGCTACGCCATTAATCATTAATTTCAAAATAACATTGTACTTTGGAATGTTTACAATATCCACTGGGGTAAATGATGGTTCGAACTCAGTTTCCAAAAACTCAGCATCAGCTGCTCCAACACGGAATACTACCATAGTACCAACGTTACCAAAAACCGCATCACGCATTTTTGTGTTGCCTTCAGGGACTAACTGCCCAATGTACTGATGGCCCATAGTCAAATTTAAGCGATACTTACGAGCTTCGCTCAAAATGGTAGCAAAAGAGTCTGTCACGAAGTTCTGGAACTCATCTACGTATAGATAGAAGTCTTTACGTTCATGTTCTGGAATATCAACACGAGAAAGCGCTGCTAACTGTAATTTAGTAATAATCATGGCACCAAGCAAAGCTGAGTTATCTTCCCCTACTTTACCCTTAGAAAGATCGAGCAAAAGAATTTTTTGATTATCCATGATCTCGCGTAAATCGATTGTAGACTTAGGTTGCCCTACAATATTACGAATTACAGAGCTAGATAAAAACTGTCCAACTTTGTTTTGGATCGGTGCTACAGCTTCTGTTCTATATTTTTCTGCGTAGTTTGCAAATTCCTCAAGCCAGAAAGCCCTAACCATTGGGTCTTTAATCCCATCGACAATCTTTTTACGGTATTTTTTATCTACATACATACGAACAATACCCATCATGGTATTACCGGGACTATCAAGCAAAGCCAAAATTGTATTGTTTAGAATGTATTCCATACGAGCCGACCACATACTTGCCCAAATTTTTGTGAACACACCCATTAAACCTGAGGCTACTAAATGTTTGTACTTGCTATCTACTGCTTCAAGAATGTTAAATGCAATAGGGTGGTCTAAGTCTGCAGGGTTAAAATAGACCACATCGTTAATTCGATCATTTGGAATATAGTCTAAAATTTTCTTAAGCGAGTCTCCGTGAGGATCAATGAAACAAACACCATTACCATTGCGGATATCTTGAATAACCATGTTTTCCATCATGGTTGTTTTGCCCATACCAGTTTTACCGATCATATACATATGACGGCGACGGTCATCGGTTTTAATACCAAACGGCACTTGCCTGTTACGGAAGTTGGTTTTCCCAAAAAAATTGATTACTTCTTTTTCAGCCATATTGTTATATCTGTTCTGTTTATATTATATACGATAACTAGATAGGAAGATCTGCAGGTGGTTGAATCTTTTTGGTAGTTACAGTTTCAACTGAAGCATTTACTTGATCAGCTGTAATCGGGAAGTGAAAAAGAGTAGCTAACTCCTCTGCGTTGAGGATGTACATAGGATAGCCAATCCAAGTACTACGTCCCTTAAACGCCTTGAAAATATCAATCTTCTTTTGACGAACCCAATAATTAATGAAAGGAGCTTCCAGAGTCGGTGAAATGCGATAGTCTTTTTTTGGACCAAAAGCTAACTTAAAACTGTTGGAGTTGGCAGAGTTAAAGACTTTAAAAGGACTAAGCAGTAATTTCTTTGCATCTTTGTTGAAACTTTCCTTAACACCCATGTGCAATACGCGAATTTTTGTACTAAAACCAGGCTTACCTAATTTAGATTTAATTGATGCAATGCGTAATTTCGTTACATCATCAATCTGCTGGAAATCTTTTTCCCCTTGCAACTTTTCTACAGCTGCTTCAGCTTCTTTTCTCCACGAGTCATCACCTACTGGTTTGATAATTATTTGCATAGCATAAAATTCTTTTGAACTTAAACGCGTAAACACTTCCAAAAGAGGGCTAAGAGGATCTACTACTTTCTCACTAGCATCTGGTCCCTTCAAACTTATGAATTCTCTGTAAGTACGGATAGGGACAACTTCTGGCTGGGTTAATACCATTTCACCGCCAAACAATTCATATTTTTCATTATCGGGGTCATATTCAAAATGAGAAAGATAATCTTCTATCTCGTTCATCTCTATATGAGGGTAGTTAGCGTAAAAAGAGGCTTCAACAAGCTCTTTTTGCTTCTTTGGTATCCGAATGACGTATGAGATTTTACCACCCAGGCTAACGATTTCTAAAGAAAGCCAAAACACTAACTTCCCTTCAATGTATTTTTCTTGAAAGGTCCAGTTATCGAATAATTGATGAAGCTGTATAAAAATTTGCTCAGCATTGTAAAAACTAGAGATGTTTTCTTTCGGAGGTTTTATTTCGTAATAAACCCATTCCAAACTATTTTTATAGTTATCTTGGATTTCGTTTAAGTAAATTTGGAAAAGTATGTAAACAAAAAGAATGGCAAAAACCACCCAACCACCGTGGGAAAATAAATACCATACTATACTTAGAATTGAGCTATCAGTCATGATTTGTTTTAATTTTTGTATCTAGAGTTCCAGGGTTTCGCTAATTAGCTTTCGCCAACTAAAGAGTAACAGTTTAAGCTAAGTCGTAAAGATTTTTTCCAACTTTCTTAACTAGTTTCTTATTCGAAAGTCCAACTAAAATAGTGTTGTTCTTAACCATGCGACGTTTCAAAACTTCTTCGATAATTTCTTCTCGTGACATTGGTTTACCAGCATCTTTTAGAACATTAACGATGATATCTGATACTACACCTGGTTTATATCCCCATTCAGCTAAAGCATACATGCCACGGCCTACAAGTACAAAGCGTTTATCCTTAATAAGTTTATTGTGCACTGTTTCTTTGTAAGCAGTGCGCTTGTCTAAGCCATGTTTGTTAATCAAATCAGTAATTACTGAATAGTGCTCAGGTTTGTTGTGGTGTTTCATCACCAAATAGGCTTTATCACCAACATCTTTGGGACGGATTTCATTCCAGTGATGCATGCCAAATTCACCAAATGGGTTCTTGTGAATTCCTGAGGTTGCTTGCAAATAGTTTATGATAACGCGTGGTGAAAGTTGTGGTTCATACTTTTTGAAGAAATCAGATTCAGCAAACTTTTCAATAAATTCTTCAGGTTGTAATGGTTTTCCATGATTATCCAAAATGCCACGAGTTGTGTTTACAAACTCTTTAATAAATTCTTTATCAAAACCAATGCGAGACCAAGATTGCTTAATGTGCTTATCTTCGGAATGTTCTTCAAGTTCAGCCATTAAGTTTAGTAAGAACTTCAAAGCGTTCGCTTCTTCATCAGTTTCTGCACCTAAATGACCCATTAATGTCTTTTCAGACATAATGCCGCCATGTTCAGTAATTGTAGTTAAAAGAAGATCACGCGCAGCTAAAAAGGAGTCCAATTGCTGAACGCCATTCTTTAGGTTCTTTAATAAATCTTTTTCAATTTGGCGAACACGCTCACGTGTTAATCCTTGCTCTTCCCCTACTGTTTTAAGGGTTTGCATTTCTTCACCACCAAGACCGTAACGCTTAGAAAGTATAGACTTTTCGCGTTCACGTAATGGATCTAAAATTTTAGTAATGATTAGATTTAATTCAAATTGTTGTAGTGACTCTTTTTGATGAGAATCAATTATTGTATCTAAAATACCCATTTCCTTAAGAATTTCTTGGCTAAAATAGCCAATTTATAACGATAAACCGATTATAACATATATTTCATAACGTGTCAAACAATGTGGGATAATAAAAAACACTGCTCAGGCAGTGTCTTTTGTTTAACATATTTAGCGCTTTCGGTTCTTCCAGTTCTGGAATAGTACTAGAATTGGTGCAGCTACGAAAATTGAGGAATATGTTCCTGCAGCAATACCAATGAATAGAGCTAGTACAAAGTATCGAATTGTTTCCCCGCCGAATAGAAGCATAGCAAGTAAAACGAATAGAACAGTTAAGCTAGTATTTAGTGAGCGAACTAGGGTTTGAGAGATACTGTGATTAACAATGAACTCTACTGATTGACCAGCATAAACTTTTAGGTTTTCGCGGATACGGTCAAATACAATGATCGTGTCGTGAACAGAGAATCCTAGAACAGTAAGAATCGCCGTAACGAATAAACTGTCTACTTCAACATTGTAGAAGTGTCCAAGTAGTGAGAAGATTCCTAGGACAATTAACAAGTCATGAACAAGAGCAATGATAGCAGCTAATCCGAATTGCCATGGAGTGATTGGTCTAGCTACCTTACGGAATGCATAAGCGATATACAATACGATACCGAGAGAAACTAATAGTAACTGGTAAATAGCCTTTTTCTTTAGCTCTTCGCCTACAACCGGACCGAATGAATCAAAACGTTTCTCTGTAAATTCCCCTACTTGAGAACGAATGTCAGCATTCATTTTATCGTGCTGCTCTTTTTCTAAGCTTTCAGTACGGATAATTACACCTTTTTCACCAGTTTGTTGTAATTGGTAGTTTTGGACACCTCCAGCTTCAAGAACACTGCGAAGTTTACCTTGATCAATTGTTTGTTGGAATTCTATTTCACTAACGGTACCGCCCTTAAAGTCGATGCCAAGTCTTAGACCAAAAACTGCTAGTGAAGCTATGCCCAAAATTAAAATGATTCCAGAGATAGCGAATAAGTATTTGTAGTAGTTAAGTAGTCTCATATTAGTTTGCTGATGTATTAATTTGATCTTTTCTACGCATACTGACTCCGAATAGCCATGGGTGCGACATTACTTTCCCGGTTACAAACAATTTTAAGAATGTTCGAGTAATAGTGATAGCTGTGAACATGGAAATCAGAATACCAATAGCCAAAGTTACAGCGAACCCTCTGATTGAAGGTGTTCCAAACATGTAAAGAATCAAGGTTGTGATAAGACTAGAGACGTTTGAATCACGAATAGAAAGCCAAGCTCTAGCAAATCCATCATCAATTGCCTTATTAATGTCTTTACCTGCACGGATTTCTTCTTTAAGACGTTCAAAGATTAGGATGTTAGCATCTACGGCCATTCCAATAGAAAGGATGAACCCTGCAATACCAGCTAAAGTTAGAGTTACAGGAGAAACACCATTTAAGAAGATTAAGGCCACGTAGCTAATTAAAGCTAAGAATCCAAACCATCTGCTAACTGTGAGTCCGAGCAAGAAAAATACCCCGACTAAGATTACAGCGGTTATTGAGATCCCTATTTTAAATACTGCTATAGAAAGCAATACATATACTAGCAATGCAAGTACTGCCAAAACCCCCGGGAAGCGGTAGTTAGCTACCATGAAGATCACAATCAAAAGCATTCCAATTAGTCCAGCAATTATGGATTTATCGATTGATTCTTGTCCTAGTGTAGCGCCTACATTTTGCTGAGAAATAAGTTTAATAGGTACTGGCAAAGCTCCAGAATTAAGGCGAGTAGCTAATTGCTTTGCCTCATCTGCAGTAAAGCTACCAGTGATTACTGCTTCTCCGTTAGTAATTGCGCTTTGTACGGTTGGGGCACTTAGTACTTCTCCGTCCAAGAAAATAGCGATTTGCTTACCAATGTTTGCTTGAGTTAGATCGCTAAACAACTTGGTTCCTTCTTCATCAAATTGCAAACGAACAACAACTTCGTTGCTTACGCTTCCTGCTCCCGCAGTCTGTATGTCAGCAGTCGCTCTCTTTAATTGCTTTCCTGAAAGACCAGTTGTTTGCCATCCAGCAGCTGCTATTGGATCAATAGACCCAAGGTCTACCTGCCCATCAGCACCTACACCAGCCAGGGTTGGAACTGGTTCGCCTTCGGTGCGGAATTCCATTAATGGGGTTTGCCCGATTTGTTCGATAGCTTTATTTACATCATCAATACCTGGAAGTTCAACTACAATTTGATCTCTTCCTTGAACTTGAACAAGAGGTTCAGATACTCCGAAACTATTAACTCTTCGCTCAATTGTGTCGCGAACCGCAGTTAGAGCTTCTTTTTGGTCAGCACTTTCTACATCTTTAAAGTCTGCTTGGTAAACTAAGTGGGATCCACCCTGTAAATCCAAACCTAAATGAGTAGTGAAGCTTTTTTGGAAGTTAATTCCAATTTTAGAAAGGTTGATTCGGCTTCCATTTGGCCAAACAATCCACGCAGCAGCTAATGCAATAAGTACAATTCCTGCCAAAAGCGAGATTTTTGTTAGTATTGATTTCATTCCGTAAATTAATTAATTTCTCGATTAGTTTTATTAGTATATTTCCCAGGTATTATAACTCCAGGCTATTATTTATGCAATTGGCTAAATCCTTTTTATCGCGCTTAATCCACTCCGCTTTTAAAGTGATTCTTTCCTTAACTTGCTTGACTGCTCTTTGAGCAGAGGGAGCCGGATTCTTCTTGAAGAAGGCCTCTATCTCTTTTGCCTTCTGAGTAGTGTTGAAAGCTCCTAGTGACTTTACTATCCATACTATTAGATGATCACCATGGTATCTATCATACAAAGTTTTCCAATTTTTTTGTATCCATTTCCAAGCTAAGTCTTTATTCTCAAAATTAAGCAGGCTGATGTAGATTAAGATGGCTGCATCTTGGCTACGCACGTTCTTAGATATAGCAAAGTCTAAACTTTTAACGTATAAATTTTTGTTGGAAAACATGGTGAGAGCTTTTCCAATTCTACGTTGCTCCTCATTAAGGGTTTCGCTAATATACATCTTTTGGAACGTTGCATGAGTTGATGCATCTCCATTTAGAGCCACCAATGAGTAAACCGCTGCTCTAAGATCAGGATGAATCGGCTTACTGTTCCTTCTAGAAAATACTTTTTTAGCTTTTTCTATAGTGGCTTTATCTCCATAAAAACCATATTGGGCAAGCACAGCAGATCTTAGCAGTCCTTTAGTTTGAGATTCTTTATGGTCTATTTCCCAACCAACTTTCTTAGCCACTACTTTTAGAACCTTTAGATAGTATTTAGCTAATTTCTTTTGTAGTTGAGGTTGACCGTCTAAAAGTTCATAAACTTCTCTCATGCCGGAGAGAATCTCAGTCCATATTATATAGCTGTCTTCATTTTCATATGCTTTAATGAATTCCAAGAATGCAGATACCGGAATGTGCCCTGCTCTGCTCATTGCAAATAAATCTCTGACTACTCCGAATCTATCTATGGAAGATAGTTCCTTGCTTTTAATTGGTTCATACAGCTTTGCCAACAGGGATGGACTATATAATGTTCGGAAGAAACCTGTCTCTTGCGGGTTTGCCTTTATGTACTTCGAAGAAGGAGAAATAGTTATTTGTTTTTTAACTTGAGAGAACAAATCTAAATCACTTAGGTGGCCTTTATCTAATTCAAATTGAAGTGGAATCTGCCATACTGTTTTGTCTTTATGCTTATCTTTCTTGGAACCTAGAACAAAACGTTTTTGAGAAATATGCAGTTGCCCAATTTTCGGCTCTACTAAAGTAACTATTGGATAGCCGGAATTACCAACCCACTTAGCCATAAACTTACTTACGGGTTTACCTGAGGCTTTCTCAAATGCATCCCAAAGATGAATTGATTCAGTATTTTTGTAGCTGTGCTTTTTAAGATAATAAGAAAGACCATTGCGGAAATTCTCTGGCCCAATGTAATGCATCAACATTCTTAAAACACTCGCACCTTTGTCATAGCTAATTGCATCAAAAATTTCGGAAATCTGATTTGGATGATGAACTTCAACTTCAATCGGGTGAGTATTCTCTAAGCTGTCTAATTGGAGAGCATTAGCATGGTCGTTCATTACGAATCTGGTCCAAATGTGCCACTGAGGGAATAGGTCTTCCAAAACCAAATACGACATAAAAGATGCAAAGCTTTCGTTTAGCCATAGATGTGTCCACCATTCCATCGTCACTAAATTCCCAAACCATTGATGAACTAACTCGTGAGCAATTGTTTCAGCGATTTGTTGTCTGTTCGCAAACGCAGTATGGTTTTCATCTGCTAATAATGCAGACTCTCTAAAAGTCACTGCTCCCCAGTTTTCCATTGCCCCTGCAGAAAAGTCTGGGATAGCAATGAGATCCAAAATTGGTAATGGGTATGGCACTTTAAAGTAGTCGTTTAGGAACTCTAAACTCTTTTTAGCAACTTCCAACGCAAACTTAGCCTGGTGCTTCTTACCAGGTGTCGTGAAAATCCTTATAGTTACGCCATTTTGTCCCTTTGCTTTTGTCTTAGTTTCGATGTATTCAAAATCACCAATAATGTAAGCGAGTAAGTAAGTCGACATTTTTGGGGTAGGTGCAAAGTTTATAACTTTGTAGCCTGGCTTGTGATCCACACCTTGTGGGGTGGCCGAACTTTCCGGCAGCTCTATCGTGTTAGAAATAGCAGTAAGATGTTTTGGAATTACTAAGGAAACTTGAAAGACTGCCTTGTGAGAAGGTTCATCAAAACACGGAAAAGCTCTACGTGCATCAGTAGACTCAAATTGAGTAGTAGCAATTCGCATTGTTTTACCTTTGTACTCGTATTGGCTACGGTAGAATCCTCTTAGCTTATCTGAAATTATGCCTCGAAAATGTAAGTGCAGCTTCCCTTTTCCTTTAGGTAGAGATTTTGCAAACTGGAATGTGGCTGTGTCAGCCTTTTCGTTGTAAGAAATTTTTAAAATATCAACCTTTTCCTTACCTACTTGCCACCAACCATCTGTAATTTCCAATTCTTTGCTGTGCAAAGATACTTCCTTTACGCTCTTCTCTAAAAGAATATCAATTACTTCGTTTCCAATGAAGGTAGAGGCTTCAATATCTGGTTGAATTTGAAGGTTGTACTTAATGGGCATGATTGACTTAGGCAATCTGACTTTAGGTTTTGAGTTCAGTTTTGTTGGCATGGTTATTTCTGTATTAATCTCTTTAGTTTCTTAAAATCCTTAAAAATTACTTCCCTAAGTTTAGGTGAGTAGAGTGGTGCCGCTGGATGATAGCTAATGAAATATTTAATTCCATTTCTATCTAAGATAGTTCCATGCACTTCACTGATTGACAATTTTTCTTTTAGTACAGAAAGTGCCGCGGTATTACCTAATATTACAACAACTTTTGGTTTAATTATATCTAACTGTTTACTTAGATGGGTTTGACCGTGCGCTATATCTGAATCTTTCGGTGTAATGTATGTCTTTGGTAAATACTTAACTGCGCTAGTAATAAAAACGTCTTCTGCTTTTAACCCTACACTTTCAATTAACTCTCTTAAAACTTTGCCAGCCCTACCAATGAACGGGCGACCAGTTTTAATCTCTTCTTTTCCAGGCGCTTCGCCCACAAAAACTATATCAGCACTTGCACTGCCTTCCCCTGGTACTAACTCACCTTTTTTGAGCTTGTTACAAGTTTTGCAAGATAGAATTTCTGACGAAACTTCATTTAATAGTTTTTGTTTTTTAGTCATTAGGTGTTAATACTTTGGCTACGCCTGCATTGATTTGTTGATCAGCAATATCTTGCAAAGAGCGAGTTGTAAATTTAACTTCTTGCCCCCACTCGTTTACTTCAATAACTAGCGCGCTGTGTTCTTCGTTGGCTTGTTCTTTGAACTCAACCTCTTTCCATTCAAGGCTGTCTTTTATGACTTTCAAATCTGGAACAATCAACTCGATATGATCAATAAGATCATATGTAGTTGCAATAGCGTCTGGTTTTGGCTCCATTATTTCTAACAAACCCACTTTGCCAAACGTGCCAGCATCTAATGGCTCTTTCAATACTGATAGCGCAAGATTACGCTCCCCCACTTTTTCTTGAGAAAGACGTGACGAAAGAGGCAAATACATATTTATGCATTGTTCATAGACTTCTTTATTGAGACCTTTTATTGCAACATGATCAACTGGTAAATCAATTACCAATTCAGCCAAACCATATGAATAAAAGAATAGCTTAACTTCTTCTGCGTATGCCGGTAAAAGCTGTTGAAGGCGTTCGGGAGTAATCATTTACCCTCCAGTTACGGCGTGAGTGCTTGACCCGCCTGCTAAATTCTTTTTATGTTCAGGAGAATTAACCAATCCGCACTTCTTGTATTTTGCCCCGCTACCACAGTAGCATTTATCGTTACGGCCAATTCCTTGTGCTCGAGGATCAGTATCTGCATTTGCGTCAACTACTTGTTGTTTGGGAGTCGTACCGTTATTTGCACCATCACCTAAAGAGTTCGCAGCTGCATCACTGCCTGACAAGACGATGTTAGACGGTCCACCAGCCTGAGCTTGAGGAGCTTCGTGAGTATGAACTTTTAAAATAGAATAGATTACTTGCTTGTCTATTTCTGCAAGTAAACGTTGGAATAATTGGAAACCTTCACGCTTGTATTCCACCAAAGGATCTCGTTGGCCATAGCCACGCAAACGCACTGAATCTCGCAAATGATCCATGGTATCCAAGTGCTCCATCCACAATGTATCGATTGCCTGCAAATTCATGTAGCACATGATGTCTCGATACTGTTCAGCGCCAATCTCAGCTTCTCTTTCTTCCAAAACATTAACAGCGCTATTGTACAGCTCGTCGATTAACACAAATTCACGGTTAGCAGCATTTGCCATCGCTTCTTGAGCAGTTTGTTTAACAGAATCTGCGATCGGGAAAATAGTGTTTACCGTCTCAAAGATTTCCTTTAAGGCTAGCTCTTCGTTATCTTGAGCTTCAAAGTTACTTTCAACGATGTATTCAATTTCATCGCGAAGCATTTCTAGGATTTGAGATTTAACATCAAACTTTTCTGTTTGACCTGCAAGATACTGACGGCGACGCTTGTATACAACGGTGCGCTGACTATTCAAAACATCATCAAACTCAAGTACGTGTTTACGAGTATCGAAGTTCAAACCTTCAATTTTCTTCTGAGCAGATTCAATAGAACGGGATACTAATTTGGCTTCAACTGGTTGATCATCCGCAATACGCAAAGTAGTCATCATGCTTTGCATCTTTTCGCCACCGAATAGGCGCATTAGGTCATCTCCCATAGATACGTAGAATTGGCTGCTTCCTGGGTCACCCTGACGTCCAGCACGTCCACGAAGCTGGTTATCGATGCGGCGTGATTCATGTCTTTCTGTACCAATTACAGCCAAACCACCGGCTTCGCGCACTTTCTCAGCTTCTTCTTTATTTACAGGGTTTCCACCTAGAAGAATGTCCACACCACGACCAGCAATGTTTGTGGCAAGTGTTACGGCTCCGAACTTTCCAGCCTGAGCTACAATTTGAGCTTCACGTTCATGGTTTTTCGCATTCAAAAGTTCGAATGGCACACCTTCTTTTTTCAAGTATTCTGCTAAAAGTTCGTTCTTAGCGATGCTAACAGTACCAATCAAAACTGGCTGACCATTTTTATGACGCTCTTTTACATCTTTAGCAATCGCTGCAAACTTACCTTCTTCATTCTTATAAATTAAATCGGAAAGATCTTTACGAATCATTTCGTTGTTAGTCGGGATTTGCACAACCTCTAATTGATAGATCTTAAAGAATTCTTCTTCTTCAGTTTTAGCTGTACCAGTCATACCAGAAAGACGTCCGTACAAACGGAATAAGTTTTGGAAAGTAATAGTCGCAAGAGTTTTGCTTTCTTGCTGAATCTTCACCCCTTCTTTTGCTTCGATGGCTTGGTGCAAACCTTCTGAATATCGACGACCAAACATTAAACGACCAGTGAATTCATCTACAATGACAATTTCACCATCACGAGCAACATAGTCACGATCTTTCAAATATAAAGTCTTTGCACGTAAAGCCTGTTCAATATGATGAAGAGTCGTCACACCTTTGGTAGTGTCGTAAATGTTTTCTATATTTAAAATCTTTTGGATTTTATCTATGCCTTCATCTGTAAGATTAGCTGCTTTATGCTTTTCATCAACATTGTAATCTTCATTTTCTTGCAAACGAAGAACTAGTTTAGAAAATTCAACGTATTTATCTGTTGGATCTGTATCTGGTTGAGAAATAATTAGAGGAGTACGGGCTTCATCAATTAAAATGCTGTCGACTTCATCTACAATTACAAAGAACAGTTCCCGTTGACGAAGAGCAGATACTTGCTGGACCATGTTATCGCGCAAGTAATCAAAACCATATTCGTTGTTTGTACCGTAAGTGATGTCTGCGGCGTAAGCTTCTTGTCGAGAAACAGGGCGCATATGCTTTACATCCAAAACTAAACCTTGAGTTTCGCCTTCTATGCGATCAATTTCTTCTTGCTCAGGTTGATAGCTAGTGTCGTATTTAAAAGATGCTTCATGTTGGATACTGGCAACTGTCAGACCAAGCTGATCATAAACTTTACCCATATCACTTGCTTGCCAACGAGCCAAGTAGTCGTTAACAGTTACAAGATGAGTACCGCGCCCAGCTAAAGCAAAAAGTGCAATTGGCAAAGTCGCTGTTAAGGTTTTACCTTCACCAGTCTTCATTTCCGCAATCTTACCTTCTGCTAATGCAATACCACCTGCAAGTTGTACTTCATAGTGGAACTGGCCACGTGCTCTTTTGGAAGCTTCGCGAGTCAACGCAAAAACCCGAGGACGAAGCTCGGAAAGTTTTTTAAAAATTTTATCTTGATGTTCCTCACCAGCTGGGATTTCAGCTAACTCAGATTTATATTTTTGGATTTCTTCTTTAATGGCTTGGTCAGAAAGTGCTGCAATCTCTTCTTTATAGCTATTAATTTTAGCAATTTCGGATGCATATTTAGCTAGAGGATCACCTTTTGCAGCTCGAAATAGGTTTGTAATGAATGACATGTAAATATAAGTAATAATAGAGATATAAAAACCCAAGCATTCATGGGAATTTCGATTAATTATAGCACTATTTGGCAGTGAGTCCTATTGACAATGACTCATTTTTGTGATTTAATAAATTTGGATAAGGATCGGAGGAATTTGTTATGATCGATACAACTAGAGACAGAGAAACTGTGATTGAATCTGATGACATCCTTAGGTTGCACACTCAAACTAAAGAAGCTTCTTTTTTCAGAGGTAACAAGGTTTTGGATTTTAAGGTTGATGGTGCGTTTAAGAACAAAGTTGGCCTGGAATTCATTGAAACCAGAAGAGACTTCGAGGACCTGTGTAGATTTCTAGCAGCAATTCATGGTCTTAGAGTTTTAGAGATAACTGATTCAGGAAACTCTTGGTGTTGTAAGTTTCAGTAGCCAAAACTGGCGTTTGTATGGCTTGCCGTCGATGATGGTATAGCTGTGCTTGCGTTCTAACTCTTGTATGTTGAATTCGCTATATAGCGATTCAATGTCTTCTCTACTAAAGACACGTTCTGTGATTCCGGTCCCCGGCATTACGTACGTGTCTTTTTCTTTGCCAGGAAAATGTTCCAGCATGTACTCTGCGTTCTTATCGCCATCTTTACACAAAGTTTTGATAAACATGTGGCCGCCTGGTTTTAGAACACGTAAACATTCAGAAACGTACTTAGTTCGTTCTTTTTCAGAAAGTGACATAGATGAAACAACATCTAAAATTAAATCGAATTCATCATCTTTAAAATTAAACTTGTTGCCAAAACTTCCTTCAATAAATTCTGCGAACAGCCCGCGTTCCTCGGAACGTTGCTCAGCAATCTTAACTGCTGTTGTGGAGAGCTCAATTCCTACTACGTCACTTCCCCGCTCCGCAAGAAACAAACTGTTCTTGCCTGTACCACTGCCCAAATCCAAAACACGCAAACCGCCTAGGTCTACGTGCTCTGTTTTGCGAAGCCACTTAATATAATGTTTAAAATCTAACTGTGGCTCATCTGAGTTAGTAATTAACTGTGGATTGCGGTATTCTTTTTCCCAAACATCAAATTGTGCCACTAGTTTTGACTACGTTTAAATAGGTTGCCAAGTTTACGTCTCAAACTAAGGCGTTTATCTTTAGTTTTAGTCATTTGCTGCTTAATCTTTGGCAAAACTAAGTCAATTGCTTCGTAAAAGTCATTGCCGTTTGCTTCTGCATAGTAGCCATGCGGCGCTATTTGCACTTCTACTCGGCTAAATAATCCAGTTTTATGATGAGTATCTTCTTCAACTTCAACGTGAATCTTGTCTTCTGTCTTCAAAAAGCCTTCTAAGGAGCTCAATTTCTGTTCAATAGTGCTTCGGATCGCATCTGTTAGCGTAGTGTTTGTAGCTTTGATAGTAATATTCATAGCTTTGCTCCTCTATTATTTAATTACTTAATCTTAATCTAATTATACCATCAGATCTTGGGCAAGGAGATTAAAGTTGCCCACAGCCATCACAATAACTACATCTCCAGGCTTTAATTCGCCCTTAAGTAAGGCCAAAGCTGCTTTTTTATCCTCAACTAAGCGAACATGCTCATGATGCTTACTTATGGCATCAACAACTTGAGTGCCTGTAATACTTTCAGCAGTTTTTACTTCACGAGCAGGATAAATTTCTGCTAACAGAACTTCATCTGCCGACCCAAAAGACTTTGCTAACTCTTCTAAAGTCGCAGATGTTCGGCTGTAAGTATGAGGTTCGAATACAGCCCAGATTTTCTTGTCTGGAAACTTAGTGCGAGCGGCTTTAAGTGTTTCTAAAACAGCTGTTGGGTGATGCGCATAGTCATCATAAATAGTTACGCCATTATTTTCTCCAATGAGTTCAAAACGACGTTTAACTCCATAGTAAGAAGAGATTCCATCTTGAACTTGCTCTTGAGAGAATCCTAAAGTACGCAGCAATGCAATTACTCCTAAAGCGTTGTAAACGTTAATATCACCAAATAAATTAATATGGTAGTTTTCAATAATTGGTTCAGACTTTTCTGTTGTGCCAGGTTTGATCTTTGTCCAAGCTACATCGAAAGATGTACCAGTTTCATTTGCAACCAAGTTAGTCGCTCGGAAGTCAGCCGGGTTATTCAACGCGAAAGAAACTTGGCCGACATTATTTTCATGCATCAACATTGCCAGGGAAATATCATCTGCGTTATAAACAGCGACTCCATCACTTGGAAGCGCTGCGATAAGCTGACGGAACTCATCTTGCATTTCTTCTAATGAAGAGAAAATATCTGGATGATCAAACTCTAAATTGGTTAGAACTAAAATATCTGCTTTATACTGATGAAACTTAGGAATTGGGTCATCATAAAGTGCTTTGTATTCATCGCCTTCAAACACAAAATAGTGTCCTTCTCCCACATGAAAGTTTGTTTCTTCGTGCTGAAGAACTGCACCAGTCATATACGAAGAGTCATCAATTTCTTGTAAAGTTTTCCCTAGCATTCCAGTTGTGGTTGACTTCCCATGAGTTCCCGCAACAACAACGCGCAATTTTTCTTGAGAAAGTGCTGCTAAAAGTTCACTGAAAGAATGAACTTGAATTCCACGTTCAACTAAGTAAGCCACTTCAGGGTTCGATTCGCTTTCTCCGGAAGAAGCGATGTATAAATCTGCAGAGTTCTCCTGAATATTTTCTACCGCATAACCAGCAACATATTCTATGCCGTTTGATTCTAAAACTTGCTTTGCCGGGTCGTATAACTCTTTACTATCACTGCCACGCACCTCAAAGCCTAGTTGAGCGGCAATACCAGCAGCAGCTGACATTCCCACACCACCAATACCAATGAAATATATGGATTTTACTCCTTCTAGGAGGTCTAAATTTTCTGAGTAATTCATCCCTTAATTATTAATTGTGGTTTTTAGTAAATTCTTCACTTTCTCTTCGCGATTATTTATCTCTGTTTCTTTATCGGACAGTAGCTGCCAAAGCTGTGGAAGATTCTGCAACGCCACTCTTCTACCTGCTTTATAATATTCTTCAGTGCTACTGAAATCTGTGAAATGCAAATATAGATAACGTTTCCAAAAAGTAGGTGGCGCAACATCTGGAGTAAGGATTATATCGCAATTATAATTTTCATCTTTTTCTTGCTCTTTCTGGGCTTTAATAGCCAGGCCAATGGCTTTATCTAAAACTGTAAAGATACCAGGATACAAAGTCTTATCGTGTAAGCGGTCTACATTTTCATAAGCACCTAGAGCATCTTCATAATCTAAAATGCCTTTAAAGTTTCTCCAAAGTTGATTAATCTGACTAGGCCACAATATCTGCTTAATTAAATCAAGACTCTTTTTCAGCATGATTTGCCACGAGCTAAATATGTGCCTAGTTGCACGCATATCTACACCAATTACAACATCCATGTTCGCCTCACGCGCTACGTTTCCTGGCACTATGTTAATTATACCTCCATCAAGGAGTTGTTTATTCCCCCATTCAAAAGGCTGGAAAACTCCCGGCAATGTGCAAGATGCACAAACAGCTTTGGCTATATCACCAACTTGTAAAGTCACCTCAGAGTTTTTAGGGTCTGTAGCAGAGATATCAGTTGTAACAAAACTTAATCTTGGGTTCACTTCTTCAAACTTTTTGTTCTTTGTATAAACTCGAAGCAAGGCTTCAACTTTATCTAAATGATACAGACCTCCACGGCCTTTGCTTCTTTCAATTAAATTGAAAATTAGCTCTTTATCCATTCCCAAAGCCATTTGTTTAAGAGCAGGCAAGGTACCGCAAGCAAAACTTGCAGCCACTACTGCGCCACCAGACATTGCTGAAATGTAATCAATTGGAAAACCATTCTCTTCAAGAACTTCTAGGAATCCAATGTAAAATACGCTTCGTGATGAAGCACCACTGAAAGCAAATCCTACCGTTGGTCTATTCTTTGAATGTGGGATACTGTTTCTATTCATGAATAACTTTCTTTATTACAGTTAACATTTTTTCTGTTGCGTTAGGCGGCATTATTGAATGGATATTCTTTTGCATTTCTTCCTGAAGTTCTTTATCAAAGAGGATTTTACGAACACCTTTTGCTAAAGTATCTGGGGTTATATCCTTTTCATCTAAAATAATAGCTGCGTTTTTATCGTATAAATACTGAGCGTTCCACTCTTGATGAGTTTCTGGCATTGGCACAATAATACTAAGTTTTCGCAAAGCAGACAATGCCGTAATAGCCCCTATACCTGCCCGGCTGATTACAATGTCAGCTGCCATGTATGCCTGATCAACTTTATTAATGAACTCGTATTGATGATACCTGTCGTGGCCATGCGCTATGTCTATGGCTGGGTTAATCAACTTCCCTGGTCCAGTACTATGAATAACCTGGGCAACTTTCAATAGTTCGGGCAAGTTATGCTCCAATGCCGCATTTAATCCTCGGGCTCCGCTGCCACCACCAATTACTAATACTGTCGGCCAATCGTGATCGAGCTTAAATAAATTACGAGCGACGTTTCTTTCTTCATCTGTTGGGGAAACGTTATTTAGTTCTGTTGGGTTACCGGTCCACTCAATTTTTGTATATTGTGAATAGTTTTTTTCAAAACCTGAACCTTGAGGAAAATCCTTTAATGATTTTTCAAATGTTGTAGTTATTTTATTTGCAAAAGGGGTACAAATTCTATTTGAAAATGTGGGGACTATATCTTGCTGATGAATCACTCTCGGGATTCTTAGAAGCCACGCTGCGACTATAACTGGGACTTGAACATAACCGCCAGCACCAACAACTACTTCCGGCTTTAGAGTTAGCAGCAAAATAAGCGACTGGATTAACCCAATTAAAGTTAAAAAAGGTGAAACAATATTTTTAAAAGACCAATAGCGCCGGAGTTTGCCTGAAGTTATTTTTTTAAATTTGTAGCCACGGGCTGGAACAATTCTGGCTGCAACTGATTTCTTTAAATCTAAAAAGACTGGCTCAATTTTTGAGTCTTGACTAACCCAGGCATCTGCTAAAGCTAATAATGGCATAACAGGTCCAGCTGTTTCTCCGCCAACAAAGATTACTTTTTTTGTTTTATTTATACTATTCATTTTCTGGTTCAAAATTTGTTTGTCTAGTTTGATTTTTACCTACTGCTTTATTGTACACTTCCAATGTTTGCTTAGCGGTTTCTGCCCAGTCGAAGTACTGTACCCGAGCAATACTCTTTTGTTGCATTTGAGCATGGAACTGTGTATCTTGCGAAACTAACTTCATATGCTCAGCAATATCCTCTGGATCTAATGGGTCAAAGTAAATAGCGCCGTTGTCGTAAACCTCATTAAAGACTTCGGTGTTTGATGCCAGTACAGGTAGCCCATAACGCATTGCTTCAAGCCCTGGCAAGCCGAAGCCTTCATGAAGAGAAGTTGTAATGAAAGCGTAAGCACCTTGGTACAAAGCAGCTTGATCTTCATCTTCTACAAATCCCGTCAGAACTAAACGGTTTCTGTGAGAGATATCCATAATCTGATCTTTAATTTCTGGATAGTGCGAATCAACTTTACCCGCGATCACCAAGTCCATATCGAACTTGTATTTGCTAAGGAACAAGTCGAAAGCTTTAGCAAGCATTGGAATGTTCTTTTTTCTTTCCAAAGTTCCCACGAATAGAAAATATGGTCGGCTTAGCAAATACTTTTCCTTAACTTTTTCTATATTAGCCGGCGCCACTTCTTGATCTGTCGGGGCTTCGTACGTAACAACAATCTTTTCTGGATCAACTTCTAAATACTTTACGATTTCTTTCTTAGCCGATTCAGTCACAGTGATTATGACTTTTGCATTTTCAGCCGCTTTCTTAATTAAATATTGATAGGCGTAAAACTTCCAGACTCTAGACTTCTTATGCCCGCTAATCTTGTGATGTACCATGTCGTGAATTGTCACTACATATGGTTTTTTGTACCTGAGAGGTACATTAAAATTTGGAAAATGCATTAAATCCAAATCGTACTTGTTTAAAATTTTAGGCAAGGATAATTGCTCGCCAAATGAATAGTGCCGTATATTAGTTTCGACTAATTCTGCTCCCAACTTTTTCAGAGCTTTTAAATCATTCGGGTTGTAATTATTTTTGTTATAAAAAACAAAATATTGATTATCCGGATTTAGCTCGATCATGTGAGTGAGCAACTCAAAACTATACCGGCCTAAGCCCGCATTGATACTGCCACCCATTCTAAAATCAAATCCGATTTTCATCTTACTTTAGTGTATTACTGATTTAATAATTGCTGCGCACTTTGTCCAAGTAAAAAGTTTGCTACGCTCGATCCCCTTTGCTGAGTAATACTGGCGAAGCTGATCATCAAGATGCAAGCGGGTCAGCCCTTCAGCGATATCAGAAACATTGTATGGATTTATTAGCAAAGCAGAGTCACCGGCTACTTCTGGCAAACTTGAAACGTTTGAAGTCAAAACCGGAGTCCCTACGGCCATCGCTTCTAATACTGGCAATCCGAATCCTTCGTACATGCTTGGATATGCAAATACTCGGGCCAACTTCATAATATATGGCTTATCTGCTTCAGGTACGTAACCTAACAATTTAATGAAACGGCGCTTAGGACTTTGGTCAATCTGTCTTAATAATGCAGAATACTTCCAGCCAAGTCTCCCAGCAATCACCAGGGAGATAGGTTCTTTCACCTGTTCCAAAGCTTCAATTAAACGGGATAAGTTTTTCCTTGGTTCTACAGTCCCAACAAATAGTACGAAATCACCTGGTAATCCGTAACGATTCCGAACATCTCTTAGCTTATCAACACTTAAATTAGGTCGGTAGTTATCATGGTCAACACCTAAAGGAGCAACAGTAATTTTGTGCTCAGGGATATTCAACATCTCCATCATTGAAGTTTTAGTGAATTCGGAGACTGCTACAAGGTTATTAGCTCGCGCTAAGAGTTTTGGAATGTTAATAAACCAATGCCAGATTCTTGCTTTCAAATTATAGAATTGAGGAACTGCTAATGGCGATAGGTCATGGACCGTTAATACGACTTTTGTACCGGGATCTACAGAAAGCATATTCCAATTTGGCATAAACAAAACATCACAAAGTCCAGTAAGCTTTTCCAACTTTGGGTAACTAAAAAACTTCAAGGATAGATTTAGCAACCTATTTGGTATGCGGGTCTGTTTATACTGCGCATTAATATAGTGAAAGTATTCAAACTTCTTAGGATTAAAGCCATTGTAAAACAATCGGTAAATAGTATCACGATCTTCTGCGAGCAATTCCTCTAAAACATTAACAGCGAAGCTTTCGACGCCACTAAATTCAGAAGCATGTAGGCTGCGCAAATCTACAGCAATGTTTTTTGCATTACCTGTTTTAGGAAGATGAGGAGCCACTTCAATATTTAGTTGGGTACTGATTTCTGGCATTACTTACTCATAAATTTATTTATGTACGAAGTTAGTTTTCGTTGAAATTCCTGCTTACTAAACTTCAGTGAGTGGGACTTTAGATTTTCTTTGCTATATTTATTTTCATCCCAAACATTTAGAGCAGTAATTAAATTTTCAACATCTACTTTTTCTAGAAGCTCACCAGTCTGGCCAGGTATAACTGTTTCTAAAGAACCACCTTTAGCTAATCCTAAGGTTGCTGTACCACAACTCGCAGCCTCTAATGGCATTAGACCAAAGTCTTCTAATTGAGGGTAAATAAAACCTCTAGCACCACTGTATTGATGTCTCAAAGATTCATCGTCTACTTTACCTAAGAAAATAATGTTTGAGCCAGCGATAGAGCGCAAATATTTTTCATAACGACCAGTACCAATTACGTGAAGCGGCCAACCTAGTTTATTAAAAGCTAAAATAACTTTATCGTAATCTTTGTATGGGGTTAAACGACCAGCAATTAAAAAGTAATCTCCCTTTTCTCTAGTTGGCGACCAGAACTCAACATCGATGAACGGATGCAAAATTTCACTATCACGGTTGTAATACTTCTTCAATCTTGATTGCACTTCTAAGCCGTTCACTAAAAAGTGATCTACTTTTTGAGCAGCATTGTAGTCCCACTTTTTTAACCACCACAAGTAAAGCTTTGCAATAGGTCTAAGCAAAGGAGTAACTTCGTGGAGAGCATATTCATAGTCTGTCCAAATGAATCTAGTCGGTGTGTGGCAATAATCAACATGAACCATGCCTTTAGTTTTTCGCAATCCTTTTAAGTATGCAGAACTTGAACTCAACAATAAATCAGCTTTCTCTAATTTCCAAAATGGCAAAATGAACGGAATAAGTCCGAATAGATGTTGCATATTGCCATACAAGTTATAAATTTTTTGAAGCGGACTTGTGATTACATTCCAATCACTTATATGCCACTTCATTCTTTTATCTACAACTAAAGTATAAATCGGAGCATCAGGATACAAATCTTTCATACCTTCAAGAACGCGTTCGGCGCCGCCATATTGTGTGTATGAATCGTGAGCGAGAATAACTTTCATAATTTAGTAAGATGCTTTAATAGTTATCTTTGGGTTTGCGAGTGAATAGCAACATATAGAATGACTTGATAATTATCTTTATGTCCCAAATCAAACTCCAATTTTCAATATAGTAAGTGTCTAGGCGGATTTCTTCTTCGAAAGGTAGATTCGGCCTAGAAAGCTGAGCAATCTGAGTTAAACCGAAAATCCCTGGCTTGATACTAAACACACGGCCATAGTGCTGCCTGTATTTCTCAACTTGCTCCGGCATATGAGGTCTTGGACCAATCATACTCATGTCGCCAATGAGTACATTCCAGAACTGAGGGATTTCATCTAACTTGCTTTTACGCAGAAACTTTCCTATTGGGGTAATGCGAGGGTCATCTTTAATTTTCCATAACGGACCAGTGCGGTCTTCATCTTTCACTTGCTCTAGAAGATCATGTAGAACTTTTTGCGCCTGCTCATCACCATAGCCCTTACCGGTACTCAAATGAGTATACATGGAACGGAATTTGTAAAAATCAAATTCTTTTTTGTAACCGCTGCGGGTATGTTTGTAGATTCCTGGACCAGGGCTAGTGACTCGAACTGCAATGTAAATAATTAAAGAGATTGGAGCGGTAATAATGAGACAAATTAAACTAGCGACTATATCTAATAGACGCTTAATGACTTTCCCCCATCCTTCAAGAGGAGTATTTTTTAATTTGATGATAGGTATACCCTTAAAGTTGTCTAACTCGATTACATTGCGCTGGACTTCGAACAGGTTTGGAACGAAACTAAATTGCAAACCATGGCGGCGTACAAACTCTAACAAGTTTAAATTTTGAGCGCTGGTTGCATGAGGGTTAGCCTGCATTATCTCATCTATGCCAGTGGTTTTTAGAAGTTCTTCTAACTTACTAATTACTTGGTCGTTGTTATCTAATTCACCTACTACTTTGTAGCCGTGAGATTTATTAGATAGAAACTGTTCAATTACACTGGCTTCGCTACCACTTCCATCAACGACAATTAATCTGTGAAGTCCATAACCACGGCGGAACATCGCTTCTTGGATTCTTTTCAAAACTATTCTTCCGAAAAGGATGAAAAGAATTCCCAACGCCCAAGCAGTTAGTATGATGAAACGAGACGGGAAAATTGATTGATCAAAAAAGAAAAGTACTACTGCAAAAAGCATTCCTAAGGATGTGCCAACAAAAATTCTATTGAACTCATGAATGAAACGTCTTGTTCCTCGAAGCTTGTAAAGACCAAGTAGTGCAAACACTAGCAACAAGATAGGAATAACCTTAACCAAAACCAGTAAAAAGTCTTGGAGTTCTAAGGTGTACATAACCTTCCCAATATAATCCTCTGAGTACAAACGCAAGTAAAACGAAACTATGCCGGCGGCGGCCAGCATAAGAATATCTACAGGGATGGAAATTAAATTAAAGAGTAGTTCTGTGCGCTTCATGAATAACTGTTATATTTGCCATTATACCACTTTTAGACCTATTTTCCTAATGACTTTCTGGCTTACAACACCCTTCAAATTATGTTAAAATACAGTAAATTATGATGGAACCTAAATACAACACAGCTATTCTTTTTGGCGGAAATGGATTTATTGGCAGCAACTTCGCAGCCTATTTACTAGATAACAACATTGCAAAAAAAGTTATTATTAGTGACCTCGGTACAATTACTCCAGACCTTTGGCCAAAGAGCCTGCAAAGACACTTCGCTGCAGGTGACATTGATTATGTGAAGATTGATGTACGCAAGCCTTTTCATGCCCAAGAAGAGTCGAATAAGCTACCAACACAAGTAGATTTAATTGTAAATTTAGCAGCAGTCCACAAAGAGCCTGGCCATGTCGCAGAAGAATATTTTAAAACTAATTTGCCTGGCGCAGAGAATGTTTGCGATTGGGCTAGTATTGTAGATTGTAAGAGCATCTTGTTCACAAGCTCCATAGCAACGTATGGCGGTGGCGAAAACACTAAAGATGAAGACTCATTAACAATGCCAAACACTCCTTATGGGGTCTCAAAATTAACTGCTGAGAAAATTCATATCGCTTGGCAACAGGCTAAGTCTGGTCGCAAACTTTTAATTACTCGCCCAGGAGTTATTTTTGGTGCTAACGAACGTGGTAATGTAACTAGGATGGTTAAAGCGGTGCTGGGACATTATTTCTTTTTCACAGGGAATCAAAATGTTCGCAAAGCTGGCGGCTACGTAAAAGAGCTTTGTCGGGCAATGGCTTTTATGCTGAAGTGGCAAGATGAGCATAACGAAGGCCTAACCTTGTTTAACTTTACTATGGACCCTGCGCCAAGCGTTGGAGAATACGCTGAAGGAATAAAAAAGATTGCTGGAGTTAAAAGAGCAACACCGAACGTCCCATTTAGAATTTTACTTTTAGGATCCTACTTCGTTCACTTCTTAAACAAGATGCTTGGCCGCAAGCAGTCCATTAGTCCGGTCACTGTAAGAAAAGTCCTGAAATATAACAACATCAGTCCGAAGATTTTAAAGAATCTTGATTATAAGTATGAATATACTTTAGAAAGCGGCCTAGCTGATTGGTACAAAGAGCGACCTCAAGACTGGTAATTGGCTTATTTTAGCGTATTTATTGACAATACGCCCAAAATATGGTAATCTTTTGAGGTTCCAAGCAAATCGAATGATCGCCCTAAGCGCGCGAAAGCTGCTGCTGGGGAGGAAAGTCCGAACACTTAGTTGATAACCTCTATAGAGTTATTAACAATAGTAGCGGGTAACACCCGTCGAGAGTAATCTCAGAGATGCGAACAGAGACGCGTTAATCAGAAATGATTGCGCACCCCACTAAGTTGGTTGGGTGAATCGATATGGAAACATATCGGGTGAAACGGCTAAATTCTTACTTGAGTGCAATGCCAAATTAGGTAGGCAGCACCGAGGTCGCTGGCAACAGTGATCCCAGATAGATGATCATTTAGAAACAGAATTCGGCTTACGAGTTTGCTTGGGACAAAACAAAAACACACAATTTATTTTTTGAATAGTGTGTTTTTGTTTTGAGTTCGAAGCCAGATAGCGACAGGAGGAATTGTCAGATGCCTAGAAAAACAAGGAAAAAAATAGAACAAAGCAAATCAATACAGGTTCATTACAAGTCTGGAAGTTTGAAAGATATCGAGGTGGCAGCGGCCCAATTTTTGAAAGATGTGAGAAACGCGATCAAAAGAGGCTGCACTCTTGATGAAGATAGGGTTCAAACTCTACAGATGGAAATTTATGTTAAAGAAAGGGTTAAGTAGCTTACTTCCCCAATCTTCTCTCACGGCGCTCGTAATCAACGAGTGCCTTTTTTAATTCTGGCTTCTTAAAATCTGGCCAAAGAATATCTGTAAAATAAAATTGACTGTTAGCTGTTTGCCACATCATAAACCCTGCCGACCAATGCGGTTCTCCTCCTGTGCGAATCACTAAGTCTACATCTGGTAAATCTGCAGTCCACAAAGATGATCTAAGGCTTTTACCATTTACGCTATCCCCTTTCTTTACTAAAGAGTTGGCAGCTGCAATCATTTCCCGCTGTCCATCGTAGCCAAATAAAATAGTTAAAGAATTCTTTTTGAAATGCTTGGTTTTATTTTGTAAATCTAAAACTCCTTCTACGACTTTTTTGTCTTTAACAAAGTCTGTCCACTCACCTAAGACTTTAAATTGCGCCTCATTTTGCAAACACTTATTTAACACATTAGGCTTAGCGATCTCATCTGACATAATCTTAAACAAAAAGTTTACCTCAATGGCAGTTCTCTTTTTTAAGTTTGAATATGATCCACCCCAAAAAGTAACGTTTGGAATTCCTAGATCAAGACACGCAAGTGCTGTTTCCCAAAAACGTTTAGTCCCTTCTATATGTCCTTCCCACGGATTTAAAAGCCGGGATTCCGCCCAGCGTCTATTTCCATCAGGAATAATTGCAATGTGATTTGGTAAACTCATCAGATAGTAAATAATTAAGCTGTGGTATTCATTGGTTCATCAAAAGTTGGGCCATAAACAGATGGGACTTTACCGTCTAATAAACGAATATACACAGTAAGTTGTCCGCGGTGATGAATCATATCTCGTATAAGTCCAAGGATAACATCGGCTCGGGTACCTTCCATGCCCCACAAAGAGTATGGCTGCAGAAAATCTTCTTCGGGAGTTGATTCTAGAGTCGCCATAAACGCATCTTTCTTTTCATCATAAATTTCAACCGCTTCCGCCACAGTACTAAAATCTGGTACATCAGCCATTGGATTAGTGACTTGGTCACCTTTTAAAATTGTCGTAAACATTCCATGCTCAGCTATCATGTTCTTCAAAAGAGCCTCTACTGAGTTCGACTTAATCTCATTCGGCTTATAGTCCATGTGACCTTCCGGAACATTAGCAATGACTTTGGATGTAGTGCTTAACTCCATGGTTAATAAAAAGACGATATCTTGTTTTGTAATCATACATGTATACGTTAATGGTCATTTAAAGGTAACAAATTTGGGCAATTCACACAATAAAAAAAGAATACCCGTAAGGGTATTCTATCAGTTTTTTAGTTAAACAGTAATTTTCGCTTCCTGATTATTACAAACCCAGCGGTAAGTAATCCAGCAAAGCCATACGGAGCCATTCTATCTACACCTGTGGTCGGAGCTACATAGTAAGTTTCAGTACCATCAGAGATTTGAGGTTTAGACGCAGAATCTGTGGTTGATGAAGATGAAGCTAAAGCTACATTACTAGAACTGCTAGATGATGTTCCATACCAATCCCCGAACGAGCTGTTCGAACTTGTAGAGTTATTAGCCTGATCAGAATTACTCACGCCACTCCATGTGCCAAATATATCTGAAGAGTTCGAAGATTGAGTTCCTATGTAGTCTGAGTTATTAACACCAGCCCAGTCACCGAAAGGATTGTTTTGTGATGAAGTCTCATTAGAATTATTTACCCCTGTCCAAGATCCAAAAGTGCTGTTTGCAGAACTAGAAGAATTGCTTGGATTAGAGTTATCAACTCCAGTCCATCCTGAAAATGGATTAGATGTCGTGGTGGATCCTGTAGTAGTTAGATTATTAACGCCGGTCCATCCGCTGAATGGATTATTTGAGTTTGTAGTATTTGTAGTACTAGCAGAGTTGTTTACTCCAGTCCAACCTTCGAATGGGTTGCTGGAGTTTGTTGAACTTAAATTATTTACGCCAGTCCAACCGTAAAAAGGGTCGCTAGAGCTAGAATAACTAGCATTTACTGATGATGGCAAAGCAAAAACACCCATAATTATAAGGGTTGTTAGTGATGCGCCAATTTGTTTAAATAATTTTGAGCTCATTGATGTACGTTATTGATTCGTTATAATAGCACTTTTTTGCCATTTTGTCAACACTCAGCCAATTTAAAAGGCCGCTCTATTATTATGTGTGCAGAGCGGCCTTGGTTAGCGCTATATTAAGCTGCGCGACCGTTGCCACGAAAAGCTTTTACAATCACAGTTAGGATTACTGCTCCTAATACAGCTACTAATAGGCTGTATAGGTTGAATCCTGAAACTCCGCCTTGGCCTAGCGCATTCATGATGAAGCCACCAATAATTGCACCAATAATTCCAACGACAATGTTCCCGATCCAACCTTGAGACATGTTAGTTCCCATGATCATTGAAGTGATCCATCCGGCTAACGCACCAAATATTATCCAAATTATAATACCCATAATTTTTCCTCATGTATTGTGAGCCAAAATTTAATGCTCGCAATAGTTTAATTATTAATTAATTAGTGAATTGATTAATCTTGTTGATCTAATTTAGCTGCAGCCTCTGGAGTAGATACAGCCTTACTCATTACAAAAAGCTTTATAATTGCTAATGCGATTAAGAAATAAACTAACATCGCAAGCAAAGTGGTCCACTCTAGAACACTACCTTCGACTGTTGGTAATTTGAAAACACTCAAGAATGGGGCTGCAAAGGGATACGTAACTCCATAGATGAAGCTAGTGAAACCAGCAGTTGGGTTAGCTGCCAACAACTTCAGAATAAATCTGAAAGCTAACAACGCTTCCAATATACCTACTACGTACCAAACAATTTGAGTACCACGGTACAGTGGCTTTGTGCGAGATGATACAGATGAATCCATAAGACTTTTCTTTATTTAATTATTTCAATTATAACTTTATTAGAGAGAAATGAAGAAGTTATGATGTAAATGAAACCAATAAAAAACACACAATTAAATGTGTGAATTTTTATACAGCTTTAGGCACTCGGGGAACTTTAAGTTTGAAAATTGCGTGCTCTGCTATTTCTAATAGTTCTTTCAAATGAGCTATCTTAGCAAGGAAGAAATTACGATTTTCATCTTCCAAGCGATCCCCTGTTTTTAACACTTTAACTTTGTCTGTGAAGTCTGCTAATTCCTTTTTAAAATCAACGAACCCAAGTTTGCCATTTACTAAGCTTAATAGCATGGTGACAATATCATCTTCGATGATTTGAAACTCTTCACGAAGTGCTTGCATTTCTTCATTCGCCAGCTTTTCTGGAAATTCTTCAGTATGATACTTTCGCAATTCTACGAAAATTTTCTCTTTGTCAATTGCGCTCATATCTATGCGTTTTTTAACCAATAATACGTTAAGTATACTCCTTTTATCGTAAAAAAGATAGGGTTAAAATTTGACCTTGTTTTATAAACGCTGAGCTACTGTTGTATCGTCGAACTGCTCTAAGATCTTCCAAGTTTTGCCATCTTCAAGCTCGGTAAAAAATTGGTCACTTGTTTTACTCTTTAAATGATTATTCGCCAAGAAAAGTATTCCATCTTTTTTAAGCAGTCGCTTGTACTGAGGAAGGAATTCGTAGTGAATCTGATATCCGTCAAAAAAGATAAAATCATACTGGATTTTAATCATCGGTAAAACTGTTTCGGCGAAGTCGTTAATTACAGAGATTCTTTCCGCAACTTTTTTATCTTTAAAATACTTTTTAGCAGTTTGTGCGTGCTTTAAATCTTTTTCCATTGTTTCAATGCGAGCGTGTGGATTTGCAAGCGCCATCAAAACCGATGTATAACCAATACCAGTACCAATTTCCAAGATCTTTTTAGGCTTACGCTCTGAAACATACTCAACAAGCTTTTCGCCATATTTGTATGGATGAGCGCTGCACTGATGATCAACAATATGCTTCTCAGCAGATTTATATAATTTTTCTATGTCTAATTCTTCCATACTAATTTACCTGGCTAAGGCTTAAGTTATATTTAAAGGTTTCCCCTTTTTGAAACTGTAATTTAATAATTGATGAATTTTCAGGATAAAACTCATAACCAATTTTCCTAAATGGTCGCACGTAACTTTGGATGTACTCATCAGGAGTCACCATTACGACTATATTTAGTGAGCTTTCTGTTTCTTCCAACAGTTGAATTTCTACAATTTCTTCTGGTTCTAAGACTGTGCGTATTAAAAGTTCTTCGTGTTCAAATTTTTCTGACATTATTCTAATGCTCCTAAAGAAATTAGCTCTTTTCTTAATTGATCATAGCTAGTGAATAATATAGGATGGTAGCCAATTTCGCCAGCTAATCTTAGGCTGCTAGGCGCATCATCAATATAAACTGATTCTTCAAAAGATGCGCCGAGACTGTCGAATAAGACTTTAAATGCTTCCAACTCTGGTTTTTGATAGCCAATTTCTGCCGAAACAAAGAAAGAATCGAAATGATCTGCAAGGCCAACTTTCCTTAAAGCTTCACCATTGTAAGATGTATTGTTTGTTAACAATCCGACCCGAATTCCTTTGTCACGCAATTCATGGACAAGATTTAACACGTTTTCGTTTAAGAAGATGGTGTCATTAACAGATAGTAACTTATTCACGGTGTCTGAGAATTCCCCCTTGCCTAACTCATCCAATACCATCTTCCACACTTCTTGATATGATCGCCCTCCCACATTTGCTAAGCGATTATACTTTAAATAGACAGCACGAATTTCATCGACAGGTAAATTTATGGCAGCAGAAATATCTGGCATCACACTCTTGTGAATTCCAACAACTCCTCCATAATCGAAACCTACTGCTTTTATATTCATGAGATCTGTATTATTAATTCAAATTCAGGCTTAGTCACTGGCGTGATAGAAAGTCTGCTTCCTTTTTGCAACAACTTCATTTCCATAAGTTCTGGGTGTTGCTTTATTTCTTTAAGCGGCAAAATTTCTTTGAACTTTTTAACAAACTTTATTTCGCAGCAATACCAAGTTGGACTATCTTTCTTACTTCTAGGGTCGAAGTGATGATCCTTTTGATCAAAAGCAGTTGGATCTGGGATGCAAGTTTTAATTACCTCAGCCAGACCAACTATACCAATATCCCCTGAGCTACTGTGGTAAATTAGGACCTTATCACCTTTGGCGATGTCGTCACGCAGCATATTGCGAACTTGATAGTTGCGTATTCCTGTCCAAAGAGTTTTCTTCTCTTTTTGAAGATCATCAATGCTATAGCTATTAGGTTCTGTTTTAAATAACCAGTGTTTCATATCCTAAGCATAACAAAAAACCGCCTTTACGGCGATTTTTTAAAGTTAATTTAGAAAGCTTGGAGCATATAAGCAAGGATCATCATGCATCCCAATGAGCCAAAGGCCATAATCAAGATTTTTTGCATAAACCAATTTGGATCAGTCCCACCGAAGAGCACTGCAGAAACTTGGGTTGGAACGATAAACCCTAGCCAGAAGAATCCTGCTAGCCCATACACGTTCCAATCGCTTGGTAGGCCGTTCATTAACAGAGCGAAGACCACGGAAGTTATAATCGTAAAAACGAATTGAGCAACCAAAAGAGGTGCCATTTTCTTGGTCATCACTTTTTGCTCTTCTGGAGTTGCTTTATCGAAGCCATGGATTTTGCCCCACATTTTCCCAAATATAGGCATGTACCATATTGCGCCAAAAATAAATTGCGCAACAGCGGCAACTAGTACCGCGACGAAGTTTATATTCATATCAATATGATAACAAAAAACCGCCTTATCGGCGATTTTTGTTGGCCCGACTCTGAAAGTAAATAAGAATTTACTTTATTGGAAATAAGGCATTGTTCCCCTCGGTTAACTCGGAGTAAATCAATGGATTTGCTGCGATGAAGCTGGTATTTCGATAATCATAATCATTCGAAGAAATATTGGCTACTTTTCCACCTGCTTCTGAAACTAGCAAAGAACCCGGAGCAAAATCATAATCTGTACCGTATGGATCGAAGGTTACTCTAGCGTCAATTTTGCCAGCAGCTATCATGGTAAATTCCCATCCCGATGCTAATATTTTAGAAAAAATTGTTAGCTTCTGTAAGTTGTTCCAGATTTCTTTATTTTCCGCCTTCTCTAAATGGGTCTCCCAACTTATATAACTGTCTTTCAATCGACGATGGCTAACCTGTAATTTCTCCTCATTCTTATAAGCACCGCCACCTTTCTGCGCCCAATACATATCATCATTTACAAAATGATATATCGCTGAAAAGACTACTTGTCCATTATCGATAAGAGCTAACATTGTTGTACAAAATGGCAGACCTCTTATGTAATACCCTGTACCATCGATAGGATCCATTAACCAAAATTTATTAGCCGTTCTATCACCTCCGAACTCTTCTCCTACAAAAGGTATGTCTGGATACATAAGCTTTAATTTGTCACGCACAAAAATCTCCACCGCAATATCTAATTCTGTGACTACATCGGCAGCTATTTCAGATTTTTGATTAATAATCTCAGCTATTCCATAACCAGAGAGTAGCATCTGCTTAGCTTCTCGCAGAACAGGCAAAACATTTTCTTTGTAATTCATAATTAACATTATACACCAATCTAGATCTACCTATCTACAAAAACACCCACCTTTTGGTGAGTGACTTTGTGGCACGGGCTGTTGGAATCGGACCAACGACATTTCTTTTGGAGAGAAATATGATACCACTTCACCAAGCCCGCATATCTAACAATCTGTAATACCCTGTTAAAGCAGTAAAAATTACACTATCAGCGTAATTGATTGAAATGCAGCCAGGATAACCTTCTCGAATTCTCTTCCCAGTATTAGGTTTTCTGTAAATTGATATCCGATATATAGGTATTTTAGTTATTTTTGACCAAAAAATCAACTGTTTATTTTTATCATGATATTCATGTATATGTAATCTCGCTCTAAATTTAAGCTCATCTATAGCAAATGATCCTCTAAATAATGTCAAAAACGTAGCTATTAATTTAGGATCAGAATTTATAAACCTTAAATCTTTTCTGGTCTTAGATCCTTCACCCCAATACAAAAATGCGCATAACAGTCTTTTGATTGTTTTCGATGGTATGAAATCAGCTAAATCTTCTTTGACACTTTGATCGATCACTCTGTATCTAATTGACAGCCTCCTCTTCCTTTCAAGTGCACCTCTAGTCCTTCCTTCAACGCTCCTACCATCTAATCGAAATTTTGCAGGGGCTTTCATCTCAACATCACGCACCCAGATAGAACTAGTGCTCTTGGCTATTTGAAGCATCTTGGCTATTTGACTTAGTGAATACCCGGCTTTTCTTAGAGAAACTGCTTGTTTTTTCTTATTTTCGTTATGCATAACTTATTGTTGCACAACCCTCATAAAGTCCTGGTCAAGTTTTTATAAAGTTTTGATAAATCCAAGGCAAAAATAAAACCCGCGGTTGCGGATATTATTTCTTGGTTTCTTTGTGAGCTGTCTGAACTTTGCAGTGCTTACAAAACTTTTTAATTTCTAGTCTTGCCTGAGTGTTCTTCTTGTTCTTCGTTGTAGCGTAGTTCAAGTTGTGGCACACAGTACATTCTAGATCGATGCGATTATCTTGTGACATAAAATTCTTAATTCTACTTAATCTGATAGATTAACTTTTCTGGAGCCGGCTGTCGGACTCGAACCGACCACCTACGGTTTACAAAACCGTTGCTCTACCGGATGAGCTAAGCCGGCACAAGGCCTTCCTATAAGCTCCAAATTAACTTTAAAATTCTAACACAATCCCTTGCGAAAGTCCAGCCTGGGGATTATACTAAATTAGCTCAACGCCACATGGCCCATTTCTGAACACGTATAGCACAATACGGAGGATATTACATATCCAGGGGAACCCAGCTTTACCACCCTAAAAACAGGGCGAGCTGGCCCAAGATCTATCTAGATCGACATTATCCCCAACGCTAAATCGTCCACCATTCGGGACGATTTTTGTATTTTAGAGCATTGCCAAAACCTTTAAAATAGAGTAAAATTCTATTTGTACCGAGTTAATCTAAATATAGATTGGCGATGGGTCGGTTGTGGAGCGGTCAAACACTGGAGACTGTAAATCTCCCGGCTTTATG
>CAZSSN010000001.1:0-43559 GCA_964609785.1 uncultured Candidatus Saccharibacteria bacterium | reverse complement strand
CGGCATATTGTTTTTCCTTTTTTATATTATATCACGATAAAAATAAAGACTTTGCTAATAGCAAAGCCTTTACTCAATATACAATAATAAACTTTTTAGATAGTCTCCTTGTGGGAAAAATAAATCAACTGGATGGTCTGCACCTAAAACATGATAGCTTAGAATTTTTACTTTACGCTTTGCATCTTTTGCAGCCTGAAATACAATTGTCTGAAACATATCTTTGTCTATGTGTGATGAGCAAGAACTGGTCAAGAGTAAGCCACCTTTTGGCAACTTTTCCAAAGCCGCTCTATTAATGTCTCTGTACCCACGCGAAGCGTTTGTAACATCGCTCGCCTTCTTTGCAAAAGCTGGCGGATCTAAAATTATAAAATCATACTCGGAGCTTTTGCTATCGCGGAAATAACTTAAAACGTCTTGTGCAAAAAAACCATTTTCTTTTTCAGCGTCGAAACCATTCATCGCCACATTAACTTTTGCCCCTTCAACAGCTGCTTCAGAAAGATCTACTGTATCAACTTTTTTTGCTCCACCAGCTAAAGCATAAACACTAAAACCTCCGGTGTATGAAAAACAGTTTAAAACAGTTTTATCTTTTGCGTACGCACGTACTAACTGACGCATTTCACGCTGGTCCAAAAAGAAACCTGTCTTTTGCATGCCAGTGACGTTGACATCAAACTTTAATCCATGTTCTTTTATTTCGAATGGTTGTTCAGCTTCGCCAACTAACCACCCTTCAAATTCTGGCAAACCTTCTTTACGACGAGTTTGCGTACTGGACTTTTCGTATATCAACTTTAGCCCTGTTTCTTCTTGAAGAGTTTTTAAAATTAGAGGTTTAAGCTTTTCAATTCCTAAAGTATTAATTTGGATTACTAAAACTTTGTCGTAGCGATCGACTATTAAACCAGGCAGGTTATCCCCTTCGCCATTAATTAAGCGGTAGGCGTTTGTTTCATCAATTTGAGCAGCTAAGGCATTCTTTCGTAAAGCAATTGCGGATTTAATATTTTGCACAAATGCATCTTGTGGATCTGTTTCTTCATCAGAAAAAGTGAACATGCGCCCAGAAATAGACTGACCTTTGTTGAAATATCCATAGCCCACGAAGCCCCCAGTAGAAGTTTCGACTTTCAAAATATCACCATTTTCAAATTCTGGATACGACAAAATTGCACCCATGAAAACCCAGGGGTGCTTATTCTTTACGTGCTTATCTCGCTCTGGCTTTAAAACGATAGACTTCATAACCTTATTCTAACATTTTTTGGCGTTTGGGGCTTTACCTTCCACCAAGCTATAATAACCCTATGAACAAAGCAGATGTTAAAACTGATTTCGATGTAATTGTTGTGGGCGGCGGACCAGCAGGCATGATGGCAGCGGGTAGAGCCGCAGAACTTGGCGCTAAGGTTGCTCTCATAGAAAAGAACGACAAACTTGGCAAGAAACTACTTATTACTGGTGGTGGTAGATGCAACATTACCAACGCTGAATTTGATGTAAAGAAGTTGGTGGCGAAGTATGGAGTTAAAGGCAAATCGCTCTATGGAGCTTTTACTAGATTCGGCGTAGAAGATACGTTCAGTTTTTTTAATGGTCGCGGCCTGCCAACAAAAGTGGAAGCGGAACAACGGGCATTCCCAGAAAGCAATAAAGCAGAAGATGTATGGAAAGTAATGGTGAAATATTTAAAAGATAATCGCGTTACAATTATTTCCGACTCGCCTGTTAAAAAAGTTTTGTTTGATGCCGAGGGCAAGGTTGCAGGCATTAAAACCAAAAAACAAATTTACACTGCAAAAAATTATGTCATTGCCACAGGTGGCAAGTCTCGCCCCGAAACTGGTTCTACTGGCGAAGGTATGGAATGGATGAAAGAGCTTGGCCACTCCGTGGAAGAATCAGATCCTGCTCTTGTCCCAGTGACATTAAAGGACGATTGGGTAAAAAAACTTTCTGGAGTAAGTTTCAAGGACGCCAAATTAACAGTTTATCAAGATGGCAAGAAACAAGAGTCGCGAGTTGGCAAAATTCTACTTACCCATTTTGGAATTAGCGGTCCTTTAGTTTTAAACATGAGTAAACTGATTGCTGAGCTATTTAAGTATGCGCCAGTTAATTTAGAACTTGATCTATATCCGGACATGGACCTCGGCACATTAGATAAGCACTTTTTAGACTTACTCGGAAAGTCTTTGAACAAGCAAATTAAGAATAACTTAGGTGGGATAGTTCCTCCAAAAATGATTCCTACTATTTTGCAGTTCACAAAGATCAACCCAGAGACTGAAGGTAATAGCTTAACGAAAGCTGATCGAATGAGAATCGTTAAGTTAATTAAAGCCATGCCAATGTCTGTCAGCGGATTCTTGGGTGTAGAAAAAGCTGTTGTTACATCTGGCGGAGTTGCTCTGAATGAGATTGATTTTAAAACGATGCAATCGAAGCTATATAGCAATCTTTACTTAGCTGGTGACATTCTAAACTTCGACCGTCCGTCCGGGGGTTACAGTTTACAAATTTGCTGGACGACTGGTTTTCTTGCAGGTGAAAATGCGAGTAAAACCTAAACAAACCCAGCAAAATATGCTATAATAGCACAAAGATAAGTAATATAAACAAAATGGCTAAAGGTAATAACGCACATAAAAAAGAAAAGAAGAAACCAAAAAAAGATAAAAAGAAATAACTTCTTTTAATCCCTAACCCTCTTAATCTTAGAAATTCATGAAAGCAAAAACTGCTCAATTCGTTACCGGAATTACAATAGGCGCAGAGCTACCCGAAGCAGCAGGAAAAGATTTAAAGCACGTTGCTTTCATCGGCAGGTCAAACGTTGGCAAATCCAGCATGATCAATTCCATTGTTGGACAGAAAGAACTAGCTCGATCTAGCGCTAACGCTGGTTTCACTAAACAAATTAACTTTTATTTAATTAATAAGAGCTTTTATTTGGTTGACCTTCCGGGGTATGGATTTGCTCGCGGCTCTTTTGCAGAGCGCGACAACCTACAACAACTTATCGAATGGTACCTTACATATCCAGATCTAGATGAAAAACAGTTAATCGTTCTATTAATTGATGCTAAAGTTGGCCCTACAGATTTAGATATTGCCATGATGACTCGCCTTGAAGAGCTAGAAAAGAATTTCATAGTTGTTGCTAATAAGGTAGACAAGATTAAAAAGAGTGAATACAAGAAGCAGATGGATAGCATTATTGCTACCATGCATCCGCACATGGTTATTCCCTACTCTGTTACTGAAAAGATTGGGACTGGTGCTCTGACAAAAGAGATTATGCTATAAACTTAAAATTTTAAAAGCTTTTATAAACCGCTTCGGCGGTTTTTTTATTGCATTACTATAAAACTATTCAAATGATCATTTGACAACTTTTTAAATTAAGTATACTATTCAAATAGTCACTTGAATACTAAAAATAATTTACTACCTAATTCGATGAACAATTTAGAACAAACAGCAAGGATATTCTCACTGTTTGGGGACCCCACAAGGTTAAGAATTCTCCAAATATTGGTTAAGAAAAAGCCAATTAAAGTATCGGATATTGCTGAAGGTGTAGGTATGAGCGTTGCCTGTATCTCACATCACTTACAACTTTTGAAAGATAGCAAGTTAGTTACTACGAAACGTGAAGGCAACAATATTTTCTATCAACTAAAAACTAACGCAATCGTAAAAAGCTTAGAACCATTAATTAAATAAGAAACGAAAGAAAAATATGAACAAACCTAAAATCCAAGTTATCCTAGGAAGCATTCGTGAAGGCCGTAATGGCAAAAAGGTAGCAGATTGGTTCATGAAAACTGTAAAAGATTTTCCTGACGCTGACATTGAACTAGTAGATTTAAAAGACTATCCAATGCCTCTGTTTGAAGATGCTGAATCCCCGCTTGTGCGTGGAACTAATCCTAATGCAAACCCTGCAGTCCAAAAATGGCTAGATAAAATCAACGAGGCAGATGCTTACGTTTTTATTACTCCAGAATATAATCATGGGGTCCCGGGACCATTTAAAAATGCTGTTGATTACGGATATGCAGAATGGGCAGAAAAACCACTAGGAATAGTCGGATACGGTGCAGCTGGAGGTGGCTCACGAGCCGTCGAACATTGGCGTCAGATTGCTGCCCAACTTTCTATGTACGATATTTATGATCACATGCTGATTGTGAATGTATGGGCTGCATTTAACGAACAAGGTGAAATTGTTGAACATCCAGACTACCAGAAAGAGACTGCAAATAAAATTGTTGCCAAGCTAACAAGCTTATCTAACAAACTACGCGCTTAGTTAAATTTTGTACCATAGTAAATAAAACATAAGATATTAAAAGAGCCGCGGACAAATGTAGAAATACATTATCCGCGGCTTAGCTATTATTGTCTCTGACAACTTATCATTTTACCAAAGGATCGTTACCGACCACAGTCGGAATAAGAAAGTTCGATGGAAAAGTGAGCCAATTCTCTGCCTGACTATCTGGGCCGTACTCAAATAGCACCTCATCACCTTCCTTCAAAAAAGCGAAAGAGTTAAAATACTTATGACCTTCGACAACATGCAAGATTTCGCATTGACCATTACGGCGCTCTAAAAGGACTATCGAATGTAAATCACCTCCGTTTAAAGAAAGCACTGCCCGCGCAACCCGCCATGTTCTCAGCGAAAACTTAATTGCTTCATTCTTCATTTCGATCTGCATCTTGGCTTGCTTTTCTTTATCCATTTCATTAAAAAATAAGACAAGGAAAATGAAGGCGAGGCAGAATGTGCAAAACAAACCTATTATAGCCAACGCAACTTCCGGCAATTGCACACTCGTTAAGTGAGTAATTACGGATCCCAGCCAAAGCTCTACACTAAAGTTCTCACTGATCTTCATAGATAGTGAAGCAAGAAACATGGCACAAGCTAACAGCGTCAAAATTCCGTAAACATTTTTTTTCATTCCAATTTCCCCCAACGTAAGATGTTACTGACCCGAAGTCAATATCGGGAAAATTATATCATATTTTTGCTATTTTGTCAATGCATTTAAAAACCCCCATTACTGGGGGTTAAAACATCAAAATCGGTTTAGTTAACGCGGGTTTTTTCTTTGTGCCCAAGCTCGGGTGGGCATAGAAACTGGTCGCCAAGGCTGTCCTGGCAGCTCTGACAGGCAATCATCTTACGGTTACAATCGTTTATTACGCAGTTAGTAAAACGCTCGCATGGCTGGTTACAAATTCGACACTTCCCTACTACTACATGGTTTGGGTCATCAGTGTAGAAGCCAGTAGCAATACGGCTATCGAACACATAAAGTTTTCCTAAGAAGTCTTCATTCGGATATTCGCGCATGTACGAAACAATCCCACCATCTAACTGATACACATCTGTAAAACCTTGGTCTAGTAAATAACCACTAGCCTTTTCGCATCGCACGCCACCAGTACAAACTGTTAGCACAGTTTTGTTTCGCAGATGCTCAATCTCTTTTAAGAACTTAGGCAAATCGCGGAAGTTATCCATCGCTGGTAAAATTGAACCTTTGAAATATCCAACTAAGTGCTCGTAGGCGTTACGCATGTCAACAATGTAAAATTCTTTTCCTTCAGCAATCCATTGGTGTAATTCAGAAGGCTTAAGATGGATACCAGTTAACTTGTTCGGATCGATATCACATTCTTTTGGCAAACCCAAAGAAACTAGTTCGCTGCGAACTTTAACAGAGGTTTTAGGGAAAGCCTGGCCATTGCCTGGGTCACGTTTAATATGCGTACCTTCAAAACGAGGATCGCTAAATAAGTCTTCCAAATAAGCATCAATTGCCTCTGATGTACCTTCTACAGTAGCGTTTATACCTTCTGAGGCCACGATAGTACGCCCTTTTATGCCAAGTCTGGTCTGCAACTCTTTTTGATGCATCATCAGCTTAGAAGGGTTATCGATGTGAACGTATTTGTAGAATAAAATTATTTCGTGCGAATCTGTCATATGTTTAGTATTCAGGCTACATTGTACCGTTTTTAAGGCGTTTAGTCAATAAAAAAGCCGCCCATAATACAGGCGGCATAGTACCATCTAACTAACAATCTTAGTTCAGGAGTTGAACTCGATCGCACTGAGATTCTCGATCGCACAGAGCTTCGGGAGTAGTAACCATGAAACCAATCCCTATTTCCCCAGGAGTATCTGAGTTACTAATGTTTATGCAAGACATCAAAGTGAAATCAGATTCACGAAGCTTTTCTATACTACCGACACTTTCCGCGGATACGAATTGCTTCCAAAATTCAACTGTAGGCTCTACTACTTCTGGATCAATAAAATGCAAATCAAAACCCTCGGACCAACTTCCTTCCAAAGAAGGATTATCAATCCTTAGAAAATCTTTTTGAAATCTTTTTGAAATCTCTTTATATCCATGCTCAATGACGAGCTCAGCAAAGAAGTCTCTCCAAAATTTACTAAGAAGTAGTAGGTGAATATTATCACCACCAGGATGATGTCGAGGCTCATGACCAAAATCCTTTTCATGAATACGCGGATAAGCAATGAAGGCCAGCTCAAAGTCTATCACAGCTCTAGAATTATTCTTGAGATGTTGGACAAATAAGTTACGCCAGTCATTGCCCTCAGGCGGAAGATAATCGTTCGGAAAACGATTCATAGCGAACATAACCACAGCGAATTTTCTCAAAAAGTAAAAAAACTCGCTCATACTACCAGCTGCATACGTTCCATAAGTTCCCATATATTAACTCTCCTGCAAGTTCGATTTGTACTAATGTATCAAAAAAGCCTGGAAAAGTCCAGGCTTTCTGCTTTACTCTATTCACGCCAACTGGTTTGAATCAAGGTCTCTAAGTCAGAATGTTTTAACTCAAAGCCTAGTTCAGTACGAATTTTAGCATTGTCTGCCACAGCTATTGCCACATCCACAGGGCGGCGATCAGCAGTTTGCACATTAACACTCTTTCCGGTAATTCTTTCCACTGCAGATACAACCTGTTTTACAGACCAACCAGTGCCTGTGCCGATATTAAAAATCTTTACGTTCTCAATCCCTGGCTTATTCAAATAGCCTAAAGCGGTCACATGCGCTCGGGCTATGTCTAACACATGAACGTAGTCTCTCACACCGGTTCCATCGATTGTATCGAAATCTGTGCCGTAGATTGTAAGGTTTGGGGCACGGCCAGCAGCAACATCAATGACTTGAGGAATTAGTCCTGTATTGTGGTTAGAGAAAATCTGCTTATCTAAATCTGAGCCAACTGCGTTAAAGTATCTAAAGATTACAGCCTGTAATCCAGCAGACTGGGCGTATGCTTGAATGATTTGCTCTACTAATAACTTAGACAGACCGTAAGGTGAAAGATTCTCACCAATTGCTGTTTCAGCAATAGGCATCGATTTCTGCTTGCCGTAGACTGCAGCCGTAGAAGAGAAGATTAGTTTCTTTACCCCAGCTTGAAGCATCGTCTGAATTAAGTTCGCAGTTTTTAATGTATTGTTCTCAAAATATTCTAAAGGCTTTTTGATTGATTCGTTCAAATCAATACTAGCTGCGAAGTGCATTACTGCATCAATTTTGTGATTATCAAAAACCTCGGTTAACACTTTGGCATCGCCAAAATCACCTTCTATTAAAGTTACAGAATCAGGCAAATTACTTTTTTTGCCAGTACTAAAATCATCAATCACTGTTACTTGATAACCTGCTTCTAATAGTTTCCTAACGGCATGTGCGCCAATATACCCGGCACCACCTGTTATTAATATGTTCATACTGGCATCATACCAAATTGGCATACAAAAAAACACTCCCCTTTCGGAGAGTGTTTTTAGTTTGATCTACTTTATATGATCTTTAAGCCGTGGCTTAAGCGAAGATGAACTTCAAGATTGAATCACGCTTACGAGCGATTACGAATCCAGCAGTTACAAGTCCAGCGAAAGCAGCAGCAGATGTACCAGCTGCACCAGTAGATGGAGCGTGGTAGACTGCCTTACCAGGAACGTTGATTACGATAGTATTACCGTAAGTGTTTAGTAATTGGTATGTAAGTTCAGCGTTCAAAGTTTGCTTAATGCGAACTTTGAAAGTCTTAGTTACAGTTTCACCAGCTTTGATAGTCATTGATGGGAAAGTAATTGTATTACCAGATACTGAACCACCATTTGCAGAAATCATATCAGCTAATGGAAGTACTTGAGACAAGTCATCACTAATTACATAGTTAGTTGCATCAGCACCGCCATTGTTTGTTGTTACCAAAGTGTAAGTGATGTAATCACCACGAGCAGCAGATGTAGTTGTAGCATCAACATTCTTTGTGTCATTAAAGGCACGCTTAGAAAGTATGATGTTTGCTTCACCAGGCTTTGGAGTTGAGATAACTCTTACACAAGCATCATCGCTAACTTCATTTACATTTGAACCAGTAGCTTTCGCTACGTTACAAATAGTGTTTGAGTTAGAAGCTAATACTTTAGCTGCAAATTCAACAGTTTTGCTTTGCCCAGCAGAGATGCTACCAAAGTTTACTGTGAATGTAGAACCGTTAATGCTTGATGTACCATCACCAGAAACTGAATCATCAAACTGTAATCCGTTAGGAATTACGTCAGTCATACGAACATTGTTCAATGTAGAGTCACCTGGGTTAGAAACGGTAATTTTGAAGTTAACGCGTTCACCAGTACGAGCATCTACACTTGAATCATTGTAAGAAGTAGAAGTAGTGTTATTCTTAACAGATTTCTTGATAGAAATTTTCGGGTTGTTTGTAGTGTTATTTGTTACATTAACACAAGCATTATCTTGTACTTGAGATACATTGTTGCCAGTAGCAACTGCTGTATTACAAATAGTAGTAGTTCCAGTAGCCTTTACTTGAGCGTTGAATTCAACAGTTCGGCTTTGGCCAGCTGGAATAGCTGAGTTAAATGTTACAGTAAGGGTGTTATTAGAGAATACAACGGTACGATCAGTAGCGGTCATAGCTTCGTATTCTAAACCTGCTGGGATCACATCAGTGATGCGAACACCTGTTAAATCAGTATTACCAGTGTTAGTGATAGTGATTTGGAAACGTACCCATTCATTAGTCTTAGCATTAACAGACTCTGCAAAAGCAGTGTTGTTGTTATTGTTTTTAACTAATTTTTGGATAGTTAAGTTAGGGTTTCCAACTGGTGTGTTTGTAATAATCACAGAAGCAGTGTCCTGTACCTGAGTAGCATTAGCAGCAATTGCAGTTGCAACGTTTACCAATGTACCAGTAGTAGCAGTTACGCGACCAGTGTATTTGATTACACGGCTTTCACCTGGTTGTAAGTTACCCAAGTTTACAGTTCCAGGAATTGCTCCCTGCCATAGACTTGAATCAAGTAAAGCATCATCAGATGTGCCTACAGTTGTAGAGCCAGCATCAACGCTAATACCTGCAACTGAGTTATCAGTCATAGTTACATTCTGAGCTACAGTAGAACCTGTATTTGTGACAACTACTTTGTATCCAACTTTTTCATTCTGTTTTGCATTTACAGAAGGTGAATAAACTGCACCGCGACCAGTGTTAGGATCCAATGTAAGGTTCTTTACACCTTTGTCGATAGACAAAGTAGTGCGGTCAGTTGTTGGAGTTACAACTTTAAACTTGAAAGACAAGAATAAGCTGTACTCAAAACAAGCTTGTAGATTACCTAAATCAAAAGTAGAATTACCCAAGTTTAGATTTTGCTTACCAGGGATTAGACGACCTTCGTAGTCGTAAATAGTTCCACTGTTAGGGATTACTTCTAACTTAGCGTTAGCAGGAGTCTTAACAGTGAAAGACTTAGTGTATGTAGCAGCATTACTAGAAGTGTAAGTCACCTTAATTTGGTGAGATGCACCTACAGTTGTATCAGTTTCGGTCTTGATTTTTACATCTTTAGCCGTAGTGATTGCTGGGTCCAAATTGTTTGCTGCACCGTTATGAAGATACATAAGAGCTGCACCTGTTTGGCCATCAGCCAAAGTTAAACCGTCGTTCCAATCAGCTTCACTTTGTGAGAACTGAGGATCTGGAGTGTGTAGTGCGGCATCAATTGCCGGGAAATCGTGACACAACGGAACGTTGTCGTCAGCATAAGTGACAGGCCAGTAGTTGAAAGTTGGGACTTGTGGTGGGTTAGCACAGTTTGCCGCTGAGGTATCACGTCCACCCAAAGTAGGAATAGAAGCTAAGCCAGCAGCTACAACACTAACCATTACCAATGTAACCAAAAGGCTACGTCCTGGTTTCAAACTAGCTTTTAGCATTTGCTTGAATTGCATAATGTGTTGATTCTCCTTGCCTTTAAATGCTGGCACGCCATGCATAAAAAGATAAGATAATTAATAAGATACTTATAAAGTAGATCTGTTAAAAGTTTCGACTTCTTAACAAATCCAATAAGTATACCCTATTTATCCATTTTTGTCAAGGCTGCAGGGAAAGGTTTCAGAAATTTTCCTTAACCTCAAATTATGGCTTATATAAAAGAAAAAAGACCAATATCCACGATGGGAATCGATCTTTTAGTAAATACAGCAGCGTTTCTTACACGGCTAAACCCCGACCTTTTTGCCGAAGATTCCTCCGACACTGATGACTGTCATGTTATAAAACCACATGAAAGTTGCCACAGTAATAGACCATACCAAGGCAAGAAATGTCTTCTTGGAAAGAAAGGCTACCATTGCCACTAATATGACGGCAAAGATTATGCCGAATCCGACAATAGAAAAGAAATTCTCTCTATAGTCATTGCGTTGCAGAACGTCTAACAAGTTGGACATAGCTTTTACCTCGCATTTGGATTGTTTGCAAGGAAAGAGTATAACAAATCGATAAGCAAGTCAACTAAGCGTGATGCGCATGTTTCCAAAGAACCCCTTTAAACTCATTGTTCACAATTAAAGGTACTCCTGAAATGGATTTTACCTGTCTTGCAATAGACTGCATTGGGCAATAGTGCTGCCTACCAGATTGGCAGTGTGCACATAAGCTACGCAGCTGGGTAACTATATTCTTTTTTGATAATTCTAAGTCTGACATGGCTTTGATGTTAAATTTGTATACTTACTCGAGGTTTCTAATTACCCCTACAACTTTTCCCTGAATCATCCACTCTTCTTTAGGATAGATATTCTGATAGTCAGGATTCTCTGCTTTCAAGTAGGCTCTGTTCTTTACCTGGATGAATCGCTTAACCGTGGCTTCATCATGGAGAAGGGCTACTACTAGATCATTATTCTTTGCTTCATTGGTAGGACGAACAATTACTAGATCACCTTCATGGATTCCAGCATTAATCATACTGTCCCCTCTTACTTTTAGAAGGAAAACATCTCTCCGACCCTTAACTAAGGTTTGAGGCAAGTTCACCCACTCTTCTATAAACTCTTCCGCTAAGTGAGGGCTACCAGCTTGAACTGATCCCATAACTGGTACTCGAATTAAACCTTTATCTAAGCTGTCCGATAAACTATTTAAAACTGTAATCCCACGAGCTTTGCCGTTAGTGCTAATGTATCCCCCATCTTCTAGGGAAGATAAAAGTTTAGCTACGGCGTTCTTAGATTTTACTTCTAAGTATTCAGCCATCTCCGACATTGACGGTGGCATATTGTGCTCACGAATTTGCCTGACGATGAACTTCAATAACTCTTTTTGCCTGGCTGTAATTTTTTCTGAAATGCTCATGGGTTAATATGTTTAATCTAGTGCTTAACTATTTATATAGTATACAATCGTACACCCTATGTCAACTTACATAAAAACCGAACAATTACGTTCGGTTTCAAAAGTTATCCACAAAATCTAATTCACTTTAGTTCATCCCCAACAAATACTTTATGAATCCAATCAAGATATCTACAACACTCTTTAGAATAGGAATTGACGCAGGCAACAGCACTATTAATACAATAATCCAAATGAAATTGCTTTTAATTGCTTGCACTATCGAGTAGATAAGAAAGATCACTACCGCAATAGAAATAAATGGATGAAGAAATGATGGGAAAAATCCTAAAAACTGCTGATAAAGTCCTGTTAAAAATTCCATAAAGTTAAACTTAAATTATTTTCGATTATTTAACCTTGGTCCCCTTTTTGGCCTTGCTTAGTTTATCCACAACAACGATATGTGGATAATCAAAAATGTCTTTAATGAATCGATCGAAAGTATCAATTCGCAATTGGAATTCATCTGGGGTCATGATGCTGTAATTAACATCTATGCCCATCATTACTTTGCATTGCTTAAAGAAAGTGTCTAGCTTAGTTAGATTTACTTTACCAATTAGCAGTAAATCCACTGGCAAGTTCGGCTGGCCAGTAAGCACGCCAGATAAAAACGCAGCTTTAATGTCTCCTAGCTTAGCTATCGCACTAAAAAGCTCGTCTTCATAAGGTTTTTGATTTTTTACTAAAGACGCTTTGATTTCTGGAAGGAGCTTGTGTTTTTGATTTATAATATATAACTTTGCTCGGTCGCGGACTATCTGATCAATAATGCTGTCATCCAAAAATTCTTGCAGCAAAGGATTAAGCACTCTTTCGCTAAAGGTTAATCGCTTCGATAATTCTTTGGCTGAATAGCTACGCGCTGGGGCTAGTAAAAGAAAGGCTAAAAGTTCTGATCCGTACTTCGAATCTAATATATCTGCGTGTGTCATCATGAATTTAGTATATCATACGACTAAAAAGAGATATAAAAAAAATCGGTAGCCAAGGGCACTACCGATTAAGATTGATGAGTTTGGAAATTAACCCAGCTTCGCTACGAATGCTTCGATCGCAACTACGGCAGCCATTCCATGAATGTTCCAGCAGTCGTCGCATTCTAGGCGCTCGAATTCATCCCACAGATCTCCATTCATCGCAGTAAGTCGATGAAAATATTGTTCCAATTCCTGAAGTTCTTTTTCGTTATATAATGCATTGATTTGCAAAGCCTTTGCATCCTCTTCATCGTCACCCCCAGCGGTAAGCCTGACAGCAATGTCAGAAAGCGCGACCCGCAATATCTCGATTCGATCGAAACAAGCTTTTAATTCGCTCTCGATATAATTACTGCGAAAATCAAAACCCACATGATCAGCGCAAAAATATTCTTGCGCACTATCCCTATTACCCTCTTTTAGCATATTTGTCTCCTACCAACCTTTTCTCCTAGGACTGAGTGTGCCGAGATTATCACACAATAAATTACCCTGGTCAATAGAGGCTTTAAGTAAATTGACCAAGATCAGGCAAAAAGTGATATAATATGAATAATATGGCAGAACTTGAAACCCAAGTAGTAAAAATCCAACTCGGTGACAATAAACAGGCAACTAGCTATGTTTATACGCTTGCCGAGACTGTGGACAGCTCCGGAGCAGAACTATACATGATCTGTGAGTTGCCTTTATTTAATCCGGCGGCAGCTGAAGAATGCCAGAGGATTTCAGAAGCGATTGCCGCTTCTCTTCGCCGTAGCTATCGCCGCCCAGCGGCAAATGGCACTTTTGAAAATGCCCTTGCGGTAATTAATGAAGAACTTGGTAAACTACAAAACTTAGGCAAAACTCATTGGCTAGGAAAACTAAACGCGGTCATTGCAGTTAAAGCAGGTACAAAACTTTCTGTCACATCAGTAGGTAAAATTACCGCACTTCTTCATCGCGATGCGAACTTCGCACCAATTGCTGAACCAGGCACACCACATCATCCTTTGAAAACTTTTGAAAACTTTTCCGAAGGCAGGATTCGCTTAGGCGACCTGTTAGTTCTTTCTACATCTCAATTGTTCAATCATATTTCCATTGATCGGTTTAAAAATATTTTAAAGCGAAACGATTTGCCAGATACAGCCGAAGAGGTTATCTCTACATTAAATGATGTCATGGGCCCAGAAGTTGCTTGTGGCACTATCTTGGCTAAGCAAGTTCCTGCAGGTAGCATGGATATGGAAGAAGAAGTGGACTTAGCCGCATACATGGCGGCGCCTCAGGTTGCATCAAGCAGACAATCTGCTGACTGGCTAGACCGCATTAAGACTATGAGCTCCACTGCAGCGACGATTGGTAAAAATGTTGGAGTTAGTGTTAAAGAAAAGATAAAAAAACGCCCAAAACTAACCGACATGATTAAAGGTAATGACGGCGCTTTGCAAGTTGTTCAAAGTCAATTTAAGCGTGCGGCAAAGCAAGTTCAACCCACTACTATTAAAGGTTACAGCAAGCAGAAGAAGATCTTTATGATCGCTGCAGCCATACTGCTAATTGCGGTAATTACGAATGTGGCGATTGCTAAGTACGTGAATAACAAACCTGAGATAGTTGCTGTGGCAGACGACCAGATAACTGCAATGGAAAAATTGGCTAGCGATGCCAACGCTGCACTTCTTTACGGTGATGAATCTCAAGCTAACTCTATATTAGGTCAATTAAAAGAAAAGCTGGACGCTTTAGGAGAAGTTCCAGAAGAACAGAAATCCAAAATAGACTCAATTAGAGAACAAGCATCCACGTTAGATAAGAAGCTTAATAATGTAGCTGAAGCCGGTGTAGAAAACCTAGGCACTCTAAGTAATGGTGAGCACTTGATTATATTACCGACTTACCTAGCGACAGAAACTGGCCGAACAGTTGTTAGTTTTAATAAATCATCTGAAAGCATATCTGATTCTGCCCTAAAAACTAGCGAGCCTATTACTTTAAGTAGCTTCTCTACTGGTGATAGATCTGTAATTTATAATGGCTCTGAATTGTTACTGTGGAATACAAAGACTGGAGTTATTGGAGGCGCATTCTCAGATAGCGTACCTAAAACAGACAATGCTCGCGGTCTTACCGTCTATAATAACCGTGCTTACATCTTAGATCGTGCAAATAATAAGGTGATGCGTTATAGTGTAAGCGATACAGCATTTAGTGCTCCTACTGCGTCAATTGAAAATGTCTCTGAGATTTCTAGTGCCTCAGATATGACCATTGATGGAAATATCTACATTGCTGCTAGTGGTACAATTTTGAAATACAATGCTGGGGCAAAGCAAGAATTCAACGTTGGTGTCTCCAATTTACCAGATAACACCAAGATTTATACAGAGAATGGATTTACTAATTTGTATGTCCTAGATCCGGCCGGAAAAAGAATACTAGTAATGAATAAAGAAGGCGGCGTACTTCAAACTCTTACCAACAGCCAATTCAACGACCTAAAAGACTTCTATGTTGATGAAAAAGCAAAAGCGATTTACGTGCTTAACAATAATCAACTATTAAAAGTTTCATTCTAATCTAAATATTCAAAAACCTCCGCAAGGAGGTTTTTTGTTATCTATTAAATTAGCTTATCTAGTTTTCAGTGCTGGGAAATTAACCTTAACTTCCATTCCAGCTGTCAGCTCTTTAAAGCGCTCATCTAAATACACTTGCTGAGTCTCAAAAGACTCATGTACATAACTCTTTAAGTCTTTTGTCTGAGCCGCAAGTTTTTCGTCTAGTTTTTCCTCAAACTTATCCAACTTCTCATCTAGAGTTTTATCAAGGTACCCCATAGTACGTTGAAAATTAGCTTCAAACTGTTGATCTAAATATTCTTTATCTATTTCCATGACTTTTCTCCTGTGCGCCAAAACCAGCGCTATTAATAATAGATTAACACGATCATACAATGCGTCAATCATATATAAGTGATTATAGAAAATGTCGCATAAAATTAACTTAAAATGTTTCTCAAGTTTTTGGTAAATAAAAAAGACCCCACAAGAGGGGTCTTTTTAGATCAGAATTAGCTCTGAGGAGGTAGTTACTTAAGAACTACAGTTCCACCAGCTTCTTCAAGTTGCTTCTTCAATGCTTCAGCATCAGCTTTTGGCATGTTTTCTTTGATAGCTTTTGGTGCACCGTCTACGATGTCCTTAGCTTCTTTCAAACCTAGACCAGTTACTTCGCGAACAACTTTGATTACATTAATCTTGTTGTCGCCAGCTGCTGTAAGTTCAACTGTGAATTCATCTTTTTCTTCAGCTGCTGCGCCTGCTGCTGCAGGAGCTGCACCCATCATCATAGGAGCTGCTGCGCTAACGCCGAATTTATCTTCTAATACTTTTACAAGTTCAGAAAGTTCTAGAACAGAAAGCTTTTCGATAGAGCTAACTAGATCAGCAAACTTTGCTGGAACTTCTACTTTTGCAGTAGTTTCTTCATCTGCCATAATAAGTCCTTTTCAAATAATTAATTAATTTTGTGCTAGTTGCACGCTATTTCTGCGCGACTGCGTTAAGCACGTTGATCAAACCACGGAGGTTGCCAGCAAGTACGTTAACGAATCCAGTGACTGGAGCGTTAATTGTACCAACCAACTGACCACGCAATTGATCTTTGCTTGGAAGATCAGCTAGAGCTATCATTTGTTCCTTGGAAGCAAATGCGCCATCTAGAACTCCAGAAAGGATGCCAATAGTTTTGACTTCTTTACCAAATGTTTTGATGATGCGAGCTGGAGCTACTTCATCTTCTTGAGATACAGACAAGATAATCGGAACCTTAAGGTCTAACAAAGTAGAAGCTTCAATTCCGTTAGCTTCGAAAGCTTTCTTGATCAACGGAGTTTTGTAAACTTTACTTACGATACCTTCAGCGGAAAGAACACGACGAAATTTGTCGATATTCTTTACAGTAGTGCCACGGTATTCTGTTAGAACAATAGACTTAGCGCCTTTAACGCGATCTGTTAGTTCTGTTAAATCTTGTTCTTTTTGTGAGCGTGATTTTGCCATATGTGTATATGTTTTCTGTTTAACGTCTGCGATGTTTGCACAACGCCGACCAGGTCGACCTTTGTTAATGGCTACTATCTCTGACTGAGTAATAAACGTAAAACTCGGCTTTTGGCCGAGCTAACAAATGATCGAAAATTGCGCCTAAACGCGAAGCTTCGATCTATGTTCCTCGGCGGGTAAGTTGCTAAAAGCGACTATTTAAGGCCTTCTGCGATGTGTTTTGGGCCACCAACTGTCTTTGGATATGTAGTTAATAGGAGTATACTATTATTGACAGAATTAGTCAAATGTGTTAAACTGCTGCAGTCCAGATGATATGCTGGCAAAGGAGGAAGAGATGTTTAAAATTGTTTTGTATTTTGGCTTTTTAGATGATTCTAAACGAGAAAAATACCCCCGATATCGAGAGCCTGATAATATAGAAATATATCAAACTGTGCAGAACGGCCAGTTCGTAAACATGACTGGTCCCACAGATATCCACAGATCGACTTTGCCAATCCAGGCAGAGGTCAAAAAAATACTTAACGATGAGGAGAAAAACTCTCGATCCATCTACTTGCTAGCCGCATCTATGAAGGATTATTTTACAATCGTTGAGATCGACTCTCGGTGGGAAGAGGTATTGGAAGGTAACCCTTAGAAGTCCGAAAGGCAAAGGCCGGTACATGAAATTGTACCGGCCTTTATTATTTATAGTTAGTAATTACTTTGGATTACTTTGGATTATTTTTTTAATGTAGCCCATGTCGCTGCCATTATAAGTTTCATGCACTTGCCTGTTCAAATGATCCATCCTAACTTGATTAGCTGCTGCATCTTTACCCCTTTGAATATCTTCGTACTTTTCACTCCACTCACGATTAGATTTGATATAAGCCGTTTTCAAGGTAGCAAAATTTTTCGCAAATATTTTATAATTCTCCATGAATACATTAGCCATACCTTTTTGATCTTCTTTAAACATGGAGTAAAAAGTATGGGACTCAATTACCAATTGATATAGAATTCTATACCAAATTTTACTCTTCGCTATACCAGTAGTGTTTAATAAAGCTTGGGTCTCTTTTGAACTTGCCATCGGCTTAAAGTTATCTCTCCACATTTTCCATCCATCAATTAGCTCCACGAGCTCCTCGGGCTTAGCGTTAATAATATATCGCGGAATGGAGGCTTCACCCATTCTTGGCATTCTATTATTTCCTGTATGATAGCTTGATTCTCGATAATATTTCAGCTTGTTTAAAGAAGGTTCTTTATTAAACCTCTTATATAAATCTTCAAATTTATTTTTGAAACTATATTTGCTAATGGTTACGTCTAAACCAACAGAGTATTCCCCCACCCTCTTATTAGGATTAACTTTTTCCCTAGGAAATTCTAAAATCAAATCGGTCTTACGCATAATATCGTCGTAGTCAGCTGTAGATTGCGCAACAATCTCTCCTTTACTCAAAGCATAAACTCGGGAAAGCAATGTATGGTCTGAACAAATAGCCTCAAACTCTTTAGCTAGAATATCTAGTTTTTCTCTTTTTTCTAGTTCTTCCGGACTCACATCTGAACCCATTAACGACTTTTGGAATATCTCCTGTCGATCTAAAACAGTCTGCTTATCTGTTTCTATAGTATCTGAAGAATATACATCCTCAAACTCTTCTTCATCAATCTTATTCTTTTCAACACTACCAATAATATATTTATCACTAAAATCCCTTAGGTGATCTAAGGATAGATTATCAATACCACTGGTGTCTCTTTCAAAACGATTTGCGCCTTGTCCTTCTCTGAACATAAATTAACCAAAAATAAATTTAGGGAGATAATTAATCATTGCCACAAACTCACGGAAATAATAGAAGCGAAGTTCTGGACGGGAATAATAACCAGAGCTTGGAGCACTCCAATAGACATCATCAAAACCAGCGCGTTTAGCCATTAATACAGCCCGGGCTAAATGAAACGCATCACTCACTACAATTACCGAAGTCTTACCTTCAAGTTTTGCTTTTGAATTTTTGATGTTGTCGTAAGTGTTATGGGACTGATCTTCCAAAATATAATTCACTTCCCCATCCGAATTCTTTGCAATTATTTTTTCCATGAACTGAGCTTCGGAGATATCCGAATCTGAGATCTTGCCTCCAGACAGCACCATCACGTCTGCCTTGCCCTGCTCATAGATTTCTAGACCTTCTTTAGTACGGTTAGTCAGTGCCGGAGTATTAATAGCTGCACCTAGGACAATAATTGCATCTGCGTGTTTAATTTCTGGCCGAGTATGTGCAATCCCCCAAATCAAAAGAGCATCAGCTGCAACAAATATGCCGACTGCTATTGCCAAATAAATTAAGATTTTCTTTATCATTTCTTCAGAGATTTTTTAGACGAGACTTTCGCCGACTTACCACGCTTACTGTCAGCTGAATAATAGTAACGATACTTTTCTAGATCAATTTTAAAGTCTTTGGAAACGGGAATTCCTTCGCTCTCAATTAATTTTTTTTGAGCTAGGGGAGTGCTAATGAAATTTCCCTTAATGCTAATTTCGCCTGCCTGGTTAACAACCCTCCACCAAGGAACTGAGTTGTCCCCATCTAACAAGCGCAGCATCCAGCCAACTTGGCGGGCAGCTCGTGGGCTACCGCAAGCCGCGGCCACTTGCCCGTAGCTAACTAATTTCTTCTTAGGGACTTCCCCTACTGCTATATAGACTTTTTCTCTAAAATTCATATTTTCCTTACTCACTAAGTATACCAAATTTCTAGCATTCAATCCCTTGCTGAAGCCTTAAAATATAGATATAATACTGACACTATTAATATAAATTTATGGGATTAAAAGATGTACCTTTCGGTAGCCTAGAAAAGTTCAATGTGATAGTTGAAATTTCTCAAGGTAGCCAAGACAAATACGAAATTGATGAAGAGCTAGATGTAATCAAGCTAGACCGCGTTCTATTTTCATCACAACGCTACCCGTTTAACTACGGCTTTATTCCACAAACTCGCGCTGATGATGGCGACCACACAGACGTTCTACTATTTAGCACCAACCCAATCTTTCCAGGCGCAGTTGTAGAAGCTCGCGCAATTGGTTTTATGAACATGATAGATGGTGGCGAAATTGATAATAAGATCTTTGCTGTTCCTACAAAAGACCCTCGCTTCAAACACGTAAAGTCTTTTGCGGAACTATCTGAACACTCACCGAAGGAAATCAAAAACTTCTTTGCAACTTACAAGATTCTAGAAGAAAAGTCAGTTGAAGTTGGTGAATTCGACACTGCAGAAAAAGCTCTTGAATACATTGAAAAGACTCGCAAGGTTTACGAAGACGAACACGCAGCATAACACAACATTCAAATTAAAAACTCCCTCAAACGAGGGAGTTTTTAATTATGGTAAATATTGTTGTTCAATATCGATTACTTTACCTGTTTTAAAACTGATCCAGAATGGACTATTGCCCATTTCTGTTTCAGAAATTAAGTTCTTCAGATTCTCTACAGTAATTATGCGAATACCAACTCCAATGCTTGAATCAGCCGTATCTATAATTCTAGCTACTGCATCAGTGCTAACCGTATAAGAAACTGTGCTTTTGCTAGAGTTAGAAATCCAGTAACCATTTGGCATAAAGCCATTGTCAACGCCACATTCTTCTGGAGGATTAGGTTTACTACAACCATTCTCTACTCGTGATACTCTTTCCCCTTCTTCACCGCTGAGCATTTTAGCTTCGTCGAAAACTATGGTGGTTTTATCACCTGTGGAAGTCATGGACATAATATAGCCAAATTTTGAGCCTGATTTAATTCCAGCATCGCGAGTATCACCTACGTTCATAGGAGCATTGACTGAATTAATCTCTAAAACTTCCAAGTTAGCGTCACCTTCTTCATATACATTAATCTGATCCTGAGATAGTTGAGCAACTGGGTCTGCATTCAAACCCGAGTTATCATCAGTTGTTTTAAGGAGATGAAAGCTTATCGCTCCTGCAATGACTATTACTGCAACTGCAAGGACAGCCGCTTGGTGTTTGTTCATATTTCTAACTTTAGTTTATCTATAGATCCTAGTACGGAACCATAGGATAAAAGTAACAAGTTGTTTCGAATTTATTTGATCGCGCTCAAACAAGCGGCCTTTGCAGATTCAGGCAAACTATTACAAACAGCTTGCTGAGCTTCCTTTGTATCTAGTGAGCCAGCGTTAGCAGCAGCTGATGCCGCAGCATTCACATCAGTACCAGTAAAGGTGCCCATATCACTAAACTGAATGTCGCTTGGTAATTCGAACTTGCTTTGGTCAGCAGACCAGTCTTCACACTTAAAATTATAGTCTTTATCTAAGTCTACCGACTGGTTCTTAGTTTCCACCTGTGCGGATTGATCTAACGACATCTTGAAGCCAGTCTTGGAGTCATGTGTCCAAACATAGCTAGTTCCGCCATCGTATATCATGTGAGTGAATGACTGAGATTTTGTTTCTGGAAGATCGATAGTAATATCTCCGCGCATTTTATTGTTAGAAGAGTACATTACTCCGGAAGTATTAACTCCACCCTCATTTGACTGATAAGTACACTTTCGTGTTTTGCCTGACTCAATTAATGATTTCAGTGAGGCAGTCTCTACATTAGTGCCAGATGCCATTTCGGCGCTTTGAGATTCTCCGGCAACATCTGTATTAGTGTTTTTAGTACTGTAAAAGTAGGCACCGCCTCCGATTACGACAACTGCGATAATCGCAGCAATAACTTTAGTGGACATTAATTTTTCCTTTCAGCGACCAGTTTTTAACTGGTCGGGATTAGTTGCTTCTATTATAGCAAAAATGTAGCAAAAAACCGCCAATCGGCGGTTTTTAAATTATTTCAATTGTTTGTGCCAAACGTATCCCAAATAGACTCCAAGGATTGCTGCCACTCCAAGCATTTGGTACATATACGGCTCAAAAACTGTTGGCCAATTTGCGCCGACAAAAATACCGAAGAACAATACAGAAAACTTTAACAAACTAACATGCCACCACTTTAAGTTAACATCTTGAAATATATTCATATGCCTATATTAATTATTTATAGCTTAATTATACAACGAAAATAACTACCACCAAAGACCAGAAAGCCCTGTCGCTTTCATGGCAGCACGAGTTAATGAACCGAAGTAACCAATTGCCGGAGCAACACCTTTATCTTTTTGAAAAGCAGATAGTGCAATCTTAGTTTGCGAAGCGAAGTATCCGGTTGGTCCTGCTGCAATTCCATACCCTTGGCCAATTAAAATTTCTTGAAGAGCTTTAACGTCAGCCCCAGACATTCCAACTGTTAAATCTCTAACTAAACTTATTGACGGCTGAGATTGAACAGGAGCTGAGACTGGTGTTGAAACAGGCGCTGCAATAGTTTGCCCAGAGATTAACTCGCGAGTTCGTCCATTAAACAGACCGTTTGCGGGGCTTATACTATTAGTATTTTGGAACTTAATTAAGGCATTTTTTGTTAAAGCCCCAAACCAATTTGTTTCTTGTCCTAAAGACCCAACTCCACTACTCGCCAACTGATAGCCTTTCGCATTCAAATATCTTTGCAACTCACGAACATCATCGCCAGTCATTCCAAAACTTAAATCTCTCTTAAACACTGAAGTTGGAGGAGCAGTTACTGGGGTCGGTGCAGTAGTAGCTGTGTATCTACAAACTTCAGCGCTATGCTTGCCACCAGTTGTGTAATTCAAAGCTGCTGGGTCATGGCAACGTCTTACGTAGCTTCCAGAAGAACCAGATGGAGCGCTACCGAACAAAGCAAATAAAGAGAAACTCTCAGTAGTACAAGAAATTTCGTTTGTATCTGTGCTAACTGTACAATCTTCTAGGCGTTGCCATTCATTATCGTGATAGTGGTACAACCACAAAGAATCTTCATCTAAACCTACAATGTCTGCATCGGTGTATTCATAATCAATGGTGACGGGCGCATCAAATGAATCTAAAATTGTATCACCGTTAATAATGGCCTTTACGTCGAATAGAATAGGACCAACTTCATTTGGTGAGCTAGCAGGCTTACCAAGTGCAGTTAAAATGTCTTCATTGTCTAAAGCATGAATTTGAATCACCAAAGAAGCGGCTGCGCCTGTTACGTTAGCTGGCATTGTCACAGAAATTGTATTATCTGTATTTGTTAAAGAAGATGTACCTCCAGCGTTTACAGTCACTCCAGTTGATTGATTACCTCCAGGAATAGCGCTTTCCTCACATCCAGTTGTTGTAAACGTACTTGCAGATGAATTGGTTGTGTTATTACTTGCGTCCTTAGAAGTAACTTGATAGTGATACGTAGTGCAAGCAAGCAAGGTATTTAAAGTCACGCTATGAGAAAGCACGCGCGGTGCTGTATCTGTTTCTGCAGTATTTGTTCCCAAAGCATTTGTTAAACCATAACTTACTCTTGTAGAAGCAAGCTCATTTGTTGTCCATGTTATGGCACTACTATTGGAAGTTGGCGTAGCAACTAATGCAGAGATGTTTGGCGCCGTAAAATCACCTGTTGTAAAGTTCCAAGTTGTTGCGTTAGATATACCTGTATAGTAAGCATTCGATCCATTTTTAAACGCAGTATTTGGGATGTTTACGTAGTATGAGGTGCTTTCATCTAAAGTAATACTCGGGTTGATTGTAATTGTCGCAGAACCACTACCAGTCACTAATGCATCTGGAACAGAAATAGTTTCTACTATTGAGTTATCTGAGGACTTATGAATTGTGATGTTGCCTGTATCTTTAGTTACTGTTTGACTGAAAGTCACAACTAAATTAGCTGTAGTGCTTACGTTGGTAGCATTATCTGTTGGAGAAACTGTGCTAACTGTTGGAGTACTGCTTGTTGTAATAGAAATATTTTTCGCCACAACATCTGGTAAATCACCTGCTGCACCGAATTCAACAATGTATCCGCCTAAATTATGATTACAAGGTAAGTCATTCCAGTTATTACTACTTACGTAAAATTGCGCACAGTCTTCCCCGCCAGAGTCATTTGGCTCCCCGCTTGCCCATCTATTATAGTTGCCGCCAACGACGCTACCACCGCCATTACCACTCCAGAACTGAGTCCCTGTTTCTGGGCCAGTTACCCAACGCCAAGCGCCTTCTACTGCAGAGTCACTTGCACCGAACCAGCCATCACCAGTAATACGAGCTGCCACGAAGTTGTTTTCATCTTGAGATGTAATTGTTGCCAAATAACCGTTGGAGTCATATGCAGTCTGAGCGGCTGCCGCAGTCTGTGCATTTGTCCAAGTAATAGTGCCAGAAATGTATTTATATAGATGACCGTTTTCTTCAAAGAAAACCTCACCAGGGTTTACCAAAGAAACCTCTAGCGTGTCTGTGCCAGTGCTTCCTCGAGTATATGTTAAAGTAGCCAACGCGTTGTTGACGTTCGTTAAGCTTCCAGAAAATTGTAATGTTGCGCCAGTTTGCCCACCTGTAAAAGTAAGTCCTGTGGTTGTGCTCATTGCCAATGTGCCGCTAGTGACACGCAATTTAACAGGAACTGGTTCAGAACCAGTACCAGAAATTTGCAAATCTGTGATTGGCATAGCAACACTTGTTGTACCACTAAAGCTATTGCTGCCCGTTAAGGCGTAAGCTGCTTTCGCTTTTTGGATTGGGGCATTGAACCCAATTGTTGCAACCAAAAGGAAAATCGCAGCAGAAATAAAATATCTTTTCATTAAGATAATTATACCACTTTTATTTTAATCTAAAGCTTTTTTTGTGGATATAAGTCTAAATAAAAAAACCGCACCAGGCGGTTTTAAAATTGGCTGGGGTACCAGGATTTACCCTTCGGGTATAAACTTCAAATCCTGCGCCGAACATGAGCCTGCCAACCTTGCGATGCAAGATTACCACGCTCATGGCTGAGCTCCTCGAGTTAGAACCGTGGTTCAGTCAAGCCCTGCTTGGCTTTTCTTAATATTTTCATTATAACAGAATCGACGCTCCCTGAGCACCTTTGAAAAGTTACAAAAGTGACACATAATCCCTATATAAAGTTACACTATCATGTAACATTTAGGCAGGATCAACATATTTAGATATAAACCTTTGCTTGGCTGATTCTAACATTTCATCTGTAGTTAATATCTGGTTATAGCCATATATACTACCACCTGACCCGAAAGCCTTAATAAAATGGTTCAGATATATTTTAGGATTTATAAGTAAAAATTCGCCATCAATTTTCCAGCCCTCTTCCATATCAAAGTCGTAGCTCAAACTGTGACCAGCCGTGTTTATCCATCTATGAGCAAGAACATTTCTCCATTCATGAATTCTAGAGGACACTTTAGAAAACTTGGTGTCTTCAGTATCACCGTCAATAAAATTTTCCAAAAAAAGCTTATATCCAACTTCGCCCTGTTTATTAAAAAATCCGTACGCAATTGTAAGAGCAATTGAGTGAGTGCCTAAAAACATTAAGCTAGTTTGATAATTATTAATATTATCAAAAACAGCACGCAGTTCATTTATAAAAAAGCTAGCCATTGAGTTGGTTATGGTATCAATAACCTCGTAAGGGCTATTATCTGTAAATCTCGCCAATCTTTGCTCTCTAGTTTCTCCTAAGTGTGCATTATTTCTCATTTTGTTTAACTAAATTTAATAAATCTTCCTCGCGATCATATCCGTGCAATCGACCTTCAAGCATGCCTAGCCTGTAAGTCACCCCTTCAGTCATTAAACGCCAGTTAGTTTCCTTTAGAGTTTTCCTTAGTAGTTTTTCAAGATCCGAGATACTTGCTCTGTCTTCACGATCTGCCTTTTGTTCATATACAACAAACGGTAGTATTACATCTTTTGCAGTATCAGGATCCTTAAATTGTAATTTTATATAGCCTGCTTTTTCAAGGATAGGAACAAGCATTTCTTCCAACTCAATAATCTTAAACTTTTTCAGTTTAGATACCTTATCATAACTGTCTTTATTTTCTTCTCGTTCTTTCATTTCATCAACAAGTCTAGCCATTTGCTTCATATTTTCCTGTGAGTTTATGAATTCTTGACCCTCTTTTTCTGATAGGCAAAATTTTATTCGGTCTTTCTCATAGTTTGGATCGACTTCAGGTTCCTTTTCCTTTTTTGAAAAATTAAATTCTTGCTTATCTCGGTAATCACATTTAGTACAGCTAATTATTGTGGTGGCTTTTGTTTTGGTTACTTTTTCAGTTTCCTCAACTTCATTTTTGCACTTTGGGCAAGTTGGTTTCTCTCGCCTAAACTCTTCGCCATTGTCGTAAAAAGCACGGCGTGGCAGATGCTTTAATGGGCAATCATACATAAACAAAACAGTATCAGGTTTGTCAATGATACTGATATTAAGATATTTGGAATTTACAAACATTAATCTTCCGCAAGTGAAGCAAGTGATATCTTCGGGAGCTATGGCTTCCTCATAAAACTTATCTCTTGCCTCATCAGTTGCCATCCATTCTCGGATTGTTTCTTCTTTTTTGATATAGCGATCGCCCGTGTAGAAATAAATATATAAATTATGTGCGGCACCAAGCACTCTTAGGCCCTCTTTCTCATCTAACTTCTTTTCTTTCAAATCTGTCTTGATTGATTCAAGGCTAACTGGATTAGATAAAATCCGCCTGCACTCCTCAATTGTGTGACGGTCATATTGATCTATATAATACTGTTTAGATTTTAAATAACTCATCTGATCTACTCCATATTAACAAGGCAATAATAACAGAATGAGTTTCCATGGTACTAGCGAGAGAATAATAAAAGTATAAATTATTATAAAAATTTTAGGTACATAAAGTTCTATATGACTAAACGGCCAATACTTAGTTTTATCTTTTCCTCGACCTAGCATTTCCCACTCGGTATCATACAAAGCCAATGGTAATCTTGATTCAATTGCATGGATAACCTTAAATTTCGCACTGTTTAATCCTTTATATGACGCTATAATCCTATACCACAAATAGCATACAGTAATTCCAGCAATAGAAGACAACCCTAATATTAAGTTTATTTCTGACTGAATAGTTTTGGTTGCGACAAAACCTAGCAACGCCACAAGAGCGGTGTTCAAACCCAAAAAAAATTCATTAGTTTTTTGTCTTCGATCGCTAATCTTCTCTGTCGCGTTTATATAAATCTTGTATTGATCTAGGAGATGTTCAACATATTTATCTCCGTACTTTTCTCCTGTCGATACAAAAAGCATTTTTTCAACATCTTCTTTTTCCATTTTTTATGCTAATTCATAAATTCCAGAAACAATCGAACTAGTGTTCCATTTTACAATTTTGTCAGCACTCTTCTTAACTACTATTGAAGTTCTTTCGCTAGCCCAAGGTTCAATAGCTAAAATAGGCTTTGGATTTGTGAACCCTTTTGCAATAGCGATTTCCTTGTTTATCCAAGTACTATAAGTTGAGTAAACTCCCGCTAAAATAATTATAACATCACAAAATCGCATTTGATTTCTAATTGCGTTAGACAGCTGGATTGAACTAGGTGCATTATGTATAGGATCATTTTTAGGGACAGAGTAATCCTTGAAATGAAATCTTGGGTCAGATTTGAGTTTCTTAATTAAGTTGTCATAATTGTGACCATAAGCCCATGAGTGACTAATAAATATACTATATTGTTTCATTGTTAAAAAATTAATTCTTTTTATCTTTCGGTGGATTAGGATCGTTGCCAGGTGCGACAGTATCACTATCACGAATAGGGCCACCATTAGGTTTGTGAATTCTTACTTCTCCTCCGCCAGATTTAGCGGATAAGTCTTTAGCAATTTTTTCAGCTTCTTTTTGTGTGCTTGCGGTGGCAGAAGCACGGTCAGATTTTTCTTTTACCACACGCCAAGTGTCAGATTTTTTTGGGTTCGTAACATGGTAATTTGCCATATGTTTTAATTTAGTTGATTTTTAATTATACCGATAACTTTTCCACTTAAGAGGAAGTCATCGCCCTCGTGAATAAATATTGGTAAATATTTTTCGGTTGAATCTGCTTCGAGCACTATTTGGTTATGTGCTTTATCATTTTTATATCGTTTAATTGTGGCCATCCCATCGATCACAGCCACTACGATGTCGCCATTTTTATAATTAGTGTACTGGCTATCTACTAATGCGAAGTCTCCGCTTTGAATAGTTTTGCCTGGCTCGACTTCAGCTCTGTTCATTGATGGCCCATCGGCTATAAGGGCATATAGACCTTTTCTGTTTCTTGGGATCATCTTGGAAGACACCTTGAGGTACTGTTCAATATTTTCTTCGGCAAAAATGGTCGCTGGCCCACAATTTGCCGAGCCTACCACAGGGAGAGAATATAGAGGGCTAAAACTAGCCTTATTAAACCCTTTTCTAACCAGTTTGATGATTCCTTCTTCAAGGTTCATTTGTATCAAACCGTCTTTTTCAAGCTCTTGGAGGTGATATTTGGCTGTTTGGGGCTTATTTTTAGCCCCTATTAGTTCTGCGATCTTACGAAGACTTAGCTTCCCTAGACTTTCGTTATTAGCAATTAAGTCTAAAAGCTGTTTTTGGATAATGTGCATGTTATTAATTTAACACGGTTTACTGCCCAATGCAAGGGTTTGTGTATAACTATTTGACATTTTACACCTGTCTGCTAAACTCAAAATATGGAATATGAATTACAGTTAAATCCATTTGTAAGGAAAGCGGGTTGGAAGTATGAAGCAATCCAGATTACTGATATTGCTGTCCATACTAAACCCAAAAAACCAACTACTTCCATTGGTAAAAAAATAAGGCAAGCTTTCAGATCAATGAAGCCTGGGCGTATTTATGGAACGATTGATAATACCGCCACTACCTCAGAAAGTAGAACTGCTATTATTGAGCTACTGAAAAAAGACTCTGGATTATTAGAATATATTCGACAACGAGAACAAAACGGCTACAAAGTACTTGTTAGCATACCAAATGAAATACCGATTATCGCTGGCGATGACACCATAGAATTTATGGCAAGCGTGCATGGGAAAAGAATATTAAGAAGACTAGAGAAAGATAACTTAAGTAGTTAAAATTTAGATTTTTGCGTAGTAAAAAGTGAGTAGCGTATCGCTGTAAAGCCATGCCTATTTCGCGCAAGAAATAGTACGAAGTTTTTTTAACTTTGACTATTTCGTGTGTGGAATAGGCTTTTTGTTTTTCCATACATTTTATCAAGAAAGATAATTAATAAAATTGTATGAAGAAATTACAATGGCAGACTGTGCAAAAACGGATCGATGACCTGATCCCCCAAGAGGTCAACCCAAGAATAATTACCGATAAACAAATGTCGGATCTTAAGCGTAGCTTGAAAAAATATAATCTGGTGGAAATACCAGCAATTGACCTTAATGGTCGAATACTTGCCGGACACCAAAGAATTAAGGCTTTGCAACTTTTAGGTCGTGGGGGTGAATTAATTGATGTGCGAATACCAAATCGCAAATTGACCAAGGACGAATCTAAAGAATACCTTATTGCCAGCAATGCCCTTGGTGGTGACTGGGATTTTGAATCATTAAAATCCTTTGATTTAGAGATTCTTATTAATTCAGGGTTTGATGAAATACAGTTAGCAAAATTTTGGGATGAGGACAATGAAACCAAGCCTGACAATTTTGACATCGACAAAGAACTGAAAAAAATTAGAGTTCCTAAAACTAAGTTGGGAGATATTATCACGCTCGGCAAACATAAAGTTATTTGCGGTGATTCAACTAAACAAGAAACTTTAAATCGTTTACTGCAAAATGAGCGTGTGGACATGATCTATTCAGACCCCGTCTATAACCTAGAAATAAACTATGATGGCGGAATTGGTGGGAATCAAGATTATGGTGGAAATGTAAACGACAAAAGAACTTTTGAAGAATACAGAGCCTTTATTAATGACAGCTTAAAATCCGCTCTTGCGGTTTCCACACCCAATACCCATGTATTTTATTGGTGCGATCAAATCTATATTGGACTAATACAAGATGTTTACAGAACGCTTGGGATAAGTAATAAAAGGGTTTGTTTGTGGCTAAAAAATAATCAAAATCCTGTACCAAAAGTTGCGTTTAATAAAGTTTACGAGCCAGTCGTGTATGGAGTTCGCGGTAGACCATACTTGGCTGAATCAGTCACTAATTTAAACGAAGTAATGAATAAGGAACTTGGTACAGGCAATGAACTAATTGCTCAAGTAGACAACTTTATAGATATTTGGACTGCTAAACGGTTGCCTTCGAAAAATTACGAACACGCAACATCAAAACCTATAACACTACATGACAAAGCTATAAAAAGATGTACTAAGCCAGGTGAAATTATTTTGGATAGCTTTCTTGGGTCAGGCAGTACGCTACTTGCTGGTGAGCAACTAGGTAGAAAAGTTTATGGCTGTGAACTTGAACCAAGATTTTGCGATCTTATTATTAAACGTTTTGAATCATTTACTGGGATCAAAGCGGTTGTTCAAAGCCATGAAGAAAAATAAATTACAAAATCAATTTTTTGAAGAACTGGCAAAAGTACCAATTGTTCAAGTAGCTTGCGAGAAAACAGGACTATCTAGAAATAGTGTTTACAGGTGGCGAAAAGAAGATTCTACTTTTGCAAAGAAAATGGATAAAGCATTAGCCGATGGCGTAGCTTTGGTAAATGACATGAGCGAAAGCCAAATGCTTACCATGATCAAAGAAAAAAACTGGCCAGCAATTAGCTTTTGGTTACGCCATAGAAATGATAATTACAAAAATAAAATTGAGATTACCACTCACGAAGAAAGCGAGGCTCTTACTCCCTCCCAAGCAAAAGTAGTAAGGCAAGCCTTAAAACTTGCTTCGATTACTAAATCGAAATCAATTAAGAAAATTAACGAAAGGAAAACAAATGAATAAATTAATAGATACCGCTCTGGTAAATAGGATGATGAAAGATCGGCTTGTTCGCACTTCAATTACAAAAGATAGTTTCTTGTACTTTTTCCATTTTTACTATGCTCACTATGTAAAATACGAAACCGCTGACTTTCAAAAAGAGATTATTCACCATGTAGAAAAAAGTGCGGTTGAAAATTTATATGTTGTAGCTTTCCGTGGATCTGGGAAATCTACCATGATAACAACTGCGTATCCAATTTGGGCAATTTTAGGAAAACAGCAAAAGAAGTTTTGTATTATCTTTTGCCAAACCAAAGCCCAAGCAAAACAACATATGATGAATATCAGAAATGAGCTTGAAGATAATGAATTGTTAAAAAAAGATTTAGGGCCATTTCAAGAGGAAAGCGATGAATGGGGTTCCCACTCTTTGGTATTTAACAAACATGGTGCAAGAATTACAGTTGCTTCAACAGATCAAAGTATACGAGGATTACGCCATAACGAATATCGTCCTGATTTGGTTATTTGCGATGATGTAGAAGATGTTCAATCGACAAAAACGCGAGAAGGTCGGGAAAAAACTTATAACTGGCTTCGTGGTGAAGTTCTCCCAGCTGGCGACAGAAATACACGCTTGATAATAGTCGGTAATTTATTACATGAAGATTCCCTTTTAATGCGAATAAAAGATGAAATAAAACAAAACAAAACTACAGGAGTATTTAAGCAGTACCCATTACTAGACGAAAATGATAATTGCTTATGGCCTGGAAAATACCCAACTATAAAAGAAATTGAAGATGAAAAAATGAATATTGCTAGTGAAATATCTTGGCAACGAGAATATTTACTTAGAATTATTCCGAGCGACGACCAAGTTATATACCCTGAATGGTTTCAATATTATGATGAATTACCGAGCACTGATCATCGAGCTTTTCGTGGTACCTATGCAGGGGTCGACTTAGCTATTTCTACCAGCGATTCCGCTGATTATACCACAATCGTTTCAGCTAGAATTTATGGTCGAGCAGAGAAAATTAGAATATATATCTTACCTAACCCTATTATGGAAAAAATAAATTTCCCTGCTCAAGTGGAGTTAATGAAAAATTTCAGAAATACTCAAATGAAAGGGCAAATGGATAAGTTGTTTGTAGAAAGTGTTGCTTACCAAGAAGCATTACCTCAAATGTTAGAGGTTCATGGAGTCCGAGCAGAAGCTGTTAAGCCCAAAGGTGATAAACGCACAAGGCTTGCTCTTACTTCTACTTCAATAAAATCTGGTGTTATAAAATTTCCTCGGCAAGGCTGTGAAAAACTAATTGAACAGTTAGTAGGATTTGGTGTTGAAAAACATGACGACCTTGCCGATGCCTTCTCTCTACTGATAAATAGTACTATGGATGAGCATGCGAATGAGTCTACATGGTTAATCACTTATTTTGGTGGAAACAGCCTTGAAGACGATACGCTATATTATCGTGATTATGTTGATGTTGAGACTGAAAAATAGCTATTTTGAGCTAGAAAAAGTTATCAACAAGTGGCCTTAGCAAAACTAGTGATCTCTGGCATTAATTATATATGGATACATATACAACAGCTCAGTTTAGTGCAGAAACCCTTGCCCCCGTTGCTCGGATCAAATACTGCCTATATGCCAGAAAGTCGACTGAATCAGATGAAAGACAAGCCCTTTCAATAGATTCACAAGTTAAAGAAATGTTAGCTATAGCCGATAAGGAGAATCTAGATATAATCGATATCAGGCGAGAATCTCATTCAGCCAAAGAATCTGGGCAAAGACCAGTATTCAAAGAAATACTGGCGGATGTTAGAACTGGTAGATATTCAGGAATACTAACTTGGGCACCTGATCGGCTTAGTAGAAATGCTGGCGATCTTGGTTCAGTCGTTGATTTAATGGATGAGAAAAAATTAGTCGAAATTAGAACCTACGGACAACATTTTAAAAATTCACCGAACGAAAAATTTTTATTAATGATTCTTTGTTCGCAGGCTAAACTTGAAAACGATAATAAAAGTATTAATGTTAAGCGAGGATTAAAAACCAGAGTTGAAATGGGATTGTGGCCAGCACCTGCACCAACTGGATACCTAAAGGAAAAACGGATGGATCGGAAATGCGAAACGTTAATTGATCCAGATAGAGCACCAATTATAAAACAGATATTTGAGAAAGTTGCTTATGAAAAATGGAGTGGTAGAAAAATCTATAACTGGCTCAAGTTTGACCTCAACTTTAAAACTGCTTATGGAAATAAAAATCTTTCCTTGAGCAATATATACATTATTCTTCAAACCCCATTCTACTATGGGGTTTTTGAATACCCGAAAAAAAGTGGCAATTGGTATAACGGAAAACATGAGCCTCTTATCACTAAAGAATTATTCGATCAAGTTCAGGAACAAGTAAAAAATCAAGTACTGAGAACACAGGAGCCAAAAGAATTTGCTTTTACCAAACTAATGTTTTGTGGATTATGTGGTTCTGGTATATCTGCTGATGAAAAGTTTAAAAAGCTGAAAGACGGATCGGTTAATAGACATGTATATTATGGATGTGCAAAATCTAAAGACCCAAATTGTAAATCTGGATACATTAATGAAGTTGAGCTTATCGAACAATTTCAAGCACTAGTAGAAAAATTGGATATTCAGTTGATACCTATTAAAGACAAGATTAATCGAGAAGTAAAACGCCATAAGCAGTTCCAGCAAATAATTTTAGGTACTAAAACTCCTATTGTTGTTAAAGACATCGATATTAGAAATTATGCAAAGTTTATCCTTCAAGAAGGATCAGATATAGAAAAACGAGAATTCTTAAATTGTCTCAAAGGCACTATTGTATTGAATGATAAAGTTGTATCAATTAAGTCAGAATGAAAGGAGTCACGAGCTTTAAAGCCTAGCTAGCTAATTGATAAATAGCTTAAATATCGTTATAATTACCTTAACAATTAATGCCTAAACTCACAGTTTCTATTGTGGGCATGGCGACGAGTTAAACACATCAAAGGTATTGAACCCTGCGTTCAGTTACTCTTTGATGTGTCATATCTGGAAACGGATATGGGCTCAGCAATGAGCCAGCTGGCGTGGGGCTTTATGTTATCCATGTCGGCAGAAAGAAAAAACAAGTATGGACGAGCAAGCAAAGCCAGCGAAGAAAAAATTTTACAAACGCTGGTGGTTCTGGTTACTAGTAATAATCGCTTTCTTTATCATCATTGGTATGACAAGCGGTGGCAGTTCTGATTCTCAAAAGGTTGGTGAGAATAATGGAGATACTTCAAAGCAGGCTGAAGAAACCAAAGACACAACTTACAAAGTTGGCGATCAAATCAAGCTGGATAATGCAATTATCACAGTTAACAAAGTTGAGTACTCCCAAGGTGGTCAGTATACAAAACCGACTGAGGGCAACGAGTGGGTTAACTTAAACGTTACAGTGGAGAATACTAGCTCAAGCCAACAGTATGTTACAACATTAGGTCAAATGTTTATAAGGGATGGTGAAAGTAATAGCTATCAAATAGCTGTCACTAACAAAGCATTAGAAAATCCAGGACTAGGACTAGACGGTGCAGTAATTGCAAAAAGTAAAAAAACTGGTTGGGTAGGATTCGAAATCAAAAAGGGATCTACAGGTCTCCAATTTCAGTATAATGCCAGCATGTGGGGCAGTAAGAACATATTGGTTGACTTAGGAAGATAGTTATTAAAGGCCGGCAACACCGGCCTTTAATTGTTTGCTGGAATTACTGTTTAGCGATACAATTAGAATAGTAATTTATGCCATAGCTAAGGCATAAACTTCTAAAAACAATATAAGAAATTATACACAAATTGAATTACAAATTCCTACTAACATGAGTACCTTTATTTCAACAAATTCTGTTTACATAACTATTTTTTTAATAGCTCTTTTACTAGTAGTGATTCTACTAATAGCACTCTTAATATTGAAGCAGTTAATTTTGAGATCTATAGCAAAAACGTCTAAGGATCTGCAGAATGAATTGAGATCAGTAGTCCAACCGAAATTCCTAGATATCTCCGTAGCCTTAGAAGAAATACTAGAGTTAGCAGTTGAGGTTTGGAGACTCGAGACAAGACTTGCTAAAGTTGATCAATTGCCAGAAAATTATTCAAAAGCTACTGCTCATTCCGTAAGTAAGTTTAAAAGGTATTTATCAAAACACGATATTGATATAATTGATTATACTGGTCAAAAATTCAACGATGGATTAAATGTTGAAGTTTTAAATTATGAAACCGATACTTCTGTGACTGAGCCTTATATTAAAGAAACTTTTGAACCATCTTTAATGGTGCGTGGAGAACTAGTAAAAAGAGCTAAAGTTATAGTAGTTAAAAATTAATTTTTATTTATGAGTGCACACAATATTCAAATCGGTATAGATTTAGGAACTACTAACTCTGAAATAGCTGTAAACAGAAATGGAATTCCAGAGGTGGTAAAAAATATCTTCCAAGACGAGTATACTCCTTCTGTTTTTGGAGTAAACAAAGCTAATAATATTGAAGTTGGAAGACGTGCATACGAAAAATTATTTAAAGACTCCTCTAGCGACAGCATTAAAAACTATAAGGCAGAAGTTAAGCGTCTTATGGGAACTCCTGAAACCGTGCACTTTGATCGGCTCAATAAGGATATGACGGCTGAAGAGATATCTGGAGAAATTCTTACAAACTTAAAATCCGATGTTTTACGAAAATACCCAGAGTTTGACACCACCGCAGCTGTAATTACTATTCCTGCATATTTCTCTACTCTTCAAGCAGAAGCTACAAAAAGAGCTGGAAACTTGGCTGGCTTTAAACATATCGTTTTACTACAAGAACCCATAGCCGCAGCTATGGCTTATGGGTTCAATAATGTTAAGGAAGAAACTTGGTTAGTCTACGATTTGGGAGGTGGAACTTTTGATGTTGCATTGATTTCTTCTAAAGCAGGAGTGCTGAGTGTATTAGGTCATAATGGAGATAACTTTTTGGGGGGCAAAAACTTTGACTGGCTTATCGTAGAAAAAATTATTATTCCCCAACTTAAAAAGGAGTATGACCTCTCAGACTTAGATAGATCTAATAAAGACGGCGAAGTCCAGTCTATATTATCATACGTAAAATATGAAGCAGAGACGGCGAAGATAAGTCTGTCTCAAGAAGATACAACTTCGATGCTAATTGAAATTCCGTCACGAGATATTGTCACGACTATTGATTTTAGTCGAAAAGAATTTGAAAAGTTAATTGAACCATTTATCGCAAAAACTATTGATTTAGCACAAGAAACTATCAAAGATGCAGGAATTAAAGAAGCCTCGGTTTCCAAAGTCGTGCTTGTAGGTGGACCAACTCAAATTCCTTACGTTAGAGAGCAATTGGAAAAAGCTTTGAAAATAGAAATTGACAGCTCATCAGACCCCCTTACTGTAGTTGCAAAGGGTGCTTGTATTTATGCAGCAGGTCAAAGAATTCCACAAGATATTTTAGAAGAAGAAAAGCCAAGAACTAGTGGTGCCAAAGAATTAGTTCTTGATTATGATCCAATGACAGCAGAAACCGATGTTCTTATCACAGGAGATATTAAAGGACTAGAGGGTAAGTCTGAAGATTACTACATACAAATTCAGGGCGAAAGCGGTTACTATAATAGCCCTAAAATTAAATTGAAAGCTTCAGGAAAACTTATTGAAACTATTTCTTTAGAGCAGAATAAAACCAATTTATTTTGGATTTACCTATTTGATAAGAAAGGAAATTCTATTCCCGTTTATCCAGAGTCGTTTAGCATTACTCATGGATTAACAATTGCAGGTGCACCTATTCCTCATACAGTAGGTGTATCTATTTTAGATAAAAGTGCTTTACTTAGCGGATCAACAATAGAAAAGTTTGATATATTCTTTGAGCGTGGTAGTACTTTGCCATTAAAAAAGACGAAATCTTATCAATTGGCTAGAAAGTTAGCCAAAAATGATAATGTAAACGAATTACCAATTAAAGTTTTAGAGGGAGAATCAGATAATCCAAACAACAACGATTTTATCTGCAAGCTAGGAATTAAAGGAAGTGATTTACCCCATGATTTACCAGATGGTACAGATATAGATTTAACAATTACAATAAATGAATCTCGTCAACTTGATGTAGAATATTATATTCCCTCGGTAGATATTTCTGGCCGTGTCCGTGCCACTATTGTTGCTGAGACCATAGACAGTGATCGATTACATGAAGACCTGACTTTGCAGAAAACTAGACTTGAAAAAAATAGTGATACTTATACGACTGAGGATAAGAAAAAAATCGCATACGAAATTGAGTCTATTGAAACAAGCATAAAACATGGCAATACTGATGAAGACGAAAAACGCAAAGCTAGTAAACAACTCAAGGATTTAAAAACTCGCATGGAAAAGTTGGAGAAAGGAAAAGAGCTACCCCAACTAATAGCAGAATTTAAAGAAAAATACGACCTCATTGTGGAAGCCATAGACGGTGTTGGAGATATCAGGGATCGAGAACGAAACCATGACCATTTAAGCGTTTTGAAAAAAGAAGGAGAAAAAGCAATTGAGAGCGAAGACAAAACTTTATTGCAAAGAGTTATTCAGCAAATTTCCGAACTAGGTGCAAAAATAATATATTCGAACCCTCAAACTTGGGCATGGCATTATAACGAAATCACTCAAGGAAATCATCAGTTTAGTAATCAAAAAGATGCTGATTACTTTATAGATAAAGGTAAACAGGCTATGGAAAATGGCGATACCGATGAATTGAAACGCTGTGTTCAAAATCTTTTAACTATGCTTTCTGCTGAAGAACAATCAAAAATCAGCTCTAGTGTCGCTGGAATAACTTCTAAGTAACTATGATTAATTCTCTACTCTATAATTCGTATCACGTACTTGGGTTGCCAGTTACCGCGACCCAGCGAGATATATTAAAAAGGACTAATGAGCTTCAAAAACTATTAAAGATAGACGAAGTTCCGTCATATGATGGAGACTTATTAGATCCATCAAAGATTAGGACAGAATACAGTATAAAGGAAGCTTTACAAAACCTTTCCACGCCTAAAAAACGTATAAGAGAGTATTTCTTCTGGTTTATAGAAAATGATGCAATAGATGAAAAAGTCTTTGAAGAATTAAACTCAAAATCTTATGAGAGTGCGATAAAAATATGGAGATTAGCTGGGGCCAAATCAACCACTAAAGCTTTTTTCTATAAGAAAAATTTAGCATTGCTTTATTGCGTACTGCTTCTAAATGAAAATCTTAGTAATTCCAGCCATTTAAAAAACTCTTTAGAGATTTGGAAGGATCTGATTGATAGCGATCGATTTTGGGCTACATTTCGACAGTATTTCAAAAAGCATGATGACATGAATACTAGCACAGAAATAATAGCCGACTTTGAAAAACATGTTACATCTTACCTTGCTGACATCTACACCGAAATAAGTCAAAAACAAAATGACAATTCTTTTTTCACTGAATTTTCTACTGAGTTTGGTGTTAAGGGAGAAAAAGCAACTTCAGATATTGTTAATCCTATTTATAATAACATTCATTCAATAGTCGCAGACATTGAACGAATAAAAATTACGGAAATAACAACAGACTTGGATGTTAAATTAAAGGAGTTGAAAGACGGTATTCACAAAATACAAATTCAGCTTAATACTCTTATAGATTTAGGTCTATATGAAGACAGCGAGACAAAAACTATTAGAGACAAGGCGGTCACCTCAATTCGTAGTGTTATTTTAGATATTTATAACAATAACTTGGACACTAATAATAAGTGTCTAGCTTTGTTTGCTATAACAATGAAGATTGCTGGCTCGGTAGGTATGGAACATAAAATACAAGCAGACATAAATACGATAAAGAATAATGAGAAATATAATACTGCAATAAATCCAATCACAGATTTAATCTCTGAGGAAAAGTTTAAAGAAGCAATAGACCTTATAAATACACAATTACCAACCAGTGATAAGGATTTAGAAAAAGCATTATTGAATCAGAAAAAACTAGCTGTTACTATGTTTGCTTTTAAAAAATCGCAACTAGGTAAAGAATTTATAGATAGCACTCAATATGACTTAGCACAACAAAATTTTACAGAGGCTGGAAATTTCCTATTCGCTAACTTGGAAGTATTTGATGGATTAGATCCAGATGGAGTTAAAAAGATTCTCAAACAAGTTAGTGATATGGTCGCACTAGCTTCTAGTAAAAGCTTGAGCACTATTGATGAGTGGAAAGCTAATCTACAAAAGGAAGTAAACGAGAAGTTTGCTGAGGGTGATATGGATAAATACGCATTGAGTATTCTTATAGATTGTTATATGTGGGGTGGATTAATGCCATTGTTCAAACGTATTCGTCAAAATGTTCAGATAGCAAATGTTTGCTATGTCATTGGATGGTTTACCGTTTGGTTTTATGGAATTGGAATACTCTTTTGGATCGCAAGTTATGTTATAAGGAATAAGGATTAAGCATGGCAAAAGAACATTTAGAATTTGATTTAGAATTTCTCGACTCAGACAAAACTGAGGATTCTAAAACACGACCCCATTATCAGAAAGAAACATTTCCTAGTCGTCGAGAAAAACCTACTTCTTCTTATTCTATAGGCAGACTTAAATGGTGGTGGGTTAACAAAACTCGTAGAAAAAAGGTAGAATTTATTATTGGAGCTATTGCTTCGTTGATTATTTTAGGCACCATCGTTATAGTAGCCACAACCCCAGACGATTCTAGCTCTATAAGTTCAAGCGGTAACTCAACCCCCTCTACAGTACCAACAACAACCGCAGGTACTCCTACAGAAGAAACCTATAAATTTACAGACGAAAATGGTAAAGTTTATTATTGCAGTCTATCAAACAACGCCAAAGCAACCACATTAGAGCCATCCGATTTTGAGAAAAGTTCGATAGAATCAGATCAATCGTCAGTTGACCTAAAAGAAAGTGAATTAAATAGATTGAAATCTGAAATTGATTCAATGTATGTAAATGAGTACTCTTCCCAGTTCCTCATAAACAGATACAATAACTTAATTGACGATTACAACCTCAAACATTCTACTTATGAAAGGCAGTTTAATAGTTTAGATGCCAAGATCGACTCTTATAATCAAAAGGTTGAAACTTATAATAATTTTTTAAGAAATAACTGTTCACCAAACTAATGACTTCAATAACTAAACCAATATTATTTAACGGCTTCTCAGTAAACGATGGTTTAACTGTAAAAAAACGGATTGATAAAATATTCTTCACAGAAATCTATTCGCTGTCAGATGAGAGTTTTTTGTACTTGTTTACTAACATTCGTCCAGAGGAAGTTGTGAGCCAAGGTAAATATAACTTGGTAACTATTCGAGTGGGTAACAAAGAGTACCTTGGTATAATAATATCCGAGCATTCTCAGGAACGTATTACTCAAATTATTGAAGAATTAACTGTGCGTAAAGGCTTTGATGAAGTAGCAGGTATGAAGGAATTAAAGGCTCTTTTTATCCGAGATATTATTGAACCTTTAGTAAATCCAGAGAAATATAAAAAATATAAACTAAGTCTGCCTAATGGGATATTACTTTATGGCCCACCTGGTGTTGGCAAAACTTTCATAGTAAAAAAGTTGGCGGAAGAACTTAAGTATAATTTCGTTGAACTTAAGCACTCAGATGTTGGAAGTCCATTTATTCATGAAACCTCCAATAAAATTGCAAAAGTTTTTGAGATGGCTCGTCTAAAAGCCCCATCAATAGTTTTCATTGATGAAATATCTGGGTTAGTACCCAAGCGAGAAAAGCTAGATTCTAATTCGGCATACAAGGAAGAAGAAGTAAACGAGTTTTTAATGCAGCTTGATAATGCCTCGGATAATAAAGTATTAGTAATAGGTGCTACAAATTTTCCAGATAAAATAGACCATGCGATTTTACGTTCAGGTCGTATGGATAAACGCATTTTCATTCCACCACCAGATTATGAAGCTCGCAGAGAACTGTTTAAACTATACCTGTCAGGTCGCCCACTTGAAGGAGAAATTGATTACGACAAATTAGCACAAATGACAGAACGTAACTTTGTCAGTTCAGACATTGAATTAATCACTGATAATTCTGCAAGAGTGGGTGTTAAGGAAGATACTCCAATAACTCAGGAAGTGGTTGAGAAAGTTATAAAAGAATTTAATCCTTCAATTTCAGCCGAAGGGATTGATTATTATCTACAATTTTCTAATATGGAACGCTGGTAATAATTTGAAAGGTTTTTTAACACTACAGTCAATCTATTTTGGTTAGGCTCTTATATGTCAAAGAGACACAAAAAAACGCCCAGATGGCGTTTTTTTGACTTTTAAGCATACTTTCGGCTAGAACCGTCAAATCTATTTACGCAAACCTAAAAAACGTAGAAATTTATAATAGCTCATTGCAAAATAAGCACCTGTCGCACCTCCATATACCGCAGCTGACAACTCTTCTTGAACTTTATCGTTGTCCAAATCTTTTCCACTATCAATAGCTTCTTGTATCGCCCTATCTGCCAAATCTGCGAGGTGTGTTATGTAGACAGCATCTTTTTTCTTCAAATGTTCCCATTCCAAAGGCAATTTTAGTTTTCTATACAAACCATTGATTGTATTGGGTCTAGAAAGCACATCTGCTAATGCGTATTCTTTTGTTCCTTTTTCTGGAAGTTGATTCATATATTGATAATAACAAAAAATCGCCTCTTCGGCGATCCTTATACGCTCCTCGTGCTAGCACGAGGTGGCTGGGGTACCAGGATTCGAACCTGGGATCAGCGGACCAGAACCGCTTGCCTTACCGCTTGGCTATACCCCAATATTTGTTAACAAGACTTTGATGTAGCTTATCAATTATAAGGAAAACTGAAGATTCTATCAAGATTAGCTGAAGACATCAAAATTGTGATATAATTAATGAAAGTTCAGGCTAGTAAAACTGCACACGAAACAAAAATGCTGAAAATCGGAAAGTACGTAATATATCTTTTAATCGCCGCTCTCATTTGGGGATTGTTTTGGTTTTTACCAAAATACTCTTATGTCCAAAAAAATCCTGGGTACTGCGCAAACTTAACAAAGAATTTATATTACTGCGGAACCCAAGCCGATCTTAAACAAGTGTTCGAAACAACTCTAGAGAACAAAGATGCCATTCGCGACAAGATTGAAAACAACGTTGAAATAAATACAAACCAATGAAACATATCCCACGTAGTTCCAGAATCTTCATAGGTCTCCTAGTAATCTCTCTACTATTAACCTACGTTGCATTGCACTTCGCCACTTATGTAGCAGATTTTTCTTTGCGTAATGCTCCACCCCTAAAAGATAAGAGCCAAAAGCAGGAAGTGATCAAAGAAAACCCAATAGTTAAATTAGAAACTACGGATTGGAAACAGTATCAAGATAAAGCATACCCACTCGCCTTTCTCTATCCAGCGAATTGGACCATTAAGTCTTCAATAAACAAGATGGGTTTTTATGACATAGTCCTAAACCCAGGAACAAAATTTCCTGATATGCATATCTACATATCCGAAGATGGCTACTTTGGATTAGATGGCTTAGAGAAAACACCAATCAAAATTGGCGGACAAGAAGGCTTTAGCGTTGCTCAAAGTTTAGTTGGTTTGAAAACAGGGGAGTACTATTATACTTTTGACGGCAGCACAAACACCACTCAAATCAATGAGTTCTATACCCTCTTGGATACAGTTAAATTTGATCAGATTCTTGAGTAGAAGCAGTGCTAGCGGGACCACCGTCTAATAGACCGCTAACGATTCCCCAGAATCCTAGCAGTAATGCCCCACCCAAATATAAATCGGGCAAAGAGTTATCGGATCGAAAAGCGAATCCAATTAAACCAATAGCAAATAAGATTACGCCTACAATTCGGGCGTAGTTTTTTGTTTGCCTCAATATAGGCAAGATTCTTTGTAATATCGAAGGTAGTTTCATAGCTGGAGCATCATAGCATAACTAATTAATTTATACTATTACCCCGCCTCCCACGCAAACTTTGCCATCGTACATCACTAAACTTTGGCCGCTAGCAACTGCTTGCTGAGGTTTTTTAAATTTCACATGGTAGCGATCAGCGCCAAGCTTGGTTAAAGTTAGTGGAACCAATTCACCTTGATGTCTGAACCGAGCTTGCAACTTAGCTTCAGGTTTACCGCCCGAAGTTGCATCTTTTTTGTTAGATAAAGACAGGGGAGTGGTAATAAAATTTACAGAGTGTAATTCCACTTCAGTAGTTTCGAGCATGCTATCGTTCGGGTCGTTGGTGACCAACAGTTCATTCTTTTTCAGATCTTTGCGAGCTACATACCAAGGACCGCCGGCACCAACACGCACACCCTGACGCTGGCCAATTGTATAATACGCCAGACCTTCATGCTCACCTATAACTTTAGTTGTGACTAGCCTGCCTCCATCTTTTGCACTAATGGCAACTATTTTTCCAGGCTTAGGCTTTAACTTTTGATCCAAAAATTCCTTAAGACGGATTTTACCTACAAAGCATAATCCCATGCTTTCTTTTTTATCAGCATTAGGTAAACCAATCTTCTTAGCTAGCTTCTTCACCTCGTCTTTCTTCATCCTGCCAATTGGAAAAAGAATGTGGGGGAGTTGGGGAGTGCGAATGTTATATATGAAGT